>DASRPM010000273.1:0-4176 GCA_035646375.1 Vicinamibacterales bacterium
GCTGACAAGCCTCGCCCCACTGGCGATGCGACGCGCGTGGTAAAATTCGCGGTCGCTTTCTACTGGTTTTTGGGGGACTTTGCGCATGTCAGGCCATTCCAAGTGGCACACAATCAAGCATAAGAAGGGCGCCGCCGACGCCAAGCGGGGCAAGATCTTCACGCGCCTCATCAAGGAACTCTCGGTCGCGGCGCGTCACGGCGGGGGCGACCCCGGCATGAACCCGCGCCTCCGCACGATCATCGCGGACGCCAAGGCGGCGAACATGCCGCGCGAGAACATCGAGCGCGCCATTCGCCGCGGCACCGGCGAGGAGCCGGGCGTCTCGTACGAAGAGATCACCTACGAGGGCTACGGTCCTGGCGGCGTGGCGCTGATGATCGAGTCGGTCACCGACAACAAGAACCGCACCGTCGGCGAGATCCGTCACATGCTCGGCAAGTACAACGGCAACCTGGCGGCGGAGAACAGCGTGGCCTGGATGTTCACCCGCAAGGGGCAGGTGTTCGTCGAGAAGGACAAGGCCGACGAGGAAAAGCTGCTCAACGCCGTGCTCGAGGCCGGCGGCGACGACATGAACGACGACGGCGACGCCTGGGAGATCATGTGCGCCCCGGAGGCGTTCGAGTCGGTCCGCGATGCGGTGAAGGCGCTCGGCATCGAGCCCGCGAGCGCGCAGGTCGCGATGGTGCCGCAGAACTACATCAAGCTCGAAGGCAGCGACGCGCGGACCATGCTGAAGCTGATGGAGATGCTCGACGACCACGACGACGTCCAGCGCGTGTGGGCGAACTTCGACATCGAAGAGAAGGAGATCGAGGCCTCCCTGGCGTGAGAATCTTCGGCATCGACCCCGGCTCCGAACGCACCGGCTACGGCTGCGTCGAGAGCGACGGTCGGCGCCACCAGCTGGTGACGTGCGGCGCCATCACGGCGCCACCCGCCGCCGGGCTCCCGCAGCGTCTCTCCAACATCTATCGCGAGCTGACGTCGCTGCTGCGCACGGCGCAGCCCGACTGCGTCGCCATCGAGAACGTGTTCTATTCCGTCAACGCCCGCAGCGCGCTCAGGCTCGGGCACGCGCGCGGAGTGGCCATGCTGGCTGCCGTCGAGGCCGGCTGTGAAGTGGTCGAGTACACGCCGGCGGAAGTGAAGCGCGCCGTGGTGGGCAACGGACGGGCCGAAAAGCCGCAGGTGCAGATGATGGTGA
Organism: Vicinamibacterales bacterium; assembly: GCA_035646375.1. Lineage (GTDB taxonomy): Bacteria > Acidobacteriota > Vicinamibacteria > Vicinamibacterales > UBA2999 > DASYRM01. The sequence goes on from DASRPM010000273.1 coordinate 1,211, forward strand.
AGCTGCTCCTGGGACTCGCCGCGGCGCCCTCGCCGCACGACGCCGCCGACGCGCTCGCCGTCGCCATCTGTCACCTGCACAACGTGCCGCGGGGCGGACTGAAGGCGCGGCTCGACGAAGAGAGCCGGGCCGCCGCGGGGCGCGCGCGGCCGCCGCGCAGCTGGCGGCAGTATCGTCCGCCCGCCAACGGATGATTTCGTTCCTCCGCGGGCGCGTGTTCGAGAAACATCCCAACCGGCTCACCGTGGACGTGCAGGGGGTCGGCTACGACCTGCACGTGCCGCTGTCCACCTACTACCGCGTGGCGGAGCCCCCGGGCGAGGTGGAGCTGCGCGTCTACACGCACGTCCGCGAGGACGCGCTGCAGCTCTTCGGATTTCTCACCGATCTCGAACGGCAGCTGTTCGAGCGCCTCATCGGCGTGAGCGGCATCGGTCCGAAGATGGCGGTCGCGCTGCTCTCGGGAATGGAGGCGCGCGATCTCGTCGCCTGCGTGCTGCGCGCCGACGTGGCGCGGCTCACCGGTATTCCAGGCATCGGCAAGAAGACGGCCGAGCGCATCGTGCTCGAACTGAAAGACCGTGTCAGCAAGCTCGGAGTCGAGCCCGAGGAGGCGGCCGCCACGGCGTCGCCGGGCGATCGGCTGCGCGACGACCTGCTCTCGGCGCTGCAGAACCTCGGATATCATCGGCCCTTGGCCGAGAAAGCTGCCGACGCGGCGCTTGCCGCGGGCGGCGAGCCCACCTTCGAGGTCGCGCTCAAGGCCGCGCTCCGCGAGCTCATGCGGAGCCGGTAGGAAGGCCGCAAGAACCAGCCATGGCCGAACGCGTGACAACCGGTGTGCCCGCCGACGACGAGGCGCAGTACGAAGCCGGGCTGCGGCCGCGCTCGCTGACGGAGTACATCGGGCAGGACCGGATCCGCGACAACCTGCAGGTGTCCATCGAGGCGGCGCGGGGCCGGCGCGAGGCGCTCGATCACGTGCTCCTCTACGGCCCGCCCGGCCTCGGCAAGACGACGCTGGCGTACGTGATCGGCGCCGAGATGGGCGTGCCCGTGAAAGCCACGGCCGGCCCGATCATCGAGAAGCCGGGCGACCTGGCCGGGATGCTCACCGATCTGCAGGCGCACGAGGTGCTGTTCATCGACGAAATCCACCGGTTGCCGCCGGCCATCGAGGAAATCCTCTATCCCGCGATGGAGGACTACGAGCTCGACGTCATGATCGGGCAGGGCCCCGGTGCCAAGTCGGTCAAGGTGTCGCTCCAGAAGTTCACGCTGGTGGGCGCCACCACCCGCGCGGGACTGCTGACGTCGCCGCTGCGCGCCCGCTTCGGCATCGTCCACCGGCTCGACTTCTACAACGAGGGCGACATCGTCGAGATCGTGCGCCGCTCGGCGCGCATTCTCGGCGTGCCGATCGACGACGACGCGGCGCGCGAGATCGGCCGCCGCTCGCGGGGCACGCCGCGTATCGCCAATCGTCTGCTGCGGCGCGTGCGCGACTTCGCGCAGGTGAGGGCCGACGGCCGCATCTCGGCCGGCGTGGCCCGCGACGGGCTCGCGCTGCTCGAGGTCGACGAGCGCGGCTTCGACGAGGTCGATCGCAAGCTGCTGCGCACGATCATCGACAAGTTCGGCGGCGGGCCGGTGGGCGTCAACAGCCTGGCCGCCGCCATTCACGAAGAGAAGGACGCCATCGAGGACATCTACGAGCCCTTCCTCATCCAGGCCGGGTTCCTCGATCGCACGCCGCGGGGCCGCGTCGCCACCGCGAGCGCCTACGAGTATTTCGGGCTCACTCCCCCGAGGAAGGATTCGCGTCTGTGGTAACCGCCGCTCCGCGCACCGTGTGCCGTGCGCGCATCGCGAGCCTCGCGACCTACGTTCCCCCCAAGCTGCTCACCAACGCCGACCTCGAGAAGATGGTCGAGACGAGCGACGAATGGATCGTGCAGCGGACCGGCATCCGGTCGCGCCACATCGCCGAGCCGGGGGTCGGGACGTCGGAGCTCGCCACGAAGGCGGCGCTGCTCGCCATCGAGCGCGCCGGCCTGACGCCGGACCAGATCGACTTCATCGTCGTCGGCACCACGACGCCCGACATGATGTTCCCCAGCACGGCGTGTCTGGTGCAGCACGCCATCGGCGCCACCAACGCCTGGGGCTTCGATCTCGGGGCGGCCTGCTCCGGATTCACCTACGCGTTGACCACCGCCGCCAACATGGTGTCCACCGGCGCCAGCAAGCACGCGCTCGTGATCGGCGCCGACGTGATGTCGAGCATCATCGACTACACCGACCGCACGACCTGCGTGATCTTCGGCGACGGCGCCGGCGCGGCCGTGGTCGAAGCCACCAGTGAGGACGGCATCGGCATCATCGACTTCGTCAACTACGTGGACGGGAGCGGCGGCGCGGCACTCTGCATGCCCGGCGGCGGCAGCCGGCACCCGGCCTCGCACGAGACGGTGGACAAGCGGCTCCACTTCGTGAAGCAGGACGGCCAGACCGTCTTCCGCTTCGCCGTGCGTAATACCGAGGAAGCCTGCCGGCGGCTGCTCGAGCGCAACGGCGTGACGCCGGCCGATCTCGACCTCTTCGTGTCACACCAGGCCAACCGGCGCATCATCCTCGCGGCCGCCGAGAAGCTCCAGGTGCCGGTGGAGAAAGTGGTCATCAACGTCGAGAAGTTCGGCAACACGACCGCCGCCACCATTCCGCTCGCGCTGAACACGGCCATCGAGGACCAGCGGCTGAAACGCGGAGACCTGCTTCTGATGGTGTCCGTCGGAGCAGGGTTTACTGTCGGAGCGCTGCTCCTCCGATGGGGACTGAAGGAAGGCTCTAGCCTCTAGGCTCTGGGCTCTAGGCATGGTTGGCTCTGGGAATCGTCAAAAGCCCTCCACGGCTAGAGCCCAAAGCCCAAAGCCCAAAGCCGTCTTCATCCCCGAACGCGGTAGATC
>DASRPM010000274.1:0-2158 GCA_035646375.1 Vicinamibacterales bacterium
ATGAAGTAGCCGAACAGGGCAAGGGTGAGCCGCGTCCCCGTGCGCGTGCTGCCGCCGTTGGGCTGAATCTCCGCCATCGACCCGGTATCGGCGTGGCGGGCGGCCGTCTGGAGGCCAGGGCCGCCTGAAGGCGGCCCCCACGTCCGCTAATCGGGCGTCGGGCGCTCCAGCCGATCGACGACCAGCACGTCCACCGGCGCGCGGGTCGCATCGAGCTTGAGACCGAGCTGCTCCTGGATCGCCGTGAAGAGCGAGGGGCCATTGGGGTCGATGTCGACGCCGTTGACTCGAATCGGCTGGTCGGCGGGCGCGCCGGGCGGCCGCGGCGGCAGCTGGTCGGGCGTCCACTGCAGCTCGATGTCGAAGTTGCCCGTGAGGCCGGAGCGATCGACGATGACGCGATTCACCTTCGGCGCCAGGTATTGCAGGAATACCGGAACCGGCATCGCGTTCAGCGTCATGCGGCCGAACCCTTCGCTGATGTTGCCGCACTGCGGCTGGCCCGGGACCGGCGGCCCCGGCGGCTTGGTGAAATCCCAGACGCACGGGTTCGGCTTCATCCGCGGTCCCAGGCTGCCATCGCTCCGGGCCGTCACGAGCGCAAACGCCGGCAGCTCGCGCTTCTCGCGGTGGAATGTCAGCTGAAAGCGCTCGGCCAGGAGCGACTCGAGCAGCGGCCCCATCGCCGTCACCGGCGTGCCGTCCGGCGCCTTCGCCGTGATGTTGAAGCCGTCCGACCGCATCCAGTCGGGACCGCCGATGACCTGATCGTTCTGCAGGCCATACGCCGTCCGGATCAGCATCACCACCGGGATGTTCATCGCCGTGAACCGGCCCGACGGATCAGCCACCATCATCGAGCGCGGGTTGGCGGGATCGCGCGGCTTCACCGACGCCACCTCGAAGCTGCGCTGCCCCGCGGGTACAGGCGCCTGCGCCGCCACTCCGGCGCACGCGCCGACGGTGAGGACGATGGCGGCCAGTCGCATCAGTTCGAGGCGGTGGTGAGCGCCTTCATGACCTCGGCGTACTTCGAGTCGTACGCGTTCAGCGTCCCGGCGCTCGGGAATTCCTTGATGTCGCCGATGACGTGCGGCGGCGCGTTGCGGTCCTTGAAGCGCGGCCAGGTGGGAAGGCCTTTGCCGTTCGGGTCGCCGGTCCTGGCGAAGTTCACCCAGTACGACGACATCAGTTCGGCCACGGCCTTGTCTTTTTCCGACGCCGACGCCAGCTTCGGCGAGCTCGAGTCCGGGAAGACGCGCGGCGCCCACAGGTTGTTGAACGCGTAGACGATTTCGGCGGCGTGCGTCGCCTTCAGATCTCGCGCGCCCGGTTCGATCGGCGGCTCGTGCGTGAACGTGTACCAGTAGCCGCGCTTGCCGAGTGCCACCTGCCGCTCGGCGAACAGGCGCATGTGCCACGCCATCGTGTCGCGGAACGCCACGTTGCCGCCCAGGCTCGAGTGCTCGTCCTTGTTGAAGCCGGCAATCACGTCCACGGCGTTCTGGCGGCGGTTGGCGAAGGTGAGCGACTGGTCTTCCGGCACGATGTAGCCGTCGATGATCATGCCGGCGCCGCGCAGCGTCTTCGTGACCTCGTCGGCCGATCGTGCTCGCAGCTCGGCGAGCGGCGGCAGCGGCGGGGCCGGCGGCGGAGGTCCGGCCGGCGCGCCGTCTCCGCGGCCGCGGCCGCGCGCGCCCGGCACGATGACCTGCGACTGTTCGGCGCGCGCCCGCGGCAGCATCGGCCCCATCCCGAGGCCCATCCAGGCGCCGCTCTGGCTGATGGCGCGGTGGAAGAGCCCCTTGGCCACCGGTGATCCCACCAGGCCGCCCACCATGGCGGCGCCGGCGGACTCGCCGAAGATGGTGACGTTGTTGGGGTCGCCGCCGAACGCCGCGATGTTGGTCTTCACCCAGCGCAGCACCGCGATGCTGTCGGCCAGCGCCTGGTTGCCCGAGGCGTTGCGACCGGATTCCTTCGTGAGCTCGGGATGCGAGAAGAAGCCGAACGGTCCCAGGCGGTAGTTGAAGTTGACGACGACGACGCCTTTCTTCGCCAGGCTCTCGCCGTCGTTGTGCGGGCTGTTGCCGCCGCCCTCGGCGTAGGCGCCCCCGAAGATCCACACCATCACCGCCTGGCGTGCGTTGGCGCGCGG
>DASRPM010000275.1:0-7846 GCA_035646375.1 Vicinamibacterales bacterium
GGCCTTTACGCGCTTGATGAAGCCGGGGATGTTCTGCACCGAGCCAATCTCGGTGAGCATGCGCAGCACCGCTTCGTTGGCGCCGCCGTGCAGCGGACCGTAGAGCGCCGCCGCCGCGCCGGCCATGGCCGAGTACGGATCCACGTGCGAGCTGCCGATGCCGCGCATGGCGCTCGTGCTGCAGTTCTGCTCGTGGTCGGCGTGCAGGATGAAGAGCACGTCGAGCGCCCGCTCGAGCGCCGGGTCGACCTTGTATTTCAGCTCGGTCATCCGGAACAGCATGTTCAGGAAGTTGCCGGTGAAGCTGAGGTCGTTGTCCGGGTAGATGTAGGGGCGGCCGATGCTGTGGCGGAAGGCGTAGGCGGCGACGGAGGGGACTTTCGCGATCAGGCGGTGAATCTGTTTCTTGCGCGAGGCCTCGTCGAAGATCTTCTTGGCGTCCGGGTAGAAGGTCGAGAACGCGCCGACGGTGCTGAGGAAGACGCCCATCGGGTGGGCGTCGTACTGGAAGCCTTCCATCAGCTTCTTGATGTTCTCGTGCAGCATCGTGTGGAACGTGATCTGGGTCGTCCACTCCTTCAGCTGCGAGGCGCTCGGCAGCTCGCCGAAGATGATGAGGTACGCGGTCTCCAGATAGGTGGACTGCTCGGCCAGCTGCTCGATAGGGTAGCCGCGGTATTCGAGGATGCCCTGATCGCCGTCGATGAAGGTGATCTTGCTGCGACACGACGCCGTGTTCATGAAGGCCGGATCGTAGGTGGCCAGCCCGGCGATGTCGTCCGGTCCGGTCTTGATCTGGCGAAGGGCGGTGGCGTTGATCACCCCGTCCTTGATCGGGATCTCGTACTGTTTGCCGGTGCGGTTGTCGGTGACGGTCAGGGTGTCGGGCATGGCGAAAGGGACTCAGTCCGGATCGAGATCGTTGCTGGCGTCGCGCTCGTTGCTGGCATCGGGCGTCGGCTCGGGTTCGCCCGGCGCGTGGTACCGGCCATCGGCCCATCGCGCCAGGTCCTCGTTGCGGCAGCGCTCGCTGCAGAACGGCCTCCACCGCTCGTCCGGCGGACGCGTACGGCACAGGACGCACAGGCGAGCCTCGCCCATCCGATCCATTCTATAACCGGAAACCAGCCGGGACGGCGATCTACCCGATCGGGGTATCAGGCCCGTTCGTGCGCCGGCGGATGGTGACGGACGTCCTGCGCCGACACCATGAAGATCACGTCTTCGGCGATGTTGGTGGCGTGGTCGCCAATCCGCTCCAGGTGCCGGGAGATCAGAATCAGGTCGAGCGCCGGCTCCACCGTGGCGGGATCCTTGATCATGTAGGTGAGCAGGTCCCGGAAGACCTGCGTCTTCAAGGCGTCGAGCTCGTCGTCCGCGTTCAGCACGGCATGGGCCAGCGCCGTGTCGCGGCGCACGTAGGCGTCGAGCGCGTCGCGGAGCATCGTCTGGGCGATGGTGCCCATGGTGGGGATGTCGATCAGCTTCTTGACCGGCGGGTGGGCGGTATAGCGCTGCGCCGCCTCGGCGATGTTCACCGCCAGGTCGCCCACACGTTCGAGGTCGGTGTTGATCTTCACCGCCGACACGATGGCGCGCAGGTCCGTGGCCATTGGCTGGTAGAGCGCCAGCAGCCGGAAGCAGCGGTTGTCCACTTCGATGTGGAGCTGGTTGATCGGCTCGTCGCCACCCATCACCTGCGCCACCAGGCTCACGTCGCGCGATTCGAGCGCTTCGATGCAGGCGCGGACGCGTTCCTCGGCCAGCCCGCCCATCTCGAGCAGACGGCTCTGGAGCGCTTCGAGCTCCTCTTGAAAGTGTGGAACGACACGGTCCATGGGCACTAGCCGAATCTCCCCGTCACATAGTCTTCGGTGAGCTGCTCGGCCGGCGCCGTGAACAGCTTCTCGGTCCGGTCGAACTCCACGAGCTTTCCAAGCCAGAAGAAGGCGGTGTAGTCGGAGACGCGCGCCGCCTGCTGCATGTTATGCGTCACGATCACGATCGTGTAGTCCTTCTTCAGGTCGTACACCAGCTCCTCGATCCGCTGCGTCGCGATCGGGTCGAGCGCCGACGCCGGCTCGTCCATCAACAGGATGTCGGGCCGCACGGCGAGCGCCCGGGCGATGCACAACCGCTGCTGCTGCCCGCCCGAGAGCGCCAGGGCAGACGAGTGCAGCCTGTCCTTGACTTCGGTCCAAAGCGCCGCCTGCTTCAGGCTCTCCTCGACCCGGCCCGCGAGCTCGGACGCCGAGCTGGTCATTTTGTTGATCCGCAACCCGTAGGCCACGTTCTCGAAAATGGACTTGGGAAACGGGTTGGACTTCTGGAAGACCATGCCGACGCGGCGGCGCAACTGCACCACGTCCACGCCCTGATAGATGTCGACGCCGTCGATGAGCACCTGGCCTTGGACGCGCGCGCCGGGAATGATGTCGTTCATCCTGTTGAGCGTACGGAGGAACGTGCTCTTCCCGCAGCCCGAGGGGCCGATGAAGGCGGTCACGACGTTCGGCGTCAGCTTGACCGAGATGTCCCGCAGAGCCTGAGTGTGCCCGTAGTAGAAATTCAGGCCGATCGACTCGATTTTGGGAGCGCCAGATTGTTCGACGGTGCTGTGTGGACGAGCCGCCAGCCCGGCCAGGGAGGGCAGTGCGCGGTCGGCGGTGGTCACGGGGTCCGGTCCATGCAGCCACCGTACCGGCCGTGAATTTCGCATTGGTTTCGGACGTGTAAATTCAATGTAACGCGGCCGCTCAGGCCCGGACCGTCCTCCGGGCCGGGGCGCGGCGTTTGGGCGCGGTCGCCGGCAGCCGTGAACGGCCCGCGCTGGCGAGCACCAGCCTCACCTGGTGTCCGATGACCTCCTCGAACGGGGCGATGTGCCGCCCGGTTGCCCACATCTCGAGCTCGGCGTCTCCGCTGGCCGCGAGCTCGACGCGCATGTCGCCCTGTCGGGCCTTCACGGTGACACCCGAAATGACCTGGGAGTGGCTGCGGTCGAGGTTCTCGGCCACCCGTAGCATGGCGGCGAGTATCTGGACCGTGCGCCGCCGGCCGGAGGGGAGGCGCGCGTATTCCTCGTGCGACGTCTTGGGCGTGCTGCGCCGGTGGTAGCGCGCCACGAGCGCCATGATCTCGATCTCTTCGGGCTGGAAGCCGCGCAGGTCGCCGTTGGTGATCAGGTAATAGGAGTGCCGGTGGTGGCGGCCGAAACTGATGTGCGAGCCGATGTCGTGCATCAGCGCTGCATACTCGAGCCACTCGCGCTCGCGATCGCCGAGCCCGTGGAGGGCGCGCGTCTGATCGAACAGCGCCAGCGACAGGTGCACGATGTGCCGGGCGTGATCCCCGTGGTAGTTGCAGCGCTCGGCCAGCTCCAGCACGCTGCGGCGCCGCACGTCGGGAATCTGCTCGATATGGACGATCTCCTTCTGGTGCCGCCGGATGTAGTCCAGCACCAGCCCCTCGCGCAGTGCCAGGTCGCAGAGCGTGAGGTCCTCGGCGCCCAACCGCTGCAGGATGGTGTCGAGCAGCACGGCGCCCGCGACGGTGAGGTCCGCGCGGCGCGGGTCGAGCCCCAGGAGCGCCAGCCGTTCCTTGTCGGTCATCTCCACGACCTGGCGGCGCAGACGGCGAATGTGCTTGGCGGGTACCCGCAGGTTGCGGAGCTCGGTGGGCACCACGCCGCGCGCGGCCGCCACCGCCATCGTGCCCAGGCTCAGGATGGTGCCCGACGTGCCGATTACGCGATCGAACCCCGCGGCGACGATCTGCTTGCAGATGCCGTCGATGTCGTGACGCACGTGCTTGGTGAGGCGGCGCTCGTCGCGGTGGCTCAGCGGGTCGCTCTTCACGTAGCCCTGCGTCAGCCGGATGACGCCCAGTTTCACGCTCCGCGCCAGCCGCAGGCTGGCGGCGTCGCCGAGCGTCAGCTCCACGCTGCCGCCGCCGATGTCGATCACCACGGCCCGCGAGGCGCCCACGTCCACGCCGTAGGTGGCGGCCATGTGAATGAGCCGCGCCTCTTCCTGTCCGCCGATGACGCGCGGGCGGATGCCGGTGTGGCTCTCGATGCGCGCCAGGAACTCGCCGCCGTTGGGCGCTTCGCGCGTGGCGCTCGTGGCGGCCGCCAGAATCGTGTCCACCTTGTGCGAGTCGGCAATGCGCCTGAAGGTGGTGAGCGCGCGCAAGGCCCCTGAGGTGGCGTCGGCGGTCAGCGCCTTGCCGTCGAGTCCGCCCGCGCCGAGCCGGACCATCGACTTCTCGCGATCCACGACTTCGAACGACAGATCCTCGCGGACCCGCACGACGATCATGTGAATGGAGTTGGTGCCGATGTCGATGGCTGCCAGCCGCACGCTGCCATTAAAACATGATGCGTAGTTGCGTGCGGGCCGCGCCATTTGCGGGCCGCGCCGACCCGCCAGTACAGTTGCTCCGCGTGCCGTCCCGCGTCGCCATCATCATCAACCCGGTGTCCGGTCTGGGTGTACGGCCCGACACGGCCCGCCGGCGCGCCGAGCAGGCGGCGGCGTTCGTCGAGGCGCAGGGCGTTCCGGCCGAGATCTTCGTGACCGAGCGCCGCCATCACGCGCACGAGCTCACCCAGGCTGCCGTGTCGCGCGGCGCGGAAGTGGTGATCGCCTGGGGCGGTGACGGCACCGTGAACGAGGTGGCGTCGGCGCTGGTGTTTCGTGACACCGCCCTGGGCGTGGTGCCGAGCGGATCCGGCAACGGCCTGGCGCGCGAGCTCGGCCTGCCGTTGGAGCCTCGCGCCGCCTTCGAGCGCGCGCTGGGGGCGGGGCGGCGCCGCATCGACGCCGGCGAGCTCGGCGGGCATCTCTTCTTCAACGTCGCCGGCATCGGCCTCGACGCCGACGTGGCGCACCGCTTCGCGGCGACGGGCCACGCGCGTCGCGGCCTCTCGATGTACGTCGTGCAGTCCACCGCGGCGCTTCTCTCTCATCGGGCGACACCGATGAGGATTGTGGTGGACGGCGCCGCGCGCGACGTGCGGCCGCTGCTCGTGGCCTTTGCCAACGCCCGCCAGTACGGCAACGGCGCCCTCATCGCACCGCGCGCTCGCGTCGACGACGGCCGGATCGACGTCGTCGTAGTGGACGACCGCTCGTTGTTCGGGATCGTCCGGCGGATCCCGGCGCTCTTCCGCGGCGATCTGGACCGCGTGCCTGGCGTGTCGATGGAGAAGGCGGTCGAGGCGCAGGTGACGGCCACCGGGACCATCCGCTACCACGTGGACGGCGAGCCGTGCGAGGCGAGCGGCTCGCTCACGGCGATGGCCCGGGCCGGGGCTCTTACGGTCTGCGCCTAGGGTAAATACCGCAGAGCCTCTGGTAGTATGCCGGGGACAATGACCAACCTCGAAGAAGCCTCGAGGCCCGCCGCCAGCCTCGGGGTCGCCGAGCGCTGGCTTCCGGCGCTCCTGGTGCTGTTCGTCGGGTCCGGCTGCGCGGCCCTCATCTACGAAGTCATCTGGTTCCAGCTGCTCCAACTGTCGATCGGTTCCTCGGCCGTGTCGCTCGGTGTGCTGCTGGGCGTCTACATGGGCGGGATGTCCCTGGGCAGCTGGCTGCTGCCACGCTACTTGAACCCGGCCAGCCATCCGCTGCGCGTGTACGCGCTCCTCGAGGTCGGCATCGGCGTGTTCGGAGTGATCGTGCTCTACGCGGTGCCGCTGATCGGCAGCTGGTACACCGCGATTGCCGGCTCCGGCCCCGCCAACCTGGTGCTTCGCGCCGTGGTGGCCGGCGTGTGCCTCCTTCCGCCAACGCTGCTCATGGGCGCCACTCTTCCCGCCATCGCGCGCTGGGTGGAGACGTCGCCGCGCGGCGTGTCGTGGCTCGGCTTCTTCTACGGCGGCAATCTGGCCGGCGCGGTGGCCGGCAGCCTGATCGCGGGCTTTTATCTTCTTCGCGTGTACGACATGCCGCGCGCGACGTTCGTGGCCGTCGGGCTGAATTTCGTCGTGGCGCTGCTCGCGTTCGTCGTGGCGCAGTTCACGCCGCGCACCGTGATTACGAGCGACGGCACCGAGCCGCGGCCCCTGGCCGCCACGACCACGGAGACGCGGCTCGTCTACGTGGCCATCGCGCTATCCGGCCTCACGGCGCTCGGCTCCGAGGTGGTGTGGACGCGCATGCTGTCGCTCATCTTCGGAGCCACGGCCTATACGTTCTCGCTGATTCTCGCCGTCTTCCTCGTCGGCCTCGGCATCGGCAGCAGTGTGGGCGCGGCGCTGGCGAAGAACGCCTCGAACCCGCGCCAGGCGTTGGGCTGGTGTCAGGTGTCGCTCTGCGCGGCGCTCGCGTGGGCGGGCTACGCCACCGGTGCGTCGCTGCCGTACTGGCCGATCAACCCGTCGATTTCCACGAGCGTGGTGTTCAACTTCCAGCTCGATCTCGTGCGCGCCTTCTGGGTGATGCTCCCGGGTGCGATTCTCTGGGGCGCCAGCTTCCCGCTCGCGCTCGCGTCGGTCGCGGCGCCAGGGCAGGACTCGGCCCGGCTGGTCGGCGGCGTCTACGCGGCCAACACCGTCGGCGCGATCGTCGGCGCGCTCGTGACCGGGCTCGGGATGGTGGGCGTGGTCGGCAGTCAGATCACGCAGCAGGTGCTCATCGGCATTGCCGCGCTGTCGGGGCTGCTCCTGCTCGGCGCCGCGCCGGGCGACGCGCGCGGGTTCCGGGCGTCGCTGCCGTCGCTGGTGCGGGTCATCGTGGTGGCCGCGGCCGCCGGGCTGTTTGCGCGTGTCGTGCCGCCGCTCCCGGGCCTGCTCGTCGCCTACGGCCGCTACGCGGCGACGTGGGTGGGGCAGAACGAGATCATCTACGTGGGCGAGGGTGTGACCGCGTCGGTGGCGGTGTCGCGCACGCCCAGCGGCTCGCTCAACTACCACAACGCGGGCAAGGTGCAGGCGTCGAGCGAGCCGCAGGACATGCGGCTGCAGCGCATGCTGGGGCACATCACGACGCTCGTGCCGAAGCGCCCGACGAAGGTGCTCGTCATCGGCTGCGGCGCCGGCGTGACGGCCGGCGCGGTGTCGGTCGATCCGCTGGTCAAGGACCAGACGATTGCCGAGATCGAGCCGCTCGTGCCGAAGGTCGTCTCGACGTACTTTTCGCAGCACAACTTCAACGTGGTCGCCAACCCGAAGGTGAAGGTGCACCTCGACGACGCGCGCCACTACCTGCTCACGACCGACGAGAAGTTCGACGCCATCACCTCGGACCCGCTCGACCCCTGGGTGAAGGGCGCCGCCACGCTCTACACGCGCGAGTTCTTCGAGGTGGTGAAGTCGCATCTCAATCCGGGCGGCGTGGTGACGCTCTTCGTGCAGCTGTACGAGAGCACCGAAGCGGCGGCCAAGAGCGAAGTGGCCACGTTCCTCGAGGCCTTCCCGAACGGCGCCGTGTTCGCCAACACCGTCAACGGGCAGGGCTACGACCTGGTGCTGTTCGGGCAGCTCGAGAACGAGAAGATCGACGTGGACGCGGTGCAGGCGCGCCTGGCTGATCCGGCCAACGCGCCGATCGCGCAGTCGCTGCGCGAGATCGGCATCAACTCGGCCGTCGAGCTCTTTGGCACCTACGCCGGCCGGCGCAGCGACATGGCCGCCTGGCTGCGCGACGCGCAGATCAACACCGACGCGAACCTGAAGCTGCAGTACCTCGCCGGCCTCGGCCTGAACCTGTATCAGAGCGACGCCATCTACAAGGCGATGAGCCGCGAGAGCCGCTACCCCGAGGAGCTGTTCGCCGGCTCGCCCGCGACGCTCGAAGCGCTGAAGGCGCGCATCGGCGCGGCGCTCGGCGGATCGTCTTTCTGA
>DASRPM010000276.1:0-8548 GCA_035646375.1 Vicinamibacterales bacterium
CTCCCGCAAGATCACCGTCGACGTGCAGGGCGAGATCCTCGAGCTGAAGAACACCCTGAACACGATGGTGGACCAGTTGAACGGGTTCGCCTCGGAAGTGAGCCGCGTGGCGCGCGAAGTCGGCACCGAAGGCAAGCTCGGTGGCCAGGCGGTCGTGAAGGACGTAGCCGGCACCTGGAAGGACCTCACCGACAACGTCAACTCGATGGCGTCGAACCTCACGGGTCAGGTGCGCAACATCGCCGACGTGACGACCGCCGTGGCCACCGGCGACCTCTCGAAGAAGATCACGGTGGACGTCCGCGGCGAGATTCTCGAGTTGAAGAACACCATCAATACGATGGTGGACCAGCTGAACGGGTTCGCCTCGGAGGTGACGCGCGTGGCGCGCGAGGTCGGCACCGAAGGCAAGCTCGGCGGCCAGGCGCAGGTGCCCGGCGTGGCCGGCACGTGGAAGGACCTCACCGACAACGTCAACTTCATGGCGTCGAACCTGACGGGTCAGGTGCGCAACATCGCCGAGGTGACGACCGCCGTGGCTCGCGGCGATCTGTCCAAGAAGATCACCGTCGAAGTGCGCGGCGAGATCCTCGAGCTGAAGAACACCATCAACACGATGGTGGACCAGTTGAACGCCTTCGCCTCGGAAGTCAGCCGCGTGGCGCGCGAAGTCGGCACCGAGGGCAAGCTCGGTGGTCAGGCCGCGGTGGCCGACGTCGGCGGTACCTGGAAGGACCTCACCGACAACGTCAATTCGATGGCCAACAACCTCACCTCGCAGGTGCGCAACATCGCCGAGGTGACGATTGCCGTGGCCAACGGCGACCTCTCGAAGAAGATCACGGTCGATACGCGCGGCGAGATTCTCGAGCTGAAGGAAACCATCAACACGATGGTGGACCAGCTCCGCTCGTTCGCCGCCGAGGTCAGCCGCGTGGCGCGCGAGGTCGGCACGGAAGGCAAGCTCGGTGGCCAGGCGCAGGTGCCCGGCGTGGCCGGCACCTGGAAGGACCTCACCGACAACGTCAACTCGATGGCGTCCAACCTCACCGGTCAGGTGCGCAACATCGCCGACGTGGCCACGGCAATTGCCCGCGGCGACCTGAACCGGAAGATCACGGTGGACGTGAAGGGCGAAATCCTGCAGCTCAAGGAAACCATCAACACGATGGTCGAACAGCTGTCGGCCTTCGCCTCGGAAGTGACGCGCGTGGCGCGCGAGGTCGGCACGGAAGGCAAGCTCGGTGGTCAGGCGGCCGTGCCAGGCGTGGCCGGCACCTGGAAGGACCTCACCGACAACGTCAACTCGATGGCGTCGAACCTCACCAATCAGGTGCGCAACATCGCCGACGTGACGATTGCCGTGGCCAACGGCGACCTGTCCAAGAAGATCACGGTGGACGTCCGCGGCGAGATCCTGCAGCTCAAGGAGACCATCAACACGATGGTCGAACAGCTGCGCTCGTTCGCGTCGGAAGTCACGCGCGTGGCGCGCGAGGTCGGCACCGAGGGCCGTCTCGGCGTGCAGGCGGTGGTGCCCGGCGTGGCCGGCACCTGGAAGGACCTCACCGACTCGGTGAACACCATGGGTGCCAACCTCACGGCCCAGGTGCGCAACATCGCCGAGGTGACGACGGCCGTGGCGCGCGGCGACCTGAACCGCAAGATCACGGTGGACGTGAAGGGCGAGATCCTCGAGCTGAAGAACACCATCAACACGATGGTGGACCAGCTCAACTCGTTCGCGAATGAAGTGACCCGCGTGGCGCGCGAGGTGGGCACCGAAGGCAAGCTCGGCGGTCAGGCGCAGGTGGCCGGCGTGGGCGGCACCTGGAAGGACCTCACCGACAACGTCAACTTCATGGCCTCGAACCTCACCGAGCAGGTGCGCGGCATCGTGAAGGTCGTGACCGCAGTGGCCAACGGCAACCTCAGTCAGCGCCTCACCGTGCAGGCCAAGGGCGAGGTGGCGGCGCTCGCCGACACCATCAACAACATGACCGATACGCTGGCAACGTTCGCCGATCAGGTGACGAACGTGGCGCGCGAAGTCGGCGTCGAGGGGCGCCTTGGCGGCCAAGCCAACGTGCCCGGCGCGGCCGGCACGTGGAAGGACCTCACCGGCAACGTCAACCTGCTGGCGGCGAACCTCACCACGCAGGTCCGCGCGATTGCCGAAGTGGCGACCGCCGTCACCAAGGGCGACCTGACGCGATCGATTCAGGTGGAGACCCGCGGCGAGGTGGCGCAGCTCAAGGACAACATCAACACGATGATCTCGAACCTGCGCGAGACCACCGAGAGCAACCGCGAGCAGGACTGGCTGAAGACCAACCTCGCCAAGTTCACCGGCATGCTGCAGGGGCAGCGCGAGCTGAACACCGTCGGCCAGATGCTGCTCTCGGAGCTGGCGCCGCTCGTGCACGCGCAACAGGGCGCGATCTATCACCTCACGGGCGTCGAAGAGGACGCGCGCCTCACCCTGCTGTGCAGCTACGCTCACAGCGGCGAGGACGCGCTGCCGTCCACCATCCGGCCCGGGCAGGGGTTGGCCGGGCAGTGCGCGCTCGAAAAGAAGGGCATCCTCCTCACCGACGTGCCGCCCGATTTCGTGACGATTTCCTCGAGTCTCGGCCGCGCCACCAACCTGAGCGTCGTGGTGCTGCCGGTGCTCTTCGAGGGGCAGACCAAGGCCGTCATCGAGCTGGCGACGCTGAACGCGTTCACGCCGGCGTCGCTGGCGTTCCTCGAGCTGCTCACGCAGAGCATCGGCGTCGTGTTCAACACCATCGAGGCGACGATGCGCACCGAGGGTCTGCTGAGCCAGAGCCAGCAGCTCACGGTGGAACTGCAGTCCCGCCAGGCGGAGCTGCAGGAAACCAACGAACAGCTGGCGAGCAAGGCGAAGCTGCTCGCCGAACAGAACGCCGAGGTGGAGCGCAAGAGCGCCGAGGTCGAACAGGCGCGGCGCGCGCTCGAAGAGAAGGCCGAGGAGCTGGCCCTCACCTCGAAGTACAAGTCCGAGTTCCTCGCCAACATGTCGCACGAGCTGCGGACGCCGCTCAACTCGATCCTGATCCTGAGCCAGCAGCTCGCCGGCAACCCTAGCGGCAACCTCTCGCTCAAGCAGATCGAGTTCTCGCGCAACATCAACTCGTCGGGCTCCGACCTGCTCAACCTGATCAACGACATTCTCGACCTGTCGAAGATCGAGTCGGGCACGGTCACCGTGGACGTCGAGCCGATCTCGTTCAGCGGTGTGCTCGACAACCTCAATCGCAGCTTCCGTCACGTGGCCGAGGCCAAGAACCTGCCGTTCCGCATCGAGGCGTCGCCCGATCTGCCGCGCACGCTCGACACCGACTCGAAGCGCCTGCAGCAGATTCTCAAGAACCTGCTGTCGAACGCCGTGAAGTTCACCACGCAGGGGCACGTGGAGCTGCGCGTCGGCCTCGCGCCCTCGGGCTGGTCGTCCGACCACCCGGTGCTCCGCAACGCGCCGACGGTGGTGTCGTTTGCCGTCGAAGACACCGGGATCGGCGTGGCGCCGGAGAAGCAGCGCCTCATCTTCGAGGCGTTCCAGCAGGCCGACGCCGGCACGTCGCGCAAGTACGGCGGCACGGGGCTGGGCCTCGCCATCAGCCGCGAGCTCGCGGCGCTGCTCGGCGGCGAGATCCGCCTGTCGAGCGTGCCCGGCGAAGGGAGCACGTTCACGCTCTTCCTGCCGCTGCACTACGCCGGCCCCGACAGCGTCAAGGCGCAGCCGCGCAACACCGAGGCCATCTCGCGCGCCGTGCTCCCGCCGGAGCGCGAGGAGCAGGTGCCCGACGATCGCGACGAGATCGCGGAGACCGACGCCACGCTGCTCATCGTCGAGGACGATCCGCACTACGCGCGGGTGCTGCTCGGCATGGCGCGCGACAAAGGCTTCAAGGGCATCGTCACCGCCAAGGGCACGATGGCGCTGGCCCTGGCGCGGCAGTACCGGCCGACGGCGATCACGCTCGACATCCTGCTGCCCGACATGCTGGGGTGGACGGTGTTGAACAACCTCAAGCTCGATCCCACCACGCGCCACATCCCGGTGCAGATCATCAGCGCGGACGAGGAGAACCGGCACGGGCTGGCGCACGGCGCGTTCTCGTGCCTGGTCAAGGCGCCGACCACCGACGGGCTCGAAGCGGCGTTCAACCGCATCGTCGACTTCACCACGCCGCGCATCAAGCGGCTGCTGGTCGTGGAGGACAACGACGTCGAGCGCGAGTCGATCGTGCAGCTGCTGGATCACGAGGACATCGAAACGGTGGCGGTGTCCACCGGGCACGAGGCCCTCGAAACGATGAGGAGCGGCAATGTGGACTGCGTGGTGCTCGACCTGCGCCTGCCGGACATGACCGGCTTCGAGCTGCTCGAGCTGGTGGAAGCCGAGCCGGCGCTGGCCGACGTGCCGGTGGTGGTCTTCACCGGCAAGGACCTGAGCGCCGACGAGGAGCGGCGGCTGAAGTCGGCCGCCAAGAGCATCATCCTGAAGGACGTCCAGTCGCCCGAACGGCTGCTCGACGAGACGGCGCTCTTCCTGCACCGCGTCATCACCGACCTGCCCGAGGACAAGCAGCGGATGCTCGAGCGCCTGCACCGCTCCAACGAGGCGTTGCGCGGCCGCAAGATCCTCGTGGTGGACGACGACGCGCGAAACATCTTCGCCCTGACGTCCCTCCTCGAGAATCAGGACATGGACGTCATCCCCGCGACAAACGGCCGAGATGCCGTCGAGATCGTCCGGAACACGGATGACCTTAGCATCGTGCTGATGGACATCATGATGCCGGAGATGGACGGTTATGAGACCATCAAGGAGATCCGCAAGATGCCAGAGTTCAGGACTCTCCCCATCCTGGCCCTGACCGCGCGCGCCATGAAAGGCGACCGCGAGAAGTGTCTCGACGCTGGCGCCAGCGACTACATCGCCAAACCGGTCAACACCGATCAGCTCCTGTCGCTGATGCGCGTGTGGCTGTTCCGCTGAACGCCGTGGAGCGCAAACCGCCGGACGCCGTCGTCGGACCCTTCGAAGGATCCACCGCACCCGATGCGGACCGGAACTCGCCCACCGTCGTCGCCGACGGGCGCGTCAACATCCTGATCGTCGACGACGAGCCGGCCAACCTGAAGGTGCTCGAAGCGATCCTCGACGATCCGGGCTACCGCCTGGTGCGCGCTGGCAGCGCCAACGACGCGCTGATGTCGCTCGTCTCCGAGGATTTCGGGCTCCTCATTCTCGACATCCGCATGCCGGACATGAGCGGGTTCGAGCTGGCGCACCTGATCAAGCAGCGGAAGAAGTCGGCGGCGGTGCCGATCATCTTCCTCACCGCGTTCTACAACGAGGATCAGGACGTGGTGGCCGGCTACGGCACCGGCGCGGTGGACTACCTGCACAAGCCGGTGAACGCCACGGTGTTGCGGTCGAAGGTGGCCGTCTTCGTGGAGCTGCACCGCAAGAGCCGCGAGCTGGTGATGGCCAACCGCGCGCTGCTGCTGGAGGTGACCGAACGGCGGCGCGCCGAGGAGCAGCTGCGCGAGCTGAACGAATCGCTGGACCGGCGCGTGACCGAGCGGTCCGAGGCGCTGCGCGAGAGCGAGCAGCGCTTCCGCACCATGGCCGATCAGACGCCGATGATGATGTGGGTGACGAGCCCCAGCGGCGTCGTCGAGTTCGTCAACAAGGAGTACTGTTCCTTCTTCGGCGTGTCGCCCGAGGAGTCGACGCAGAGCGGCTGGCGCATGCCGCTGCACGAAGACGACAGCTCGTACCTGCGGGCGCTGTTCGAGGCGCTGCGCACGCGACGGCCGTTCCAGAGCGATGCCCGCATGCGGCGGGCGGACGGCGAATGGCGCTGGATGATGTCGAACGGCGCTCCGCGCACGTCGCCCTCGGGCGAGTTCCTCGGCATGATCGTCACCAGCCACGACGTGACGGACCAGCGGCACGCGGCCACCATGCAGCAGCAGATCGCGCGCGCCAAGGACGAGTTCATCGCGGTCCTGGCGCACGAGCTGCGCAGCCCGCTGGCGCCCATCCGCACCTCGGTCGGCATCCTCCGGGCGCACGCCACGCATCCGCTCATCGTGCGGTGCGGCGACATCATCGACCGGCAGACCGCGCACATGGCGCGGCTCCTCGACGACCTGCTGGACACGTCCCGGCTGTCGCGCAACACGCTGACCCTGCAGCGGGCGCGTGTCCGGCTGGGCGAAGTGCTGCAATCCGCGATGGAGATTGCCAGCCCGCTCATCGACCAGCAGCGGCTGGAGCTCGAGGTGGACGGCCTCGACGAGCCCGTGTGGCTGGATGCCGACCATGCGCGGTTGACGCAGGTGTTCGGCAACCTGCTCAACAACGCCGCGAAGTACAGCAAGCCCGGCGGCCGCGTCAATCTGATGGTGCGCCCCGCGCCCGGCTGGGTGGTGGTAAGCGTGCGCGACTCCGGCATCGGCATCGCGCCCGACATGCTCGACCGCGTGTTCGAGCCGTTCACGCAGGCCACCATGGCGCGCGACCACGCGCCGGGCGGCGTGGGCATCGGCCTGTCGCTGGCGCATCGCCTCGTCGAGATGCACGGCGGCAGCATTCAGGCCGTGAGCGACGGCCCGGGCTTCGGAAGCGAATTCGTCGTGCGGTTGCCGGTCTGCCCCGACGATGTCGTCGTGCAGGAGCGGCCGGTCGCGCCCGCGGTCACCGACGCGCCGCTGCCACGCCGCGTGCTCGTGGCCGACGACAACGTGGACTCGGCGGATATGGAAGCCGCGCTGCTGTCGGCCGTGGGGTGCGAGGTGCGTACCGTCTACGACGGCGAATCCACGCTGCGCGAGGCCGAGCGCTTCCGCCCCGACGTCGTGCTCCTCGACATCGGCATGCCCGACATCGACGGCCACGAAGTGTGCGCCCGCATCCGCAGTCAGTCGTGGGGCGGCAACATCGTGCTCATCGCGGTCAGCGGCTGGGGTCAGGAAGGCGACCGCCGCCGCAGCGCCCGTGCCGGCTTCAACATGCACCTCGTCAAGCCGGTCGATCCCGACGCGCTCCTGCGCATCGTCCGCGACGTGATGTCGCAGAGCGCTTAGCGCCTCACTTGGTCAGGTGGGTCGGGTAGGTCAGGTGGGCCGGGTAGGGAAAGCTCTTCTCTTGCTGTCGTAGGGGCCCCCTTGAGGTGGCCCGACCACGAGCCTCTTCAATAGTCAGGAACGAAACCTGCACTGAGAGCCTGTGAACAACAGGTTCATGGCAGAGGCTCGCCAGAAGGGGGAACTCATGACGACTGACATCGTGGCGTACGGGCTCTACAAGGATCGCGAATCGTTCGAGCGCGCGCTCGAGGCGCTGCGCGCGGCGAACTTCCGCAACAGCGACATCTCGGCGATTCTTCCGGATCGCGATCGCACCACGAAGGACCTGGCGCACGAGATCAACACGAAGACGCCCGAGGGCATCGCGGCCGGCGCCAGCGCCGGCGCGGCCGTGGGCGGCGTGCTCGGCTGGCTGGTGGGCATCGGCGCCATCGCCATTCCCGGCATCGGACCGCTCGTCGCGGCCGGCCCGGTGGTGGCAGCGCTGGCCGGTGCCGGTGCGGCCGGGGCCACCGGCGGTCTCGTGGGCGGCCTGATCGGCGCCGGCATTCCCGAGGTGGAGGCCAAGCGCTACGCGGGCCGTATCCGCGATGGTGCGTATCTGCTGTCGGTGCACTGCGACGACAGGCAATGGGCGAAGAAGGCCGAGGACATCCTCGAGCGCACCGGCGGCAAGGACGTGGTGAAGACCGCCGAAGCGTCGGCGGACTACAGGCCGTAACGCCGAAGACAATCGAGCGGCTGCCGTCCCCGGCCGTATCTGCCTTCGCCGGCGCGACTTCGATGTACAAGCACGCCGGACTACGGCAATAGGCCTAAGGACGTCAGCCGCCGCCCCACGGACAGTTACATCTCGTAGACGATCGCCATGAGCACCGCGACGTCGTTCTTCTTGATGGTGGCCAGCGGCGGCAGGTTCTTGTAGGTGTCGAGCACTTCCACCTTGAGCTGCGCGCATCGAGATCGCGGCCGCGACACCGATGCCGAAGGTATAGAGCGAGTCGTCCCAGTTCTTGGTCTTCCACAGCGCGGCGATGCATGGTGTCGAAGAGCCTCACGCCGACGCCGCCGCCCGGCGCCACCAAGTAGTCGATGCTCTTGAACTCGTCGCGCAGGTACTGGTCTCTGGCCGAACACGAACACACCGTCCTTCAGCATGTACTCGTCGCGGACGTGAGCCCGAGCCGGCTGGCCGTGACCTCACCGGCGGTCTTGCCGCGGATGAGAAGGGCGTCGGATTTCACCACGTTGCGCGTCTGCGGGTCGTAGATGAGGTCGTAGGCGGCGTTCACCGTAGAGGTGTCCGTGTTGCCGCTCGTGAGGGCTAGCCCGGCGCGGGCGTTGACGGTCCAGATCTTCGGCTCGGCGGGGGGCTGCGCCCAAGCGGCACCGCCGGTCATCAGCACAGCGGCGACGAGAG
>DASRPM010000277.1:0-15906 GCA_035646375.1 Vicinamibacterales bacterium
CGATGCTGAACGTCATCGTCGAGGAGGGGCTGGTCGACGAGAACTTCATCGCCGATCGCACGTCGGGCTACGAGGAACTGGCCAAGAACGTCAAGAAGTTCACCCCCGAGGCGATGGCGCCCATCTGCGGCATCGACGCCAAGACCATCCGCGACGTGGCCCGGCTCTACGCCACCTCGAAGGGCTCGATCATCCTGTGGGGCATGGGCATCTCGCAGCACGTGCACGGCACCGACAACGCACGCTGCCTGATCGCGCTGGCGCTCGCCACCGGCCAGATCGGCAAGCCCGGGTCGGGGCTGCACCCGCTGCGCGGCCAGAACAACGTGCAGGGCGCGAGCGACTCGGGCCTGATCCCGATGTTCTACCCGGACTACCAGCGCGTGAATGTCCCCGCGGCGCGGCAGCGCTTCGAGACGCTGTGGAAGATCGAGCTGGATCCGGAACCGGGCCTGACCGTCGTCGAGATCATGAACGCCGCGAAGAAGCACGAGATCCGCGGGATGTACATCATGGGTGAGAACCCCGCGATGTCCGACCCCGACGTCGATCACGCGCGCGAGGCGATGGCGGCGCTCGATCACTGCGTCGTCCAGGACATCTTCCTCACCGAGACGGCGTACCTCGCCGACGTGGTGCTGCCCGCTACCGCGTGGCCCGAGAAGGTGGGCACCGTCACCAATACCGACCGCATGGTGCAGCTGGGCCGCAAGGCGATTGACTCACCCGGCGACGCGCGCCCCGATTTCGATCTGCTCGTCGAGCTCGCGCAGCGTATGGGGCTCGACTGGCGTTACACGCATCCGCGCGAGGTGTTCGACGAGATGCGCGTGTGCATGGACTCGATTGCCGGCATCACCTGGGATCGGCTCGAGCGCGAGTCGTCGGTGACGTATCCGTGTGTGAAGGAAGGCGACCCCGGCGACCCGGTGGTCTTCATCGAGAACTTCCCCACCGCCTCGGGCCGCGCCAAGTTCGTGCCCGCCGACCTCATCTCCGCCGCTGAGCGTCCGGATGCGGAGTACCCGACCGTGCTCATCACCGGCCGTCAGCTCGAACACTGGCACACCGGGTCGATGACACGCCGCTCGTCGAACCTCGACTACATCGAGCCAGAGCCGGTGGCGTCGATTCACCCGCTCGATCTCGAGGCCCTGGGCGTCGAGCCCGGCGGCACGCTGACCATTGCGTCGCGCCGCGGCGAGATTTCACTCTACGCGCGCGCCGACGACGGCACGCCGCGCGGCGCCGTGTTCGTGCCGTTCTGCTACTACGAGGCGGCCGCGAACTTGCTCACCAACCCGGTGCTGGACCCGTTCGGGAAGATCCCGGAGTTCAAGTACTGCGCGGTGAAGATCACGGCCGGCGGCACCACGCCGGCAAAAATGAGCTTCGGCGGCGGCGTCCTGCTGCCCGACCACCAGCCCGCGCCCACCCAATAGACGCGGTCGGTCGTAGGGGCCGCCTTCTTGACGCGCCGTAGCTTTGCGAAGGCGGTCAGGCGGCCCGGCCAGCACAGTCGTGGGGGGCCACCTTCTTGACGCGCCGTAGCTTTAGCGAAGGCGGTTAGGTGGCCCGACCAGTGTCGATTCGTGGGCGCGTCGATCGACGTGTAGGTGAAGGAGTCGAACGATGCGATTCATGATCATGCACAAGAACGATCCCAACACCGAGGCCGGACACCCGCCCCCGATGGAGCTCGTGCACAAGATGGGGGCGTTCATCGGCGAATACGCCGCGACCGGCCGTTTCATCGACGGCGCCGGCCTCGCCGGAAGCAAGACCCGCACCCGCCTGGTCTTTCGCGACGGCCGGTGCACGGCACAGCAGGGTCCGTATCGCGGCGAACGCGAGCTGCCGGCGGCGACGCTCCTGCTCAAGGTGCGCACGCGCGAGGAAGCGATCGGCTGGGCCGAACGTTACGGCGCGATCCTCGGTGACGGCGAGCTCGAGGTCGGCAAGGTCAACGAGCCATGGGACATCGGCTTGATGCCGGCACCTGACAACCCGCCATTGCAGGTGCTCCTCATCGACAAGGCCGACCAGGCGACCGAAGCGGGCGGCCGAAGCCCGGCGCAAACGGCGGCGCTGTCCCGGCTCGAGAAGGAGATGACCGAGGCCGGCGTGCTGGTGCGCGCGATCCGCCTGCAGCCGAGCGCCAAGGCCAAGCGGCTGGTGTTCACGAGCAACACCCTGCGCGCGACCGATGGCCCGTTCGCGGAGTCGAAGGAGCTGGTCGGCGGCTTCGCGGTCCTGGAACTCTCTGGAATGGACGACGCCATTGACCTGTGCCGGCGGTACGCCGAGATCCTGGGCGGCACGCTGGAGATCGATCTCAGGGTCGTCGACACTGCGGAGCTCAAATGAGACAGCTCAAAATCATCGAACACATCTCGCTGGACGGCGTGATCCAGGTCTCCGGCGACGATGGCGCTTTCCCCTACGGCGACTGGACCGCGCCCTATCGGACCCCCGCGGGCCGGGACGCAATCATGGCCGCGCATGGCGAGAGCTTCGATCTGCTGCTTGGCCGACGCACCTACGATAGCTGGTCGGGCTTCTGGCCAAAGGCGCCGAGCAGTCCGATAGCGGACCGCCTGAATGCGGCAACGAAATACATCGCGACCCACCGTCCGGAGAGTCTTGAATGGGGGCCGTTCGAGGGCCTTGGACCGGACATCGTCGAGGGCATTCGCCGCATCAAGTCGCAGGACGGCCCGGACCTTATCCTCTCGGGTAGCATCACGCTGACATCGACGCTGCTCGAACATGGGCTTGCGGATGAAGTCCTGTTGGTCGTCTATCCGGTCCTGTTGGGCACGGGGAAGCGCTTCTTTGCGGAGGGAACCCCGGCACGCGCATTCGAGCTCGTCAGCACGCAAGCAATGCCGTCCGGCATCGTCCTCAGTGCTTACACGGTCGCCGGGCCTTTGAAGACCGGATAGCGATTCGCCCAAAGCGTTCTCGTAAACTCTTGGCCATGCTGACGCCGTGATCGGTCACCTTCTCGATACCGAACGAGTCTTTGCCTACCGGCTGCTTCGGATCAGCCGCGGCGACGTGACCGAACTCCCAGGATTCGACGACACCTTTGTGCCAGCAGGCGAGTTCCACCTGCGCACAATCGGGGAGCTGGTGTCGGAGTTCACGCTACAGCGAGCGAGCACGCTGGCGCTCGTGAACGGCATCCCTCCAACCGCGTGGCCTCGTGTCGAGACTGCGAATGGGTTCCGCACGAGCGCTCGGGCACTTGTCTACATCATCCTGGGGCACACCGCGCATCATTGTCGTCTCCTGCGAGAGCGATATCGGTTGCCGGCCACTCGATAATGAGGCCGACGGCTGCCGCGAAGATCTATGTCGCGCTCACGGCGGTCGTCATCGCCTTCCAACTCGCGCTGGCCGCGGGCGCGCCCTGGGGCGAGTTCACGATGGGTGGCGCGTTTCCCGGCCGGCTACCGTCTTATATGCGCGTCGTCGCCGCCGGCTCGGCGGTGCTCCTGTTGACCTTCGCGGCGGTCGTCGCAGCGCGCGCCAACCTTGCATTGCCCCGCTGGCGGCGCGCGTCACGGTTGCTGATCTGAATGGTGGTCGCCTACTCTCTGCTCGGCGTGGTACTAAACGCCGTGACGCCGAGTGCGCAGGAGCGCCTGCTCTGGCTCCCGGTCGCGGTCGTCCTCGCGGGATGCGCATTGGTAGTCGCGCGCAGTTCGGAACGCGCCGTGGAGGCGCACCGATGAACCTCGAAGTCGAGAAGGATCGGCTGCTCGAGCGCGATGCCGAATGGGCGCGTCTCGCGTCGGAAGGTCGAGACGTCGCGCGGACGCGGTGACCTTGAATGGGCCGGATGGTGAACCCGTGACGACGACGGGTCGTGCGGTCACTATCTGGCGTCGAGATCCAGATGGCATCTGGCGCTGCGCGGTGGACATCTGGAATGCGGAGCCTTCGGCCGCCGTTTAGGACTCGGGGCTCCGCATCCAGAAGCGTGGCGAGTATGATGCGGGCGTGTCCGCCCGGCCGCCTCTCCTGTTGACCGCCGTCATCGTTGCGACCCTTGCGCCGCTGGCGGCGCAGCAGCGGCAGGCGCCGTTCGTGCTCTCGCAGCTGACCTGGTTCGACCGCGCCGGGAAGATGCTGGGCAAGCTGGGCCCACTCGCCGACCACGGCAACCTCGAGATCTCCCCCGACGGCTCCCGCGTCGCGGTCGCGGTGGCCGATCGCACGCTGCGCACGCGCAACATCTGGATGTACGAGACCGGCTCCGACAAGCGGGAGCAGTTCACGAGCGACGCGGCCGACGAGAACTGGCTGATCTTCTCGCCCGACGGCCGGCGCGTGGCCGTCAACGCGTTCAGTCCCGAACAGTCCGGCCTCTTCACGTCGCCAGCCGCCACGGCGGTCCCGCGCACGCTGCTGCTCGACGCGCCTGCGGGCGCGTGGCCCGTGAGCTGGTCGCCCGACGGCTCGTCGATCCTCGTCGTCACGAACAGCCCCAAGACCGGCAACGACATCTGGTCGCTCGCGGTCGGCGGCGATCCCACGCCGAAGCCGTTCCAGCGCAGCGAGGCGTCCGAGAACTGGGCGGCCTTCTCACCCGACGGCCGCTGGGTGGCCTTCAGCTCCACGGCGGAGTCCGACATCCCCGAGGTGTACGTGACGCGCTTTCCGACGCCGGGCCCCGCGTGGCGCGTGTCGGCCGACGGCGGCACGCAGGCGCGCTGGCGGCGCGACGGCAAGGAGATCTTCTACGTGTCGCCCGGCCAGCAGCTGATGGCCGCCGCGATCACGCTCGAGGACAACGGCGTGAAACTGGAACGCGTCGAACCGCTCTTCACACTGCGCTACCCGTACGGCGCGTATCACGCGTTCGACGTCACGAAGGACGGTCAGCGGTTCCTGGTGAATACGTCGATCGCATCCGGTGGCGCGGGGCAGCAGGCGGGTCTGAAGGCCCGCAACTACGAAGAAGGTCGCCCATGACGCTCCGCGGAGTCACCGCTGCCCTCCTGCTCACCATCGCCTGGCCGGCGCTCGCGCAGGAGAAGCGCTACGCGGCGCCGCGCACGCCGTGGGGCCATCCGGACCTGCAGGGCGTGTGGACGAGCGACGACGCGCGCACCGTGCCGCTGCAGCGGCCGGTGGAGCTCGGCGATCGGCGCCTGCTCACCGATGAGGAGTTCGAGGCACGCAAGCGGCGCGACGACGAAACGCGCGGCGACGTCAAGGTGGCGGCTGGCACGTTCGTCGGCGAAGTGGGCACGCGAAGCCTGCGGCAGACGTCGCTCGTCGTCGCTCCCGCCAACGGACGCGTGCCGGCGCGCACACCAGCCGCCGATCAACGCATGGCGGCCATCGCCAAGGGCGTCAACCCGCTGCTGCCGCGGTCGTGGGACGACCGCAGCCTCTTCGAGCGCTGCATCTCGCGCGGACCGCTGGCGGCGCTGCCGACGCTCTACGGCAACGGCTTGCGCATCGTCCAGTCCCCCACCGCCGTCGTCATCAGCCACGAGATGATTCACGAAGCGCGCATCATCCCGATCGACGGCCGCGCGCCGGTGAGCGCCGCGCTCAAGAGCTACATGGGCTACTCGACGGGCCGCTGGGACGGCGACACGCTGGTGATCGAGACCTCGCGGTTCACCGATCGCACGGCGATCGCGGGCACGCGGCATGGCGAGAAGCTGAAAGTGGTCGAACGCCTCACGCGCGTCAGCGACGACACGGTCAGCTACGAAGCCACCGTGTCCGATTCTGAGACATGGACGGCGCCGTTTTCCGTCAGCGTCCCGCTCTCGACGCAACCCGGATACGCTGTGTTCCCCTACGAATGCCATGAGGGGAACAACGCGCTTCGAAACATGCTGAGCGCCGCGCGCGCCGAGGAGAAGGTGATCGACGAGTACGTCAGAAAAGGATTGCCGCCCCCGCCGCTCGCACGTCCCGGCGACGCCGACATCCTGCCGCCGGATCCGTCGTTCGGACGGCGTCGCTAGAACGTTATCTCTAATCGGTACCCTGCCCGAACGTCCGGACATCCGGACTCCACGGTTCAAACACGCACACGTGAGGAGAGCGATATGAAGAGAAGCGGACTCGTGCCCGGATTGATCGCGGCTGCCTGCCTGACCATTGGCGCCGGCGACGCGCGCGCCCAGGGCGGCAACGCCTGCAAGGATGTTCCGGCCCATGGCGCGCTGCAGGCGGCCCTGGCTGCCGCGCAGGCGCAGGCCAACGGCGGCTTCGGGCTGCACATGTGGGCGAGCGTCGTGAATCGCGACGGCGTGGTATGTGCGGTGGCGTTCACGGGCACCGGCCGCGGCGAGCAGTGGCCGGGCAGCCGCGTGATCTCGGCGCAGAAGGCCAACACGGCGAACGCCTTCAGCCTTCCGGGCCTGGCGCTCTCGACCGCGAACATCTACTCCGCGGTGCAGCCGGGCGGCAGCCTGTTCGGCCTGCAGGCCAGCAACCCCGTGAACACCGACGTCGCCTACGGCGGCAACCCGGTGCACAACGGCCAGGCCAACGACCCGATGGTGGGCGGCCGCATCGGCGGCGTGAACGTGTTCGGCGGCGGCCTCGCGCTCTACAACGGCGACGGGACGCTCGTGGGTGCGGTGGGCGTCAGCGGCGACTCGTCGTGCGCCGACCACAACATCGCATGGCGCGTGCGCAACACGCTCAACCTGGACCACGTGCCTGGTGGCGTGAGCGGCGACGCGAGCCGGCCCGACAACATCGTGTACGACATCACGCCGCAGGCCGGCCAGATGCCGGGCGTGAGCGCGAGCGGCTGGGGCCACCCGGAGTGCAGCGCCGGAGCGACGGGCATCGCGGCGGGATTGCCGGCGACGAAGTAATACAAGGCAGGCGAGCAGGTGGGCAGGAGCCCACCTGCCGCTTTCCTTACACTTCCGCCGCGTTCCGGCCGCTCAGGAACTTCTTCACCCCGAGCCCGGCGGCCACCAGGCCTGCAAACACCAGCTTTTTCGACGCCAGCAGCACCAGCCAGATCCCCTTGAAGAGACCCGCCTTGGCCGCGGCGCCTCCCAGAATCAGTCCGCCGATGCCGTAGGCGGCCGCCTTGTCGGTGCCGGGCAGGTAGTCCGCGTAGCGGTGCCCCTCGTTGAACTCTACCGCGGCGAGCACGTCGGGTGTCCGGGCCTTCACTACCTCGAGCTGACCGACGCTCGACACGGCGTTCAGCACCAGCACGCCGCGGCGCCCGAGGATGCGGATCGAGTAGTTGAGCGTGTGGTCGGTGGACGATCCGAACTTCAGCTCCTTGGCCCAGTACAACTTGTGCGACGTGGCGTCGTAGTGCGGCGGCTCGGCCCAGCCCACCAGCGTGATCGGCTCGAAGCCTTCCTTCTCACGCGCCTCGTTGTTCTCGGCGGTCTGCTCCTGCATCTCCGTGAGCATCTCGTCGTAGTTCAGCGTCTTCGCGTCCTCGTCGTTCACGTAGCCGTCGTCGTCGTAGGTGATCACGATCGCCCAGCCGTCTTCGCTGAGCGGACTGATCTCGGACGGCACCAGCATGCCGAGCACGCCTTCGCCCGCCTCGGGCGGGTTGCCCCACGCCACGAGCAGCTTGCGGCTGTCCCGTTCACCGAGGTAGCGGAACGAGCCGGGCAGCGTGAGGGTGGCCAGGCCGCCCGAGAGCTGTACGGTGCCGGTCGTGTATTCGAGCTTCGACTCGAACTCCTCGGCGGTCTTGGGGTCCTGGGCGGCAATCGTGGCGGACGCCAGCACGAGGGCGAGGGCGGCCGCGGCAAGCGAGCGAATCATGAAGCCTCCTGAGCGTGAACCGTGACGCAGTGGCGGTCCAGGATGGGAAACGCCGCCAGGGCCGCCGCGTACCGCGCGGCCCTCTGGTTCTTATCGGAGGCTCACCGGAACGCCCGCAGACAGGCGGGTCTGAAGACGCGCAACTACGTACGGAACGTACGTAACGTCAGGGCCGCTCGCCGGCGCGCGAGGCGGAGAGGATGTTGCGGAGGCCGTAGTTGCCCTCGTGGCAGGCGTACTCGAACATGCCGTAGCTCTCGTCGCGCGTGAGCGGAAACGACATGGTCCACGGGCGCGTCCACGTCCGCGGATCGTCGATCGTCACGGCGTACAGCAGGCGGTCGGCGGCGGTGCGCGTCAAGCGCTCGGTGAGGTGTAGCGCGCTGCTGTGGAAGAGCGCGCGCCCGTTGGCGCCCACGCCGGTCTTGTCGGTCAGATTGATCGTGTCGATCACCAGCGTGTCGCCGTCCCAGCGCCCGCGTGTGTCGCCCATGTAACTCCGGAACACCGGTGAGAGGTGCGGGCGGCCATCGAGCGGAACGACGCGCGTCTCGTGGATCATCTCGTTGCGCAGCGCCACCACGCCGGGCCCCTGCACGATCTCGTTGCCGGCGTTGTAGCCCACGGGCAGCATCGAGCCGACCACGCCGCGGGTGATGCAGCGGTCGTAGGCGCTCAGGTCGGTGGGCGCGGCGAAGGGACCGCCGCCGTCGTTGTCGTAGTACCAGGTCTTCGGCAGCGACGCGGTACGCCGCGTGCCCTCGTCGGACATCGGCGGGATGCGTCCGTCGGGCGGATCGACCACGAGCGATGCCTGCTGCTGCGGCGTGCCGCGCTCACCCCAGTGGCCGGGCGGGCCGATGCCGATGCCCGGCCCGGGGCCACGTCCCCCGCGTGCACCGCCAGCCAGCGGGCGTTCCATCGGCACGCCCATCATCGCGGTGCCGGGCCAGCGGCCTTGCAGATCGGGGTCGCCCCATGGCGTCCGCGGCACAACAAAGCGCGTCGCGTCCTGCGCGGCGAGCGTCGCAACGGTCACGGCGACAAAGGCGAAGACGATCTTTTTCGTCACGGCATTCACTGGCCGGGCACATCTAAAGATGTGCCCCTACGAAAGCTACTCCGCTCCGCCCCCTACTCTGCCTCGAGCTGCGCGCGCCACACGCGCGCTCCGTCGGAGCGGAACGGGCCCTCGTACACGGCGCCGCGCGGACCGAGCGCCTCGCGCAGCCGTTCCGCCAGCCGCGCCGCCGACGCCTCGCCCTCGAGGATGCCGTAGACGGCCGGTCCCCACGAGCTCTGCCCCACACCGGGGACGCCCCACTCGCGCATGCAGCGCACCAGATCGGCGGACGGGCCCGGTGCGAACGTGCCGCCCTGAGCCGGCGCCCACCACTCGCCCGTGCGCTCTTGAATCTCGCTCAGCGACGAGCCGAACGTGGCCACGTCGCCTTCCACGAGCGCCGGGAGCAGCCCCATCAACACCAGGTAGGCCACCCGCTCGACGTCACCTTCGGGCGGCGACGGCAACTGCGCCATCGCCTGCGCTTCAGCCGCGCCGCTCACGCCGGCCGGCGCATCCGGTACGGCCACGACGCAGCGCCACGACGGCGGAAACGGCAGCCGCGCGAGCAGCGGCGCCGGGTCGCCCTGCCCCACCTTGCGTCCGCCCTCCACCACGAGACCGCCGCCGCCGAACGTCCAGGTCCCGATGGCGGACCGTTGCGCGCGACCGACCACACGCGCCAGCTCCTGCGGATCCGCCTCGACGCCGTGCAGTTCGGTGAGCGCCCGCGCGACCGCCAGCGCCAATTGCGTACCCGAGCCAAGGCCGACGTGAGTGGGCAGGGCGCGATGCACCCGCACACGCGCGCCGCGCGTCAGGCGATAGTGCTGCCGCACCTGCTGCGCGAACGCCGCCGCGCGCTCCGCGTCGTCTCCCTCCACGTCCAGCGATTCGGCGTCCACCGCCGACACCAGCAGCGTCGGGGCCGGCGCCGCGGCGCCGATGCCGCCGAACCAGCGGCCGAGCGCCCCACGCAGGTCGAGAACGCCGAAGTGCAGACGCGCCGGCGCCTCGACGAAGACCGCCTCCTCGATGCGGCGGCTCATGCCGGCGACGGCTCCGCGCGAGAAGTAGAGGCAGGGGCGGCCGCGTCGCGCACGAAGGCGGTCAGGAGCGCCATCGCCTCCTGTTCCTCCGGGCCGGCGGTCTTGTCCACGATCACCTGCAGCCGCTCGAGTTCGCTCGTGATGAACTCGCGCGGCAGCAGATGCAGCCGGGTGGCGTAGATGGCGGCTTCGAGCACGGCGTGGCGCGCGCGGTTGAAGCCGATGAACTCGCGCTGCACGCCGCGGTGCACCACGGCGGTCTCGATGCGCGATCGCGGCGGCGTGCTGTCGATGACGCGCACCTCGAGCTCGCGCCACGAGCAGCAGTCCGCCAGCCTGACGCCCGGCACGACCGCGGCGGGCACCGTGGGATACACGGGATTGGAGATGGCCGCGCGCGCGAAAATCCGCACGTCGTCCACCAGGTTCACGACCGCGGCACGGACGGCGAGCACGTTGCGATAGGTGGCTGTGTCGAGGAACGGCTTCAGCACGATGCGGTCGTCGCCCCACTCCACGCCCATCGGCGCGCAGTTCACCGTGCCGTCGGCAGCCAGGGTGGTGACGATCGATTCGACAATCATGCGGACACTAGCGGACGTGCTCGACGGGCGGCGGCACGAACGGGGCGCGCTCGTCGTCGGGCACGCCCCACACGGGACGCCCCAGATCGTTGGTAGCGCCGTCGGCGCGCGGGGGCAGCGCCTCCAACTGCGCGGCGCCGCCGCGCAGGAAGCGCTCGATGAGGGCGTAACCGTAATGCGTGGCCGCCGATTCCGGATGGAACTGCACGCCCACGACAGGATGCTCGCGGTGGACCACCGCCATGATCTCGCCGTCGTCGAGCGCGCGCGCCACGACCCGCAGCGACGGCGGCAGGCTCGGCGGATCGATGACGAGCGAGTGATAGCGCGCCACGCGCAGCGGCGACGGCACGCCCTCGAAGATGCCGGTGCCGTCATGGGCGATGCGCGAGGTCTTGCCGTGCATCGGCCGGCCGGCGCGGACGATGTCGCCGCCGTAGGCCTCGCCGATGCACTGGTGGCCAAGGCACACGCCCAGGATGGGCGTGGTGGGCCCGAAGCGACGCACCACGTCGGTGGAGATGCCGGCCTCGTGCGGCGTGCAAGGGCCGGGCGAGATGA
The DNA here is from genome assembly GCA_035646375.1 of Vicinamibacterales bacterium. Taxonomy (GTDB): domain Bacteria; phylum Acidobacteriota; class Vicinamibacteria; order Vicinamibacterales; family UBA2999; genus DASYRM01. The sequence goes on from DASRPM010000277.1 coordinate 11,046, forward strand.
TGATGTGGCTCGGCGCCAGCGCCACCACGTCGTCGAGCGTCAGCTCGTCGCTGCGGTGCACCACGGCCTCCGCGCCACGCTCACGCACGTAGCGGGCGAGGTTGTAGACGAACGAGTCGCGGTTGTCGAGGACCAGAATCATCGATGTCCGTAGGGCGGGGCTCAGCCCCGCTCGGCGGCCAGCGCGTCCGCGATGGCCCGGACCTTGTCGAGCGTCTCCTGATATTCCTGCTCGGGGTCCGAGTCGGCCACGATGCCGCCCCCTGCACTGAAGTATATGCGTCCGTCGCGGATGACCGCCGTGCGGATGGCGATGCTCGTGTCCATCTCGCCGGTCGTGCTCCAGTAGCCGAGCGATCCGCAGTAGACGCCCCGTCTCGACGGCTCCAGCTCGGCGATGATCTCCATCGCCCTGAGCTTGGGCGCGCCGGTGATCGATCCGCCGGGAAACGCGGCGCGCAGGAGGTCGAACGAGTCGAAGCCCGGCGCGAGATCGCCGACGACGGTCGAGACGAGATGGTGCACGGTGGCGTAGCGCTCGAGAGCGAAGAGCTCGGACGCGCGCACCGACCCCGGCGCGCACACGCGCGACAGGTCGTTGCGCATCAGGTCCACGATCATCAGGTTCTCGGCGCGGTCCTTGGCGCTCTCGGTGAGCGCCTGGCCCAGCGCCGCGTCGTGTTCCGGGCCGACGCCGCGCGCGCGCGTGCCCTTGATGGGCCGCGTCTCCACGTGGCCGGTCGCACTCACGCGCAGGAACCGCTCGGGCGACGTGCTCAGCACCGGCGCGCCGGGCACGTCGAAGAAGGCGCCAAACGGCGCCGGGTTCACGCGGCGCAGCGTGCGATAGAACGCCCACGGGTCCTGCGGCAGCGGCCCTTCGAAGCGCTGCGACAGGTTCGCCTGAAAGATGTCGCCCGCGTAGATGTACCCGCGCACCCGGGCCACGGCGTCGAGATAGTCGGGCCGCGTGAACGACGACCGCAGCGACCCTCCACCGTCGACCGGATACGACGGCGCCTGTAGCGGGCGGTCTTCAGACCGCCCGTCACCAGGGCGGGCTGAAGCCCGCCCTCTACGTACGGTGGGCGCGGTGGCCTCGAGACGCGCCTTCACCGCCGCCGCACGCTCGGCTGCACGCGTCGCGCGCCGCTCCTCGGCGGCCGGAAGGCCCGTCGAGATCAGCCATGCCTTGTTCGCCACGTGATCCCAGGCCAGTACCCAGTCGTACAGGCCGATCACCACGTCGTCGAGCGCGAGGTCGTCGAAGCGCGGTGCGGGCAGCCGCTCCAGCGTCAGCCCCCAGTCGTAGGCGAGATAGCCGGCCGCGCCGCCTTGGAAGGGCGGCAACCCCTCCACCGCGTCCGTGCGGTGTGGAGCGAGGAGCTGGCGCACCGACGCCAGGGCATCGCCGTCGCCGCGCGTGCGTACGATGGCCACCGGGTCCGCCATGACGTACGAGTAGCGTCCCAGCCGCGGACCGGGCGCGGCGCTGTCGAGGAACAGCCGATACGGCAGCCCCTCGAGCTGCTCACAGCACCGCACCGGGTCCGGCGCGGGGGCAAGCTCTTCGATCAGAGGCGCCACGATGGTCAGCCGTCAGCCGGTTCGGGCCCGCCGCGCGGACGCGTGGCGCGCTGGGTCAGCTGCACGTGCTCGGACTTCGCGTCGTCGGGCGGCGTGAGGTAGCCCCACGACAGCGCCCCCTCCTGCCGGTAGGTCTTTCCGAGCGTCATCGCCAGCTGGGCGCGCGCCAGCTCCTTGCCCAGGTAGAACGCGTGCGTCGGCTCCTGCACCTCGAGCTGCGCGAAGATCTCCTGGATGTTGGTGCCGCGCACGAAGCGCTCGTGGTTGAACACGGTGATCGACTCGCGGTCGGCGAAGATCCGGAAATTGGGATCGGTGATCGCCGCCTGCAGCGCCCGCAGCTCCGCCTCCGTGTAGGTGAGCACCGACGGATCCTTCACCGTCACCAGCCGGTCGTCCACGTTCTTCGGGATCGTCGTACCGCTGACGGCGTAGTGCATCAGCCGCCGGGCGACGTCGATCTCGCGCACCGAGCCGCGCGCCCACGGAATGACCTCGGTCGTGAGCACGCTGCGGATGCCAAGCTCCTGGCAGATGGCGATCAGCAGCGCGTTGACGCCGGTGGAGTCCGCCGCCGTCAGCTCCGTCAGGTTGCCGACGCCCATCAGCATCTCGGCCTCGGGGTAGCGGCGGCGGGTTTCGGCGTAGCGTTCGAGCGACGCCATGAAGCCGTGGCCGATCGGTTCGAGAATCGGGTCGATGAGATACGGCACACCCGCCGTGGTCAGCGCCTCGAGCGCCGGTTCCAGGCTCTCGAGCGGCCCCCCGAGATCGGGCACCACCACCACCCGCGCGCCGCTGCCCGCCAGATCGGGCACGACCTCGAGGTTCGATCGGTTCACGCTGAGCACGAGCTCGGCCCCGGCCCCGACCGCGGCGCGAATCTCGGCCGGGTCGAACGAGTCCACGCTCACCCGCATGCCCGCGCCCACGAGCTCGCGCACCGCGGCGGCCAGCTCGGGAAACGGCCGGCCCGGCGTGCAGCCGATGTCGATGATGTCGGCGCCGGTGGCGCGAAACGCCTCGGCGGCGGCGCGCAGCTCGCGGCGTGCGAGCTTCGGCGCGTTGTTGATTTCGGCCAGGATTTCGATGTCGTAGTTGCCGTACTCGCGCGCCGAGGCCACGCGGCCGAAGTGCGTCGGGATTTCGCGCAGATCCTTCGGCCCCTTTTCCACCGGCACGCCCACGGCGTTCGACACGATGGCCGGGTCGCCTTCGCAGAGGCCGGGAATCAGGACGAGGTCGGTGCCCGAGGGCACCGAGAGCCGGCGCCCGATCCACTCGGTGGTCATCAGCGCGGCCACGGTGATCTTCAGCACGGCGACGTCGTAAGCAAACGGCGGCGCCATCTCCGCCAGCACACGCCGCAGCGACGGCTCGGCCAGCGTCCCCGTCACGAACGAGACCCGCCGCGCCGACGTCAGGCGCGCGGCCGGTACGGCGTCGCTCATCAGCGAGGATCGCCCGCGCGCACCCACTTGCCCTGCGTGCCGCGCAGCGCGCTGCCCTCGGCCGGACGCCACAGCGCGGCGTCCTCGATGCGGCGCGCCAGCTCGAAGTCCTTGTCGGTGATCCCGCCGGCGCTGTGCGTCGCCAGTTTCACGGTGACACGGCCCCAGGTCACCGACAGGTCGGGATGATGGTCCGCGGCCTCGGCAAAGAAGCCGACCGCGTTCACGAGCATCAGCGTCGTCGGCCAGCCGTCGGTCTTGTACACGCGCCGGATCCACGTGTCTTCGTAGTACCAACCGGGCAGCGCTTTCAGCTTCTCGACGATCTGGGTCTCGTCGTAGACCGTTTCTTTCGTGGCCATTGGATCCTCCTAGGGACTACCCCATCACGACGCCGCCGCCGATCATGATCGTCTGCCCGGTGATGAAGGCGGCCGCGGGCGACGCGAGGAACACGGCCGCGCCGGCCACGTCGTCCGGCGTACCCCAGCGGCCCAACGGCGTGGCATCGGCCACGGAGTTGTACCGCTCGGTGTCGAGCTCTTCGCCGAACGCGGTTTCAATCCAGCCCGGCGCCAGCACGTTCACGCGCACCTGCGGCGCCACGCTGCGCGCCAGCCCGCGGCTGAACGACGCGATGCCACCCTTCACCGCCGCATACATCTGCGGGTTGGTGCCGGCCATCCCGCTCACCACGTGATCCCAGCTCATGTTGATGATCACGCCGCCGCCGTCCTGCCCCGCGAACAGCCGCGCAGCGGCCCACGACGCCAGAATCGTGCCGCGCAGATCGACCGCCAGGAGCAGGTCGAGCTTCTGCACCGTGGACAGCGTGCCGCCAGCACCCGTGAGGATGTCGGCGCCGGCGTTGTTGATCCAGACGTCGAGGCGGCCGAGCGCCGCGCGCGCGGTGGAACCGATGCGCTCGATGGCCGGCTCGTCGGCGAGATCCAGCGTCTGGACACAGGCCCTCCGGCCGAGCGCTTCGATTTCACGCGCCACGTTGTCCGCGCCCGCCCGGTTCGAGCGGTAGGTCACGGCCACGTCGGCGCCTGCGCGGGCCATCGCCAGCGCAATCGCGCGGCCGATTCCGCTCGAGGCGCCCGTGACGAGCACACCCCGGCCGGCCAGGGCGAGCGGCGGAAAATCAGACATGAACTCCGATTCTAGTGTCAGGTGGGTCAGGTAGGTCAGGTGGGTCGGGTGGGGCAGACAGAAAGGGCTGGCATCTGGACTACGATCGCGCGCATGCAGATTCTGTCTCGTTTCGCATGGCGGACGGCAGCGCTCGTCCTCGTCGTCGTGGCCGCCACCGTGGCGCGCGCCGCGGCCGCCTCGGTGGACGGGATCCCGCTCCACTGGACGTCGGCGGGCGCCGGCCCGCAGACGCTGGTGCTCGTGCACGGTTGGACGTGCGACGACTCGTCGTGGTCGGGCCAGGTGCCGGCCCTCACCAGCAAGTACCGCGTGCTCACGATCGACCTGCCAGGCCATGGCAAGAGCGGCCGCCTCGAGGCGTCGAAGTTCTCGATGGCCCTCTTCGCGCGGGCGGTCGAAGCCGTGCGGGCCGAGGCCAAGGCGGATCGAGTCGTGCTCGTCGGCCACAGCATGGGCACGCCGGTCATCAGGGAATACGCGAAGCTCTACCCGCAACACGTCGCCGCGCTGGTGCTCGTGGACGGCGTCGCCGTCCTGGGCGCGCCGCCGCGTCCGGGTGTCCAGCGGGCGCAGCCGCCGGTCGCAGACAACATGCGCGGCCCCGACGGCCCGAAGAACCGCGAGACGATGATCCGAGGCATGTTCACGCCGGCCACGCCGAAGCC
>DASRPM010000278.1:0-9813 GCA_035646375.1 Vicinamibacterales bacterium
GCGCACGAGCGCGAAGGCGAACACCAGCACGCACGACGCGGCGAAGAAGAGCGTGGTGTAGGCGATTTCGCGGCTCCGCACTTCGACGGTGAGATCCTTCTGGAGCACCAGCCACACCGAGCGCGCAAACGGGGTCCCGCCTGCCGGCGCGCTCATGCGCCCGCTCCGTCCGCGGGGCGCGCCATCACGTCGCGGTACGTGGATCGCAGACGCTCGGGGCGCGCCAGCGAGGCGGCCGGGCGCCCGTCGCGCAGGAACAGCGCGCGATCGAGCAGGCCGTCGGCGACGTCGAGATCGTGCGTCGCCACCACCACCATCGCACCGGCCTCGCGCAGCGCCTGCAGCCGTTGCACCAGCGCGGCCGCCGACGCGTCGTCGAGCCCGGTGAACGGCTCGTCGAGCAGCACGAGCCGTGGCTGGTGGATGAGCGCCCGCTCGAGCGCCACCCGCTGCCGCATGCCGCGCGAAAATGTCGAGACCGGGTCGTCGGCCCTATCCTCGAGTCCAGCGCTCCCCAGCGCCGCCCTTGCGGCGTCGGCGGGCCGGTCGAGGCCGTGGACGCCGGCGAAGAATTCGAGGTTCTCGCGGGCCGTCAGCTCCGGGTAGAGGAAGAGATCGTGCCCGAGGACGCCGATCCGCGCGCGGAGCGCGGCGCCGTTCGACGCGTCCAGATTGCCGTAGCGTACGCGGCCGGTGGTCGGGCGCAGCAGCGTGCCGAGGATGCCGAGCAGGGTGGACTTCCCCGCGCCGTTGGGCCCCAGGATGCCGGCGATCTCCCCCGCCTCCACGCGCAAGCTGGCGCGCGAGAGTGCCCGGCGCCGCCCGAAGACGCGCGAGACGTCGTCAACCGACACGAACGAGAAATCGAGCGCGGCTGCGCGCGAGGCGGTCGGCTGGCTCACGCGGCGACGCCCTCGCCGCCTCCTTGCGGGGCGCCGGCCGCGCCGTCGATCTCGCCGTAGATCTGCTCGAGCTCGGCTATCAGACGCCGGCGGCGGGTGGCGAAGCGTTCCGCGCTCACCGCGCCGTCGCGGCGGCGCAGCTCGAGCTGCGTGAGCTCCTTGAGGAGCTGCTCGCGGCGCTCGGCCATGCTGCGGGTGTCCGGCAGGTCGCGGCCGCGAGTGGCGAGCCAGACCCCGAAGAGGATCAGCGCGCCCGCCAGGCCCAGCGCCGCGTAACGCGGCACGTGGCTGTGGTACGGCAGGTTCGTCAGCGTCACGGTCAACGGCGTACCCGCGGCGAGCGCGCCTCCGCTCCCGAGCGCGTAGACCTTGCCGTCCTGCGTCGTGACCTCGCGCGTCTCGGTGAACTGCGGCGACGCGGCCGAGAGCGCCCCGACCTTCTGCACCCCCACGGTGAGCTGCTGGAACGCGGCCGGGAAGGGCTGCGCCAGCGTCAGGGTGCCGCCGTCGTACGCCTGCCGGTAGGCCACCTGTACCGAGGTCGTGCCTGCCGCGAACGGACCGGCGATGGTGACGCGGTTTCCCGCCACGGTCGCCGACGGCGACGATCCTTCCAGCATGGAGGCGCCGCTCGTGCCGGGCGGGAGATCGATCACGAGCGGACCGCCGATGTCCACGCGGTTGCGGGCGCTGTTGAGGATCTCCAGAACGTAGTAGATCTGCAGCGCGTCGTCGGCGAACTGCATCAGCACGCGGCTGTTGCCGCCGAAGACCACCGTGCCGCGTACGGGCGGCGCCGCCGCGGCCTGCGACGCCTCGGCGGCCTTGTGTTCGGCCGCCTTCGCGATGCCCGCCACGAGAATGACGCGCAGGCCGCCGCTGCTCGGGATGGTGAAGGGATCCGACTGCAGCGCCTCGCCGTCCACCGTCGCCGCGGCGCGACCCTCCTGCCCTACCGGCAGGTTCGTGAACTGGGCGCGGCCCTGCGCGTCGGTGCTGGCCGTGCGTGTGCGGCCGGTCGCCGTGAGGGTCACCGCCTGACCGGGAATGTCGTTGCCGATCGACTCGCGGACGACGCGCACGGTAATCGTGCCGTCGGGCAGTTCGGGCGCCGGCAGCGCCTTGCCGTGAATCAACGACGGCTCCGGCATCTGCTGCGCCGGCGCGGGCGCCGCAAGGCTCAGGACCGCCGCGCAGAGCGCGAGGCCGATGACGATGGGCGCGCGCAGGATCACGCCGTCTCCAGCTTGTGGCCGCACTGGCCGCAGAACCGGGCCGCGGCGGTCGAAGCGGTGCCGCACTCCGTGCAGAAACGGCCGGGCCGGGTGCCGCCCGGGTCAACGCTGGCGCTGCTGCCGGCCTTGGCCAGGCGCCGTGCCAGCTCCTGTTCGATCTGCGTGGAGTAGGACGCGCCGGCGTCGAGCTGACGCAGCAGGCCGGCGGCGCGCGTGCGGAGCCGCAGGCCCATTTCGGCGAAGTCCTGCTCCGACACCTTGCCCATGGCGTGGTCGAACTCGAGCTCCTTGATGGCGCGCAGCGCCAGCGTCTTCTCGCGTTCGACCGCGGCGCGGGCGCGGCCCGCCACGATCGGCACGGCGCCCTCGTGCTCACGGATGAGGGGCGCCAGCGTCCGCAGCGCCGCCGCGCCGACGGCCGCCGCCGCGAAGACGACGAGGCTGAGGAGAATGATGGCGGCCGGCGACTGCCCGCGCGAGACGAAGACGACCAGCGTCGCTCCCACCAGGCCGGCGAGGGCGAAGAGTTGCCAGGACGGGAGCGTCGGAGTGCCGCCCGCGTCGCTAGTCGAGGTCGCGGAGCTCATTTTCGAGGCGCGCGTCGATCTCGGGTTCGATCGCCGCCGCGGCTGGCGCCGCGACGTCGCGCCGCGACCAGCGCCGCGCGGTGGCCGCCAGACCGAGCAGGGCCATCACCGCAACGCCGTACGGGAGCAGCCAGACCACGCGGTTGAATCCGCGGTTGGGCGGCCGCATCAGCACGTCGTGGCCGCCATGCTCGCGGACGAAGGTGGCAAGGATGGCGTCGTGATCCTGGCCCGCCGCGGCGTATTGGTGAATCTTGGCCAACTGGCTTTCCTTACCGTGGCAGTTCATCATGCCGCAGTTGGCGACCGAGAGCCGGCAGCCGCAGGTGCACATGACCTCCTCGGCGACGCGCCGCTCGATCGGGCTGCGGAACACCGCGGGAATCGTCTCCTGGGCGAGCACGACGCCCTGCGACAGCACGACGGCCAGGAAGATCAGCGCGGTTGTGGCGGCGTTGGCCGGCATGGGCGCGGTGGCGAACGCGAAGGCGGCGTCCGGCAGCAGCGCGATGCCGATGCCGAGCGCCAGCAGGCCGAATCCCATCCACACCCAGTTCACGAGCGGGTTGATGTCGATGGCCAGGCTCGCCGACTGGGTGGCGGCGTCGAAGGTGGCCAGCACCAGGTAGACGTCCTGGGCGAAGCCGCGGTTGATCGCCACTTCCGTCGTAGGCGACTCCTCGTGCTTGCGAAAGATCCACTTGGCCGGATACATCTCGGCGAAGGGCTTCCCGTCGCGCAGCACGGTGACGTGCGCCGTGATCATCTGCTTCTGCCCGTCGTCGGTGACCGACAGCGCGTCGTGCCGGACGACGAAGTCGCCGACCGCGACCTGCTGCCCCGGCTTGAGCTGCGCTTCTTCCTTCTGCTTGAACCCCTCGCCCGCGAAGCCGAAGAAGATCAGCACCATGCCGAGGTGCACGACGTAGCCGCCGTAGCGCCGCTTGTTGCGCCCCACGAGCCCCACGAGCGCGGTGAAGACGTCGGTGCCGGTGGCGCGCTGGCGCACGCGGGCGCCGCGCCAGAATTCCTGGCAGATGGTGCCGACGACGAATGCGCTCAGTGCGAAGCAGATGCCCGACGCCCACACCCGCACGCCCAAGGCGACGACCGCCGCGCCGGTCAGCAGGCCCATCGCCACCGGGAAAAGGAACGAATCGCGCAGGTTCAGCACAGTGGACTTGCGCCACGCCAGCAGCGGGCCGATGCCCGTGAGCAGCAGGAGCGTCAGCCCGATCGGCAGCATCCACTGGTTGAAGAACGGCGGGCCGACGGTCAGCCGCTCGCCGCGGATCGCTTCGCTGAGCGTCGGGAACATCGTGGCAAACAGCACGAAGAACGCCGAGAACAGCAGGATCCAGTTGTTCATCATGAACGCCGCTTCACGCGACAGCCATGAGTCGAGCTCGTTGCGGGCGCGCAGCAGCGGCAGCCGGTAGATCACGAAGCCGAAGCTCACCACGACGAGGGTGATCATGAAGATCGTGAACAGGCGCGCCAGTTCGGGATCGTCGCCGAACGCGTGCACCGACTGCACGACGCCGGAGCGGGTCATGAACGTGCCGAAGATCGTCAGGAAGAACGTGGTGATCACGAGGCACACGTTCCACACCCGCAGCATGCCCCGCTTCTCCTGCACCATCACCGAGTGCAGGAAGGCGGTGGCAGTGAACCACGGCAGCAGGCCGGCGTTCTCCACCGGATCCCACATCCAGTAGCCGCCCCACCCGAGCTCCTCGTACGCCCAGATCATGCCGAGGCCGAGGCCGACCGACAGGAAGAGCCACGAGATCATCGTCCAGCGCCGGACCGCGCGCAGCCACGAGTCGTCGAGATGGCCGGTGATGAGGGCGGCCATGCCGAACGCGTACGGGATCGTCAGCCCCACGAAGCCGAGGTACATCGTGGGCGGATGGATCGCCATGTAGAAGTTCTGCAGGAGCGGGTTCAGCCCCGCGCCGTCGGTGTGCGTCTCCGTGAGGAACGTCTGGAACGGGTTGTTGTGGACGATCATCAGGAAGAGGAAAAACATCTCCACCACCGAGATGACCGTCACGACGTAGGGAATCAGCTCGCGGTGCCGTTCGCGGTTGACGTACACCGCCGCCGATCCGAAGGCCGCCAGCAGCGACACCCAGAACATGATCGAGCCGTCGAGCCCACCCCAGTACGAGGTGAGCTTGTAGAACATCGGCTGGACCGAGTCCGAATAGCGCTGCACGTACCGGATCGAGTAGTCGCCGACGACGAACGCGTAGACGATGACCGCCGAGGCCACGCCCATGATGGCCGTCAGCAGGTAGAAGGCGCCGATGCCGCTCTCGATCAGCGCCTGCGATCGGCGGCGCGCGCCGGCGACCGAGATCGCCGCCGCGTAGGCGCAGACGACGAACGCGGCCAGCAGGAGGTAGTACCCGAGCGAGGCCATGCGGTTAGGCTCCGCCCGAAGGCGTGGTAACGGTCGTTTCCGCGGGGCCGGCGGGCGCCGCGTCGTATTTCGACGGGCACTTGGCGGTCATTTCCGTGGCGTGGAAGCCCTTGTCGTCCATGGTGCCGGTGAGCACCACCTCGGAATCCGCCTTGAAGGTGTCGGGGACGATGCCGGTGTAGTAGGCGCGCAGTACCTTGCCGTTGCGCTGCAGATCGAACCGCCACTCGAGCGTGTTGTCCTTGCGGCCGATGGAATCAGGTACGACCGTGCCGTGCACCTGCAGGTTCTTGCCGTGCCAGGCCGCCGGTTCGACCATCACCTCGTCCACGTACTTGTAGTACTGCAGGCTCTCGCCGAGCGAGCTGTACAGCAGGACGCCGAACGCGGTGGCGAGCACGACACCGGTGAGACTGATCTTGGCGGCTTTGTTGCTCATAGGTAAGGACTTTGGCTCCCCTGACTCAGGTCAGGATACCTGAATTCCCGCAGCCCTGCACATCGCCTGAATGAGTGCCACGGGCAACCCGACGACGTTGTCGAAGTCGCCGTCGAACCGGGTGACGAAGCGGCGTGCCCGGCCCTGGATCGCGTAGGCGCCAGCCTTGTCCATCGGCTCGCCCGACGCGACGTATTCGTCGATTTCCGCGTCCGTCAGCCGACGAAACTCGACCGTCGTGGTCGCGACGGCGGTCTCGGCGCGGCCATCGCTCCCGATGAGACAGACGCCCGTGAGGACCCAATGGCTCCGGCCCGACAGTTTGGCCAGCATCGCGGCGGCATCCGCCGCATCGCGCGGTTTCCCCAGCACCTCGTCGCCGGCCACGACCGTGGTGTCGGCGCCGAGGACCGGCCGCCCGGGACGGAGCGCTGCCACAAAGGCGGCTTTGGCCGCGGCCAGGCGCCGCACGTAGGACTGGGCGTCCTCCCGGTCATGCTGCCGCTCGTCCACGTCGGCGGCCACCACTTCGAACCGGATGCCCGCCGCGCGCAACAGCTCGGCGCGGCGCGGCGAGGCCGATGCGAGCACGAGGACGGGGACCATCGCGGAACGATCGTACTTCACGGAAGCCTCTGGCCTCTGGCCTTTAGCCTCTTGCCTTTAGCCTCTTGCCTGTGGCCTTCAGCAAGAGCCTTCCCTGGGAAACAGAAGTAGTACCTAGAGGCCAAAGGCTAGCGGCTAGAGGCTGGAGGCTGGTGATATGGTTCCGTCGATGATCCCCGTTCAGCACGTCATGCCCGGTGCGCTCGCATCGGTGCTGCGGCTGGCGCCGCTGACGCCCGAGAAGGTGGCGTTTGCGTGGCGCACGGCCGTCGGCGCGGCTGTCGATCGCGCTACCGGCGTCCAGCTGCGCGGGTCCACCCTCGTGGTGATCGTGAAGAGCGACGAGTGGCGGCACGAGATCGCCCGGTCGCTGGCGCTCGTCCGCTCGCGCCTGAACCTCGTGCTTGGAGATGGGGTCGTGGCGCGCATCGAGCTCCAGTCCGAAGGGCCGCGGTGAACGGGACCGACGCCGTCATCCTGTCGGCCGTGCGGCTGCCCACCGGCCGCTTTCTCGGAGCGCTGAAGGACTTCTCCGCGCCCGAGCTCGGCGCGCTGGTGATCCGCGAAGCGGTGCGGCGCGCCGGCATCGAGGCGTCGCTCGTCGAGCAGTGCTACATGGGCAACGTGGTGTCCGCGGGCCTGGGCCAGGCGCCCGCGCGGCAGGCCGCGCTGCGAGGCGGCCTGTCAGACGACGTCTCAGCCGTCACCGTCAATCAGGTGTGCGGGTCGGGGCTGCGCGCCGTGATGCTGGCAGCGCAGGCGATCCAGGTCGGCGACGCTCGGGTGGCGGTGGCGGGCGGCATGGAGTCGATGAGCCGCGCCCCGTACCTGATCGAGCGCGCCCGCGAGGGGCTGCGCCTGGGGCACGGCGAGGCGACCGACTCGATGATCGGCGACGGTCTCTGGTGCTCCTTCGAGCAGTGGCACATGGGGCAGGCGGGCGAGGTCGTGGCCGCCGAGTATCACGTCACGCGCGACGCGCAGGACCGCTACGCGCTCGCCAGCCATCAGAAGGCCGCCGCGGCCGCTCGCGAGGGGCGCTTCGCGGCCGAGATCCTGCCCGTGACCGTGCCGCGGCGCGGCCAGCCGCCGCTCATCGTGGACGCCGACGAATCGGTGCGTCCCGATACCTCGCTCGACGCGCTGGCGGCGCTCCGGCCGGCCTTCAAGGATGCCGGCACGGTGACAGCCGGCAATGCCCCGCCGGTCAACGACGGCGCGGCGGCCCTGGTGCTGGCGTCGGCGCATGCCGCCGCCGAACACGGCGGGCGCGTGCGCGCACGCGTCGTCGCGCAGGCGTCGAGCGGCCTGGCGCCGAAGTACGTCCTCATGACGCCCGTCGAAGCCGTGCGCCGCGTCCTCGAGAAGGCGGGCTGGCAGTCGGGCGACGTCGATCTGTTCGAGATCAACGAGGCGTTCTCGGCGCAGCTCGTGGCCGTGATCGCGCAGCTCGGGCTCGACAGCGAACGCGTGAACGTCAACGGCGGCGCGGTGGCGCTGGGCCATCCCATTGGCGCGAGCGGCGCGCGCATCCTCACCACCCTGCTCCACGCGCTCGAGGCGCGGGGGCTGCGCCGTGGCGTGGCCGCGCTGTGCATGGGCGGCGGCAATGGCCTGGCGCTCGCCGTCGAGAGAGACTGAGCGCCGCAGATTCCTCTGCGGTTCGAACCCCAGAGGCTGGCAGAGACCGCGAACCCCGAGCGGCAGGGCGAAAGTGGCTGGTGCTCTAAGTCGTTGAATTCTTGGCGCCCTGACGGCGCACCTGCACATATTTTCGGGTAATTCGGTGTTTCACAAACCCAACCCGAAACATGCACTAACCTCCTGCGGCACGCGCCGTTAGCAAGGTTTTACTGGCGGTTCGACTGAAAGTCGGCGATCAGGTCCAGGGCGTCGGCCGCATCGGCCTGGCGCACGTAGATCGTCGTCCCACCTTGAACGTGTGGATCGCTGTGACTGGGCGAGCGTAGAACGTTCGTCTCGATCCCGCCTGAGTTCAGCAACGAGACAAGAACCGTCACGTCGTTCACGTCGCCGACGAAGACTTTCACTGACACGTCCTTATCGCTCATCGCTTCTTCGCCGCCTTCCGCTTCACAGGCGCGCTCTCGTAGGCGTACGTGCCCACTGACGCCTTCGGGCCGACCTTCTTGCGATGCTTCTTCCTCGGCTTCGGCGGTGGCTTCGGTGCGGCCTTCCGGCTTCCGGCCGTGCCGACAGGTGCCGGTGGCGTGGCGAGCAGCCTCCGCAGGTTGCCCTCGAAGTCGTCTGGGAGTTTCAGTAGATCGCGTTTAGGCATGGGAGCGTACTCACGCGGCAACCGCCGCGGTCAAGCCGTGATAGACCTGGATCCGCGACGGCTGAGCCGTACGTAACAACGCGGCCGCAGAGATGGACTCTGCGACCGCGTAATGGGGGCGTGGCGAAAAGGCAAACGCAGCGGTCTTTAAAACCGCTATCTCCTAGCAGGGATTTGTGAGTTCGACTCTCACCGCCCCCAATCCAAACTCTAGTACTTTTAGGACCCACAAGCAATGACCTTCACGTAACAGCACAAACCGCGCCCGCCACCATCACTCCGGCTCCCACGGGAGCCGGGTTTGCTGATGAATGGGGGGCGATTGGTTCGGCTGCTGGATGCTGGTTCCCGCATCGCCAGGGGTTCGATCCCCCTGCTCTCCACCACTCTCCCACGGTCGATTGACCGGGGGCCGCCAGTGACGCCCGCGATACAGGGCGCGCTCAATTCTGGCTCGCTCCAACTGGCTGCTTGTAGGTCAGGCGCTTCCCTTCCGACGCCTGCACGATGAGCACCGGCCGCTGCGCGTCCGACGCCTTGCGCGCGTTGTAGCGGAACTCAAACTCACTGACGTACTTGCCGAGATGGCCTTTACCGACGTGGTGAAACGTGCCGACGATCCCGCGCTTCAGCAGGCTAATGAAGCCTTCCGCCGTGTTCGTATGGATGTCGCCGCGAACGAATTCGCCGCTACCGTGGTTGACCGTGTTGCGCTCCATGCCCGCGATGCGCTGCTGGCCCTTCACCTTGACGCCGCTGTAGATGTTCGTCTCGTCCGTCATCAGGCGCGAGCCGGGATCCACGTAGTTGCGAATCTCGCGCTCCATCGACTCGCCGTCGATACGCTGCATCGGCATCGCTCGCACGTTGCCGTTGCGCTCCACCAGGACGGCCACAGCCGCCTTGCGGCCACCATCGGCAGGACGACGGCCACGGCCACCCTTGCGTTTGCCGCCGATGTAGCCCTCGTCAATTTCCACGGTGCCCTTCAGCGTGAACGCCCCCGCGCTCATCGCGTAGCGCAGACGGTGCGCCATGAACCACGCCGCGCGGTAGGTCACACCGAGCATGCGGTGCAACTGGTGCGCGCTGATGCCCTTCTTGGACGCGCCAACGAGGTAAATCGCCTGCAACCACTTGGTCAGCTTCACATGCGAATCCTCGAACACCGTTCCGACCGTCACCGTGAACTGCTTGCGGCACGCCTTGCACTTCAGGACGCCCTTCCGCGTGGAGCTACCCGGCTTCGGCGTGAGCCGGTACGGCTCCGCTCCGCCGCAGTGCGGGCAGACCGGCCCGGAATTGCCCCACCGCAGG
>DASRPM010000279.1:0-3812 GCA_035646375.1 Vicinamibacterales bacterium
CTCCTGCGGCGAGTGGATGTGCCGGTGGGCCTGCTGCGGCGCGCCCAGCAGACGCAGGAGCAGCAGCCCGCTGCCGTTCAGCCACTTGATGAACGGGCGGTAGATCCACAGCGACGCCACCATCGCCGGCAGCGTGTAGAGGGCCGACGGCGTCGGGTACTGCAGCGCCAGCGACTTCGGCACGAGCTCGGCAAAGATCACCTGCGCCGCCGTCAGCCCCAGCAGGACGATGACAGCGGCCGTGGACTGTGCCGCGAGAGGTTCCAGGCCGCCGAGCGCCGCCAGCTGCGGCGTCAGCCACACCGCCAGCGTGGACTGCGCGTAGGCGCCCAGCCCCAGGCTCGAGATGGTGATGCCGATCTGGCAGGCGGCGATGTAGCGATCGAGCGCCGCCGGCGTGGACAAGTACGGCAGCAGCCACCGGGCGAACGCGTTGCCGTCGTCGGCCAGCTGGCGCAGCCGGCTCTGGCGCACGCTCACGGCGGCGAACTCCGCGGCGACGTAGACGGCGTTGACGAGAATCAGCGCCGTAGCGATGAGGATGGCCACGAGGACCATGTATGCGGTCAGCGTTGCACGAACTCGGGCCGCGTGGCGCGCGCCGCGAGCCTCGCCGCGAGCTCGAACGCGAGCGTCGCGATCTGCGACGTGCCCTGGGTGTCGATCTTCTCCCAGTCGTCGCCGGGGCGGTGATAGTCGCCGTGGAAGCCGGTGAAGAAGTTGATGGCCGGAATGCGCCGCGACTGGAAGTTGGAGTCGTCGCTGCGACCGGCACCGGGCCCCTCCCGCTTGATGCTGAGGCCGCGGAGCCCCTGCGCCGCGGCCCGCAGATCCTCTTCCATCGACGGCGCGTACTCGAGGCCGCTCACGTCCACGTTGCCGCGCGCCCGCCCCACCATGTCGAGGTTGAGCATCGCGATCGTGTCGGCCATCGGCACCGCCGGCGCCTCGGCGTAGTGCGCCGAGCCCAGCAGGCCGCGCTCCTCGCCGGCAAACGCGACGAAGACCAGCGTGCGCGGAAAGCGCTCGCGCTGCATCGCCGCCTGCCGTGCGATCTCGATCACGGACGACGTGCCAGAGGCGTTGTCGTCGGCGCCGTTGTGGATCTCCCCCGTGCGCTCCGGCGACATCGACAGGTGCCCGCCCAGGCCGACGTGGTCGTAGTGGGCGCCGATGACGATCGCTTCCTTGGCGCGCTGGGGGTCGCTGCCCGGCAGCACGCCGACGACGTTGCGCACCGTCCGCATGTTCTTGGACAGCCGCTCCTGATAGGTAAGCGTGGCGCCGTTCAGGACCTGCGAGCGAGAGACGAGATCGGCGTCGATGAGACGCGCCAGGCCGTCGAGCTGGTACGCATCGAGCAGCGGCTGCGCTTCCTTGCGGCGCAGACGCAGCACCGGGATCGGTTTGTCCTCGGCGTCGGGATCCTTGGCGAACAGTCCGTAGTCGGCCTGATCGAGCAGGTGCGTGGGGTCGCCGATGACGATCAGGGCCCGGGCGCCGCGCTGGCGCGCCGCGTCTTCCTTGGCGCTGAGCGTGGATTCCATGACCGGACGCGCGCCGTTCATGGCGCTGCCCGACAGGCGCTCCTGCGGCTCGTGGCTGAAGATGACGACGACCTTGCCCGACACGTCGATGCGGCGGTAGTCGTCGTAGCCGATCGACGGCACGACCAGGCCGTAGCCGGCAAACACCATCGGCACGGATTCGAGCGACACCGATGGCGCCGAGCCGGCCGTGCTGGCCGGCGTGGCGAGCGGGTAGTAGCTGGTGCCGAGCGTGAAGCGCAGCGTCTTGCCGCCGTTCGAAATCGAGAGCTCGTTGCCCTGCCCCACGCTGAGCCCCGCCACGAGCTCGAAGCGCTGGAACCAGGTGCCGTCGTCGCCTCCGGGTTGCAGCCCCGCGGCGCGAAAGCGATCGGCGATGTAATCGGCGGCGCGCTCGAGCTCCGGCGAGCCGTCGCCACGCCCCTTCAGCTCATCCGAGGACAGGAACTTGATGTGCTCCAGGAGGGCGGCGGAAGGAATGTCGGCGGGGGCGGCCACGGCCGCGCCGGCAAGAGCCAGCACCCCAGCCGCGACGAACGAGCGCATGGGCGATCCTAACAGGTGGGGCGGGTAGGGCGGGTGGGGCGGGCAGGGATTACACCCCGAGCGCGGTTTCGACCAGCACGCGCTCCCGGGTGCTGAGCGACGGGACGCGCACCTGTGCCACGCCGCCGGCGTCGAGCAGTGCGGGCGACGACCCCAGCCGGTCGCGGACGCCGTATTCGCCGTCGAGGACGGTGAGCACGCTGAGCGCCCGCCGCGAGGCCGTGACGACCGCCTCCACGGCACGGGCCGCGGCCATGCCGAGGGCGTAGGGTCCGGGCGGCCACAGCCGAAGGGCACGCGCTTCGAGCCGTGACATCTGCACCGGCGTGAGCGCGCGCTCCAGCGCGAACCCGCCAACCGCCGCCTCGCTCCACGGCACGACGAGGCCCGTTGGAGGCAGCCCCAGCACGGCGAGCGACACCTCTGCCGGCGAGCATCCCGCCTCGAGCGCGACCATCGAGCGCATGGCCGACGCATACGCTTCCGGCGCCGACCCGATGAGCACCGAGCGGCGGACGTGGTGCTCGCGCCTGGCCGCCAGCATCAGTCCCGCCTGCGCCGCGCCCGCGAAGACGAGCGGCATGTTCTCCGTCCAGGGCAGCAGCCGGCGAAGGAGCGCCAGGCCCTCGTCGCCGGCCCACTCGGTCTCCGGAGGGCCGTAGCGATCCGCGATGACACACGTGGCCGAGCCCACGACGCGAGAGAGGTCGTCGGTGCCCTCGAGGCGTGTGTGGGATCGGTTCACCGCGCCCGACTGCAGCAGGTCGAGCGCCTTGCCCGCGGCCACCCCGGCGGCGGCGTCCACGATCAGGATGCGGCGCACGTGGTCCCGGGCGGCCAGCGCCTGTGCCACGGCGCCGCCAACGCCGCCCGCGCCGATGATCGCAACCGAGGCCATGAATCCGTGAAGTATTGTAGTGACTGGCGAGGCTCCGCCCGATACTCAAATGCCTTAGGCTCGCCTCGCTAGTGCAGCGTTGAATTGCCCGCACTTCGTGCGGGCGGCAGGCGTATGAGATGACTGGAAAGGTGGCGCTGGTTACCGGCGGTTCGCGAGGCATCGGGCTTGCCACCGCCCGTGCGCTTGCGTCGCGCGGCGCCGCCGTCGCCATCACCGGCACCACCGACGACACGCTGTCCGCCGCCTGCCGCGATCTCGAGCGCGAGGCGGCCGGCCGCGTGCTGGCGCTGCGCGCCGACGTGCGATCGGCGTTCGACATGGCCACCGCCTGCGATGCGGCCGTCTCCCGCTTCGGCGGCCTCGATGCGCTCGTCAACAACGCGGGTGTCGGCCTGTTCCGCCCGGTGAGCGAGATGACGGACGACGAGTGGCGGCTCCTGTTCGACACCAACGTCACCGGCGTCTTCAACGCCACGCGCGCCGCGCTGCCGCACCTGCGGGCCCGCGGCGCCGGCTGGATCGTCAACGTCAGCAGCCTGTCGGCCACGGCGCCGTTTGCCGGCGGCGCGGCCTACTGCGCCACCAAGGCCGCGGTGGACGCCTTCACCGAGGCGCTGATGCAGGAAGTCCGGCACGACGGCATCCGGGTGGCATCGGTGGCGCCGGGATCGGTCGATACCTCATTTGGCGGCGGTGGCCGCGACAAGAGCTCGTGGGCGCTGCAGCCCGCCGATGTCGCGCAGGTCATCGTGGACCTGATGGGGCACGCCGGGCGCAGCCTGCCGAGCCGTGTCGAGGTCCGCCCCTCACAGCCGCCG
>DASRPM010000280.1:0-12553 GCA_035646375.1 Vicinamibacterales bacterium
GTTCGTCACCGACAACTTCGCGTTCATTCAACTCGAAAACGCCACGAACCATGCGAACGTCGTCGAGATGACGGGGCCGCAGGGAGCGGAGCGGCGAACCGGATTCATCAGTGCGCTGACTTGGCCGATCGACCGGATCAAGTCGACGTACACGCAGCCGTCGAGAACGGCGGGGTTCGAGCCGGATCCGTCCGTGACACGCGTGGTGATGATTCTGCACGGCATCAGAGACGATGGCCGCTGGGCGCAGGACCTCGGCGCGGAGTTCACCAAGGCTGATGCCGCGCTCAAGACCTACTCCAGATCGTACGGATACTTTGCCGCGCTCTATTTCCTGACGCCTACGCGCATGGAGGCAAATGTCCGCTGGTTCGTCGATCAGTACACCGAGCTCAAGGCCCTCTATCCCCAAGCGGCATTCGACTTCGTTGGTCACAGCAACGGCACCTACATCCTGTCGCAGGCCATCTCGCAGTACTACACGGTCCGCTTCAACCGGGTGGTGTTCGCCGGCAGCGTCGTTCAGCGTGGGTTTCCGTGGTCGGACTTCAAAGACCGAGTCGGCGCGGTGCGCAACTATCGTGCGTCGGCGGATTTCGTGGTGGCCGCCTTGCCCTCGGTCTTCGAGCACATTCAGGGATATCTGCGCGATGTCGGAGGTGCGGGGCACGCGGGCTTCGACGACGAGTTCGCGCGACAAGGCGAGAGCCGGTACTTTGCCGACGGCGGCCACGCCGCGGTATTTGGCGACAGGAAGAACTATTCAACGCTCGTGAACTACGTGCTCGCTCCGCGTCCGTGCGCCGGGGCGGAGTGCGACAAGTACGAGTTGCCACAGCATGTCGACACGCAGTGGTGGCTCGCCAGCCTCGTGTACCGGTTTTCGGTGCTGCTCTGGCTGGCGGCAATCATGTTGATTGGCTCGCTTGCCTATGCGGCCTCACGGCTCGTTCGCGGCAAACGGGTACACAGCCCAGTGGGGCTCCTCGCGCGGCGTGCGCTGGCCGGAGGAGCGGTCGTGGGTCTGGCGCTCGCGATATTGCGGTACGTCTAGGCCGCTAGAGCCCGACGATCTTGGCGACCAGGCCGGCGAGCACGCCGCCGGCCAGCGGCCCCGCCACGGGAATGCCCGCGTAGCCCCAGTCCGCGTCGCGCTTGCCGGCGATCGGCAGCAGCGCGTGCGCGAGGCGCGGCCCTAGATCGCGCGCCGGGTTGATGGCGTAACCGGTCGGCCCGCCGAGCGAGAGGCCAATGCCCCACACCAGGCTACCCACCAGGAACGGACCGAGGCCGGGCGCGAGCCCCGCCACGGTGACGCGGCTCGAGAAGATGGCGGTGGCCACCAGCACCAGCACGAAGGTCCCGATGATCTCGCTCGTGAGGTTGGCGCCGGCGCTGCGGATCGCGGGAGCCGTGCAGAAGACACCCAGCTTGGCGTTGGCGTCGGTGGTGAGCCGCCAGTGCGGCAGGTAGTGCAGCCACACGACCACGGCGCCGAGGAACGCGCCCGACAGCTGCGCCAGGCCGTAGGGCAGCACCTTGCTGAAGTCGCCGGTGGCCACCGCCGCGCCGAGCGTCACGGCCGGGTTCAGGTGCGCATCGGCGCTGCCGAACGCGATGGCGGTGAACACACCGGCCATCACGGCGAGCGCCCACCCGGTCGCAATGACGATCCAGCCGCTGTTCTCGCTCTTCGAGTGCTTCAGCAGCACGCCGGCCACCACGCCGTCACCAAGCAGGATCAGGATGAAGGTGCCGACGAATTCGCCGAGGACGGGTGAGCTCATGCATCAATCCAATCGAGAGAGCGGCCAACCGCCTTGGTCCAGTCGTGCACGAGGCGCTCGCGATCGGCGATAGCCATCGCGGGCGTCCAACGATGGCTCTCGGCCCAGCGCGCGCGCAGGTCGTCAACGTCGCGGAAGACACCGGCCGCAAGGCCCGCGGCATACGCCGCGCCGAGTGCGGTGGTCTCCTTCACCGCCGGCCGCACCACGGTGCGGTTGACGACGTCGGCCTGAAACTGCATCAGCAGATCGTTGTCGGTCATGCCGCCGTCCACGCGCAGCGCCTCGAGGCTCACGCCCGAGTCCTTCTCCATCGCCTGCAGCACTTCCCAGGTCTGAAATGCGGTGGCCTCGAGCACGGCGCGCGCCAGGTGGCCACGGGTGACGAACCGGGTGAGCCCGGCGATCACGCCGCGCGCGCGATCGTTCCAGTGCGGCGCATAGAGTCCCGAGAACGCCGGAACCACATAGGCACCGCCGTTGTCGGGGACGGTGCGGGCAAGCGCTTCGATGTCGGCACTGCTCTCGATCATCTTCAGGTTGTCGCGCAGCCACTGGACGAGCGCACCGGTCACCGCCACGCTGCCTTCGAGCGCGTAGCACGGCGGCGCGGCTCCGATGCGGTACGCCACCGTCGTCAGCAGCCCGAAATTCGACTGCACCGCCGCTTCGCCCGTGTTCATCAGCAGGAAGCAGCCGGTGCCGTAAGTGTTCTTGGCTTCGCCCGGCCGGAAGCAGGCCTGCCCCACGAGCGCGGCCTGTTGGTCGCCGAGGATGCCGGCAATCGCCACGCCGCGAATCGGCTCGGGCACCGCCGTCCCGTACTGCTCGCTGCTCGAACGGATCGCCGGCAGCATCGCGCGCGGGATGTCGAACGCGGCCAGCAGATCCGGATCCCAGTCCAGGGTCTGCAGGTTCATCAACTGCGTGCGGCTGGCGTTGGTGACATCGGTCACGTGGATGCCGCCGTGCACCCCGCCGGTGAGACGCCACACGAGGAACGTGTCGATGTTGCCGAAGAGCGCGTCGCCGGACTCGGCCAAGCGGCGCGCGTCTGGCACGTTGTCGAGGATCCACCGGATCTTCAGGCTGCTGAAATAGCTCGAGAGCGGGAGGCCGGTGCGACTCCGGAAGAACTCGACGCCGGGGCTCCGCGTGTACTGCGGCAGCACGTCGGCCACCCGCGTGTCCTGCCACACGAGCGCGTTGTAGAGCGGCGCGCCCGACCGGCGGTCCCACACCACGGTGGTCTCGCGCTGGTTGGTGATGCCGATCGCGGCCAGATCCTTCGGCTTGAGCTGCGCCGATCGCATGGCGCCGGCGATCACTGCCTCGGTGTTGCGCCAGATCTCGAGTGGGTCGTGTTCCACCCAGCCCGGCTGCGGGTAGATCTGCGCGTGCTCCATCTGCGACAGCGCGACGATGCGGCTCGAGTCGTCGAAGATGATGAAACGCGTGCTACTGGTGCCCTGGTCGATGGCGCCGAGCAAGGCCATGACGGCGCGCGGCCTACCGCCGGCCGGCGGCGCGCCGGTCCGACACGATGCGTCCGCCCTTGATCGTCGTCACCACCTTGAGGAGATCCGTGGCGTTGGTCAGCGGGTTGCCGTCGATGAGCACCAGATCGGCCTGCTTGCCCACGTCGAGCGTGCCGATCAGATCCTGCTTCAACGTCGAGCGCGCCGCGCCCTGGCCCATGATCTTCGTGATGTCGAGCGGCGAGAACACCAGGCTCAGCGCGCGCAGCTCGTCGGCCAGCGACTGCCGCGGCGGCCACGTGGTGTCGGTGCCGTAGCCGTAGGAGATGCCGGCTTCCCAGAGCAGCCGCGCGTTCACCGGACCCTGGCCGGCGCTGGAGATGGTGTTCCACGGGAACGGCTGCCCATCGCGAAAGAGCGGCGCGTTGCCGGCTCCGAAGTGCGGCGCGAACACCTGCAGCGTGGATGTCATCGGGATGCCGGCGCCGGCGATGCGCTTCGCCGCGGCGGCGTCCTCTTCGAGGCGGCCGATGTGCGGCGTGTGGACCAGCACCGCGGGCATGGCCTCCACCGCCGCCAGGGTGTCGATGACGCTCACCGCGTGCGTAATCGTCGGGATGTTGCGCTTCTTGCCTTCGTCCACGATCAGCTTCAGCGTGCGCGTCTCGGGCCCGCCGGGCGTCGTGGTGATCACCGTCTTGATGTAGTCGAACTTCCGGGCCGCGGCGCTCTCGACCGCCTTGAGGATGTCTGCGTCGGGAACGGCGGCGGCCGCCGTGGTAGGCCGCAGTGGCGGCCGCGACGTGTCGAACCGCGCCGGGTCGCCGCGTCCGCCCCCGGGCACGGGGGCGCGCGCCACCGGAATGATGGTGCCGAGGAGCAGTCGCGGCCCCTTCACCGTGCCGGCGTCGATCCGCTGCCGCAGCTCGATCGTCTCGTCGGGACAGATGGCGCACAGCACCGTGGTGAACCCGGCGTCGAGGAACTCCTGCAGCTGCGCCGGGCCGGTTTTCGCCAGCCACTGCTTGGCGTCGCCCTGAACGATGTGACGATGGGCGTCGATGAAGCCGGGCATCAGCGTGCGGCCCTGCGCGTCGATGCGCTGGGCAGCGACCGCGGTGGGCGCGCCCGCCGTGACCGACACGATCTTGCCGTCGCGCACCAGGACGGATCCGCGTTCGATGACACCGCCCTTGCCGTCCACGATGCGGGCGTTGACGATCATGAGGTTCTGCGCGCTCGCGGGCCACGCGAGGGCAGCGAGCAGGACCAGTACGTAGCGGGCGGTCTTCAGACCGCCCGACGACATCAGACCGCCCGTCATCGCAGCACCTCGCTCTTCTCGGCCTGGCCCACGATGCGGTCAGCATCCTCCTGCAGCAGGAAGCGCTCGGCCACCTGCCGCTTCGCCGCCTCTTTCACGCGCGCCACGTAGGCGTCGTGCGTGCCGTAGCGCTCCTCGAGCGACAGGCGCGGGTCGCCGGACGCGAGCCGTTGCGCTTTCGTCTTCGCGAACGGGATGTAGCCGCCGCCGAGCGCCTGGATGTCTCCCTTGAAGAACCCTCGCGCAATCGGATTCCAGCCCGTGTAGGTGCCGAGTGGCACCTCGAGCAGCACGCTGCGGACACCGGCCAGCTCGTTCCCGTCGGCGTCCACCTTCGGCACGAGCTGCGGGAGCACCTGGCGCACCGCCGGCGGCTGCAACGCCATCACGCCCGAGACGTCGGCGTACTTGAAGGCGGGGCCGAAGTCGTAGTCGTAGAGCGGCACGAACACGCCGTCTGGAAGCGGCTGCCCGGGAATCACCGGAAAGCCGGTGGACGCATGCCCTGGCAGCACCAGGTCACCTTTCGCCAGAGTGGGATAGCGGCTGGGTGGCGGCGCCGTGTCACTCACGACCCAATCGACCAGCGCGTTCATCAGCGCGCGGTTGGTGTCGTTCGACGGGTTCGGATTGGTGGCGAGGATGCAGCACGGATCCACGGGAATCTCGTGGGCAAAGCCGCCCCCGCCGCCTCCATGACGAGTGCTCGGCGAGTAGTAGCGACGGACGTTGGCGGGCAGCGGAATGTCCTTGTCGGCACGGGTGCCTACGAGGTTCGGCGAGACGCGCAGCGAGTAGAACTCCGCCGACCCGAACGTCTCGACGATCTTCGGACACGTGTCGGTCGCGCGGCAGCGCGCCAGCAGGCCGCCCGCCTTCCGGCCGCGCGCGGTGTCGGTGTAGTCCTCCCACCACAGCACACCTTCGCTGCCCGGCTCATACATGTCGGCCGCACCGCTCGGCGCCGCAAACCGGATGTTCATGGCGAGCTGACGCGCCGCGATGTGGGGGTTCATGCCGTCGAACACCCGACGCCGGCGCTCGTCCTGGTTGAAGCCGAGGTTCAGGAAGCTGCGCAGGTAGTTGCCCGACTGCGAGGTGCCTTGCGCGATGACGTGGCGCACGGCCGCGCCGAGCGGGTGATCGGCGTCGTGCCGGCGCAGGAACGCCACGAGGTCGCGCGTCGCCGCGAACCCGATGCCGTGCACCGGCGGATCCTTCGCGATGTAGGCCAGCTCGTACAGCGCGGCCGGATCGAAACCGTCCTTCAGGCACAGCTGCGCCGGGTCCGGCGTGCCGGGGAACGGCGTCTGCGAGCAGTCGGCAAACGCCCAGGCGCTGGGCGCAATCGGCACGCGCGCCCCGTTTTCCGACGTACGCCGTGTGAGGGTCGCCTGCGTGGTGTCGAGGCTCGCCGGCGTAGCGGTGCCCGTGACGCGGCCGCGGACGATCGACTGTGTCGTGGCGCCCACTGGCGCGTCGAAGAAGCGCGCCGTGGCAGGCCCGGTGATGCTCGAACCGTCGGCATTGCGCGCGATGGGCGCAACCATCGTCATCAGATCGCCGCCGAGGTTCGTCGCCGCCACGGCCGGCGATCGAAGGGCCGCACCGGCTCCGCCGAGATCCGCCTGCCAGCCGCTCGTCACCAGAACGTGACCGGCGGCGCGGAAGTCGGCGTAGTAGCCGGCACCCTCGATGTTGGCGCGTCCGCGGTTCGGCACTTGGTACACCAGGACGCCGGTGGCCGTGCCCATCTCCACCGGCTTGAGGATGGTGAAGGTGGCCGTGTACTCCACCATGCCGCGCCCGTTGCGCGGCGCCAGCTCGATGTCGGTGATGACCGCGTTCTGCGCCAGCTTCGGATCGAGCTCGCCGAAGAAGCGGCCGGTCAGCTTCTCGTACGGCTGCTTGGCGTTGGCGAACGGCTGACGCTGCGCGATCGTCAGCTTCACCACCTCGGCATTAGCCGCGGCAACCGCAACCACGACGGTAACTGCGACGAACCACGCGATGCGGACGTGTCTGGCCATGCGGCAGATGCTACGCCAAAATGGGTGCTGGGCCCGATGCGCATCTTCCACTGCGACCACTGCGACAACCTGGTGTTTTTCGAGAACACGGAGTGCATCGAGTGCGGGCACGTGCTGGCCTTCCTGCCCGAGCTGATGGAAATCGGATCGTTGGACAGCGACGGCGTGAGCACCTGGCGCTCACCGCATCCGTCGGCGCAGGAGCGACTCTATCGGCTGTGCGACAACTATTCCGGCGCTCAGGTGTGCAATTGGGCGGTGGACGCCCGGCAGGACGAAACCTTGTGCGCGGCCTGCCGGCTCACGACGACCATCCCCGACCTGCGCGTGGAGGGGCACCAGCAGGCGTGGTACAAGCTGGAAGCCGCGAAGCGGCGCCTCGTCTACGCACTGCTCAACCTGCACCTCCCCACCACGCCGCGGTCGCAGGATCCTCGCGGGCTCGCGTTCGAGTTCCTGGCGGATCCGGCCGATGGGCAACCTCCGGTGCTCACCGGCCACAGCGGCGGCGTCATCACGATCAATCTGGCCGAAGCCGACGACGCCGAACGCGAGCGGCGGCGTCACGCGCTCGGGGAGCCGTATCGGACGCTAGTCGGGCACCTGCGGCACGAGGTGGGGCATTACTACTGGGACCGCCTGATCGACGGCACCGACCGCCGCGACGCGTTCCGCGCGGTGTTCGGCGACGAGCGCGAAGACTACCAGGCCGGGCTGCAGCGCTACTACACGGACGGACCGGCCGCGGACTGGCAGACCCGCTTCGTGACCGCCTACGCGAGCGCGCACCCGTGGGAGGACTGGGCGGAGACCTGGGCGCACTACCTCCACATCACCGACACGCTCGAGACCGCCGCCGCGTGCGGGGTATCGATCCGCCCGCGCCGTCGCGACGAACCGACGCTCACGAAGGTCCCGGTCACCGCCGGAACGCTGTCGAGCGCTTTTGATCAGCTGATCGCCAGCTGGTTTCCGATCACTTATCTGTTGAACAACCTCAACCGTGGTCTCGGCATCGCGGACGCGTATCCGTTCGTGCTGTCGCCGGCGGCCATCGAGAAGCTGCGCTTCGTGCACGACACCGTGGCGCTCGTGGCCTGCCCGCTGCCGGCCGACGGGGCAGGCCCCACGTCGGACGACGTCACGCTTTCGCGAAGTCGATGAAGCCCTGATCGACGTCGGTGGAGAGGAGCCTCACCTCCACCCGATCGCCCACGTCGAGCCCGGCAAATCCTTTCACGACACGCCCTTCCACCGGCGTGCCGATGGTTCGCACCCAGGTGCCCTTCTCGGAGGCGCCGGTGACGATGGCGTGGAAGCGGTCGCCGACGCGCGACTGCAGGAAGAGCGCGGCCGCCGACTTGCGAACCTGCCGCTCGACTTTGGCGGCCTGATCCTCCTGCATGGTGCAGTGCTTCGCCAGCACCGTCAGCGCGGCGCGATCGTAGGGCGGCGGCGCGCCGGCGATGGCCGCCTTCAGCAGGCGCTGCGTGATGAGATCGGGAAACCGCCGGTTGGGCGCGGTGGAGTGCGTGTAGCCGGTCACCGCCAGGCCGAAGTGTCCCGATGGCACGCTGCCCGGCGGCTCCACTGCGTACTCGCCCGAGCCCAGCATCTTCACGACCGACAACGAGACGTCCGGGAAGCGCAGCGGGTCGGCGGTGCGGCGCTTCTGGAGGAACGCGTCGAGCGCGGCGGCGTCGGGCTCGTCCGGCAGCGTGTCGCCGAACGTGGCAGCGAGCGCCACGATGCGATCCCACCGCCGCGGCGCGCCGAGCACGCGCCGGATCCAGGCAAACCCTTTTCGCTCGAGCGTCTCGGCGGTGGCGGCGTTGGCCGCGATCATCAGGTCTTCGATCAGCTCCTTGGCGCGGTTCTTCGCATCGGGCTGCAGATCGGTGATGGCGTCGCCGGCAAACACGGCGTGCGCCTGCAGCGTGTCGAGGGTCAACGCGCCGTGCGCGTGTCGCCGCCGTCGCATCGCCTGTGCCACCTCGTCCTGCAGACGAAGCACGTCGCCGAGGCCGGCGACCGCCGCCGCGGGCGCCGGCAAGGGCCCCTCGTCGAGCAGCCACGCCCCCACGGCGTTGTATGTCAGCCGCGCCTTGTTCAGCACCCGCGCGCGATACACGTCCGTCCCGAGGACGTCGCCGCGCTCGTCCACCGTCATCTCGACGACCATGGCGAGCCGCTCGTCGCCTTCGCCGAGCGAGGTCAGGTCGGTCGAGAAGCGCTCCGGCAGCATGGGAAAGATCGCGGCCGGTGTGTAGACCGACGTGGTGTTGGTCTTGGCGTGGTCGTCCGAGGCCGAGCCGGCGGGCACTCGCGCGTCCACGTCGGCAATCGCCACCAGCACTTTCGTGCGGCCGCCGCCGAGCGCTTCCGCCACCGAGAGCTGATCGAGGTCGCGCGACTCGTCGTTGTCGATCGACGCCCACAGGAGGTCGCGCGTGTCGCGCACCAGCCCGTTGAGCGGCAACGTGGGCCGCGCCTGGCGCGCTTCGTCCAGCGCCGCCGGCGAGAACTCGGGAAGGAGACCGTAGCGCGCCATCGCGCGGTGGGCGATGGTCCGGAGGACGGTGCGGTGCGACACTAGTCCCTATGGTGACATCGAACGCACAGCTTCCGATGCTCGACGCCGATGCCGTACTGGCCGGGCTGCGCGCACTGCGCACGCGGCAGCCGGTGCAGTTCGACGCGTTCTACTCGAGCCAGCTCGGTGGCATCGTCACCGATCCCGCGCTGATGGTGCTGCCGTTCGACGACCACATGGTGCACCGCGGCCACGGCATCTTCGACACCGCGGGGCTGGTGAACGGACGCATCTACGACCTCGAAGCCCATCTGGACCGCTTCCTCGGGTCGGCCGAGCGCTCGCGCCTGAAGCTCGCGGGGTCGCGTGCCGCCATGCGGGACATCATCGTGAAGACCGCCGCCGCCAGCGGGCGCCGCGACGGCGCCATCCGCTACTGGCTCTCGTCGGGGCCGGGCAGCCTCGAGCTCACCCCGGCGGCCGGTGCGGACCCCGGCTTTTTCGTGATGGTGTTCGGCGGGCTGTCGTATCCCGCACGGTGGTACAGCGAGGGCTTGAAGGTGATGACGACGACCTACCCGATCAAGCCGCCGCTCTACGCCATCACCAAGGCGACGAACTACCTGCCGAACGTGCTGATGCAGATGGAGGCCAAGGCCGCCGGGCTCGACAACGGCGTCTTCATCGACGAGCTCGGGTTCGTGGGCGAGAGCTCGAACATGAACGTAGCGTTCGTCACGCACGACGGCGTGCTGCTCCACCCGAAGTTCCTGCGCGTCCTGCCCGGGTGCACGTCGCTGCGGGTGTTGGAGCTGGCGCAGCATCTGGTGGGGCGCGGCGTGCTCACCGCCGTCGAGGTGGCCGACATCCCGGCTGCCGACGCGCGCAACGCGCGCGAGATGGTGCTGCTCGGAAGCTCCGTGAAGGTGGCGCCGATCGTCGAGTGGGACGGCCAGCCGATCGGCGACGGCAAGCCGGGGCCTGCCGCCGCGGCGCTGCTCGCGTTGATCGACGAGGACATGCGCAGCGGCGATCGGCTCATCGACGTGCCGTACTGAGCGTGGCGCCCGAGCAGCCGCAATTCAGTCGCGCAGACGCCAGACCTGGTATCCATCCGCATCCGACTCTCCAAGAATCTCGAAGAGCCGCCGATAGCGCGCCCCTGGTGCGGCGCCCGGCGCCCCTTCTCGCGGCTCAACCGCCCCCAGGTCTACGACCACGAAACGAAACGCTCCGCGCCGGAGAGCCTCGCGTGCCTGGCGGACGCTCCGCGGTTCATCGATCACGCGCATGAACGTCGCCTCTGGCAGATAGAAACCGAGCATCTGCGCGGCATGGCTGCCCGGTGGCCACGCGAGCACTCTCGCCCCAGCCAGATCCTCGACGCTCGAGAGCCGATCCAGGAGCTCGAGGCGGGTGTTCACGCGCTCCCGCGCCCGCAGCGTCTGCGAGACCGTGAACACCAGCGCGAACACGGCGGCGGCGGCGAACGTGCGCCCGGCCACCCGGGCGCGCACATCCGATGCCGACATCGCGTCGACAATCCAGGCGGCCGTCAGCAGCGCCAGAGGCGGAAGCAGTGACACGAAATAGAGCGGCTTCAGGTTGGTGTTTCCGAACTGGAGCACGCACGTTGCAAGCGCAAAGATCGCAAACGGCAGCAGGGCGGGCGGAAGATGCCGACGCCGCACGATCGACAACACCGCGGTCACCGCCGCGAGTGCAACCATGACCGGGTATCGATCCGCCAGGACCAGGTACACGTCATAGAATCGCGGGCTCAACTCCAGCGTGCGCGAATAGTAGGCGTGAACGCCCAGGTTCTTGACGATCGACAGCTTGATCAGCGAGGCCGGCCAGACGACGAGCATCGTCAAGAGGGCTGCTCCAGCCGCCACGAGCAGCCCGCGATGCATGGACACTCCCGAGCGGGACACCCGCAGCCACGGGTTGGCGGTGACGACGAGCACGACCGCCAGCGTCACGTACAAGAAGACGGCGTGCTCGAGCATCATGAAGGCAATCGTGGCCATGACGACCGCCGCAACCAGCGCCTGCAGCGACGGCCGTGTCCGGAAGTACCCGATCGCAAAGAGCGATAACGTGGACAGGCTCGCGTACGGAACATGCCAGCCGATTTCGGCAGACGTCGCGATATGCAGCGACATCACGGAGAGGATCGCGGCAGCCAGGACTCCGGTTTGTGCCCCCCGTACGGGAACCAGGAGCGCGCAGCCGAAGTAGAGCATGGCGATCGTGGCCAGCGAAAACGCCAGCGGGACCAGGCGGACTACCGTACCGGAATGCCCGGCCAGCCGCTCGACGGCCTGGATGGTATAGATGAAGAGCGGTGGATGGTAGTGCCGGTAGGCCGCGATGTCGTCGGCCGCGACGTCGCGAGTCCAGAGATCGGTGTCGGCGCCGGCGCCCGCCTCGCCCGTGAATCCGGCCATCGCCAGACCGGCTGCCACGTACTCCGAGACCGGCCGTGTGCCGAGATCGAGATAGTTCGTCAGAAACCCGCGGCGCGCGGCGAGGACATAGTCCACTTCGCTGCCGTCGAGGAGACGATCGAATCCCGGGAGTCTGACCAGCAGGGCGACGATGAACACCAGAGCAAAGGCCCACGGTGTCCAGTGGCGCATGCGCGAGTATACGCGGGCGTGACCCCGATCCTGCCAGCGCTCCGCGATCGCATCCGTCCGGGTGTGCGCGTGCTGTTCGTCGGCATCAACCCCGGCGTCCGCTCGGCGCTCACGGGGCATCACTTCGCCGGGTTCTCGAACCGGTTCTGGAAGCTGCTTTACGACTCGCGGCTGGTGCCGGAGCCGATCGGATACGAGGACGACGATCGGCTGCCCGAGTGGGGCTACGGCATCACCAACATCGTCCCGCGTCCGACGCCCGGCATCGACACGCTCGAGCGGCACGAGTACGTGGCCGGCCGGCGGACGCTGCGTCGGAAGATTCTGCGCCACCGCCCGGCCGTCGTGGCGCTCATCGGCATCACGGTGTTCCGGGCGATGTTTCCCGAGCGCAAGGACGCGGTGTCGCTGGGGCTGCAGCAGGAGCGCGTCGGCGGCTCGGACGTGTTCGTGCTGCCGAATCCGAGCGGCCGGAACGCCAACTACTCGTACGCCGAGATGGTGGCCGCGTTCCGGGCCCTGGCTCGTTTCGCAGACCGAAAGCGCCGATACCTCTAACTGGGGGTATGTAAAGGTTTTCCCCCGCGATCAGGTATCCTTTCGCAGCGCGGAAAAGTGTGCGCAAATAGGCTGGTGCGGACATAGGAGGAGCGGGGCTCATGGGTCGCGTCGCACAGGCAGTTCTGGCAGCTCTACTGACGGCCGGCGTGATCGGTACCGTCGCGGCGGCAGGCGGCGACGCCCCGCTGGTGAGGG
>DASRPM010000281.1:0-10617 GCA_035646375.1 Vicinamibacterales bacterium
CCTGAAGTCGGACACGGCGGTCCACAATCAGACGCGCGACGCCAGCGAGCGTGTCGGGCATCTGCTGGCGCTGCAGGGCAAGACGCAGACGCACGTGCCCGAGCTCCGCGCCGGCGACCTCGGCGCCGTCGCCAAGCTGAAAGACACGCACACGAACGAGCTGCTGGCCGAAGCGTCCACCAAGATCCGTGTCGCCCCGATCTCGTTCCCGGAGCCGGTGCTCTCCTACGCGATCGAGCCGAAGAGCCGCGGCGACGAGGACAAGATCAGCACGTCGATGCACCGGCTGCAGGAAGAGGATCCGTCGATCGGCTATTCGCGCGACCCGCAGACCCACGAGCTGCTGCTCTCGGGCCAGGGGCAGCTGCACATCGAGGTCACCGTCGCCAAGCTGAAACGCCGCTTCGGCGTCGAGGTGCTGCTGAAGCCGCCGCGGGTGCCGTACCGCGAGACGATCACCATGGCCACCGAAGCGCACGGCCGCCACAAGAAGCAGACCGGCGGCCACGGACAGTTCGGCGACTGCAAGATCCGCGTCGAACCGCTGCCGCGGGGCAGCGACTTCGCCTTCGAGAACGACATCTTCGGCGGCGCGATCCCGCGGCAGTACGTGCCGGCGATTGAAAAGGGCATCCAGGAATCGCGGATGCGCGGCTTCCTCGCCGGCTACCCGATGGTGGACTTCAAGGCCACCGTCTTCGACGGCTCCTTCCACGCGGTGGACTCGAACGAGCTGTCGTTCAAGATGGCCGGATCGCTGGCCTTCAAGGACGCGATGACACGGGCGCGGCCCACCATCCTCGAACCGGTGATGAAGGTCGAGGTGTACGCCCCGAGCGACTTCGCCGGCGACCTGATGGGCGACCTCAACAGCCGGCGCGGCCGCATCGCGGGCATGGACACGCGCGGCATCATGACCGTCATCCGCGCGCAGGTGCCGATGGCCGAGATGCTCTCCTACGAGCAGCACCTCACGTCGGCGACCGGCGGCCGCGGGTCGTATCACATGGAGTACTCGCACTACGAGGAAGTGCCGCAGGCGGCGCAGGCGAAGATCATCGCCGCGTCGAAGGCAGCGCGCACCGGACACGCCGAGCTCGAAGAAGCGAGCTGAGAACGGAGGCTTTGGGCTTTGGGCTTTGGGCTTTGGGCTTTGGCTGGCTCAGGGCTCAAGGTGATCGAGCGCCACGCCCGATCGCCGCTGCGCCACGGCCCGCGCGACGACCCGGGCGATCTCGGGGACGGCCACGCCTGGCGTCTTGCCCGCGAGATGAATGCCGCACACGGCCGTGGTCGCTGAATGCGGCAGGTCGGGACTCCAGCGCGAGGCGCCCCCCGCGTCACGGCCGTAGGTGACGTAGGCCGAGAGCGTGTTCAGCCCCGTCCCGGGACGCTCGCCGATGAGGTGCACGACGACGTCGGCGCCGGTGCGCCCGCCGACGTCGTAGCCGGCCCGGACCCTCCCGTTCCGCACGACGACGTCGCGCTCGCCGACGTGATGGCCGGCCTGTGCCAGCGCCTGCCGGACGCCCGGCAGGATCGCGCGCAGCTGCTCGTTCACCGCGTTGGCGTTGAGCCCATCCGAGACCACCATCTGCACCTGCGGGCGCCGGAGCGGGTACAGAGACGCCACGGCGCGCGCGTCGTCCTCGCGCAGCCGCTCCCCCGAGGGCGGCGCGGCCAGGTACTCGTCGCGGCTCCCGGCGGCGGTGCGCGCCAGCAGTGGGCTCGTGGTCGCGTCCCGGATCACGGCCTCGTCGAAGACGGCGTAGAGCGCCGCGCGCGCATGCTCGTAGATCGCGTCCACCCGGGCCTCGGCCCCGGCGGCGCCGGCAACGCCCAGATCCCAGCCGCGCTCCTGCAACGCGCCGAGTTCGCGGCGGGCCTCGGCTTCGAGTGTGGCGCTCGAACGGTGGTCGCCGCCGGCGCGAGCATAGAGGGCGCTCAACCGCGCGATGGTGTCTGCCGTCGCCACCGGCGCCTCCTGGCCTGGTACGCCGAGCGCGGCCAGCCGCGTGCGCCACGCCTCGGTGGGCGTGCGGGCCGCCCGGCGGCGCAGGAGCGGGTGCTCGCGGAAAGACGTCGTCAGATAGCCCAGCATCGGATCGGCGTTCCCGGCCACCGCCATGAGGTACGCGGGGGCCGCCCGCTCGACGATCCGCGCCGTGAGCTGCCGCAGCTCGGCCGGCGCGATGCCCATGTGGAAGGTGGCGCACACGTCGAGGCCCATCGTCAGGCCGTGCAGCCTGGCCATCACCACGTCTTCGAGGCAGACGCGCTCGAGCTGATCGGCGCTCGCGAACACTTCCGGGCCGATGAACCCGGCCACGTCGTTGACGATGGTCCACGCCGGAGCGGCCTGACGGATGCAGCGAGCCACGCCATAGGTGCGCGCCTCCAGCGTGCCCATGTCCACGCCCTCGGCGGCGCCGTTGGTGACTTCGGAGCCCTGCCCCGTCTCGAAGTAGAGACCGCCGAAGGCGCGCGCCAGATCGGCGACGCCGTCCACGTCCATCCCCAGCATCCCGGAGAGCGCGCGCGAGGTGCCGGCCAGGCTCTGAAAGCCGACGTCCACGGCGGTCTGACGCTGCGCCGCGTGCTGCTTGACGAGATCGGAGAGCACGCAGAAGCGCGTCGGCAGGTCGAGCCGCCGCACCACCTGCTCGAGCAGCTGCTCGAGGTGGACGATGGTGTCGAGATCGTCGGCGGCCGGGTTGAGCCCGATCACGACGTCGCCACAGCCGTACGCCAGCCCCTCGAAGATCGACAGCAGGATCTCGCGCTCGTCGTCGCCAGGGCTGTTCGGCTGGATGCGGGACCCGAGATGACGGGCGCCGCCGATGTCGCGCGGACCGTCGCCGGCCGCCACGACGAGCGTGCGCGCGACGGTCGAGAGCTCGTCGCGCGTCATCACCTTGGCCACCGCCGCGATGACCTCGCTGCCAAGCGCGCCAGAGCAGGCCGACGCCCAGGCGGCGCCTCCCGGCGCGAGCAGCGCATCGCGCACGCGCGACACCGTCCACGGCCCGAGGTCGGCGTCCCGCGTGCGATCGCGCGCCCGTGCCAGCGCCTCGCTGACGCCGTCGTCGATGAGCGTCGTGCGGTGGATGTCGCCGACCGTGGCCGCCAGCAGCGCCTGCCGCGCGTCCCGCCGCACGGCCGGATCGTCGCCGCCGCCGACGGCGCGGTCGCCCTGCTTGAACGCGCTGGCCAGGGTCAGCGTCCGGCGCAGGGCGTCCCGATCCATCGGTGGGGCCGGCCGCTACTTCGGCGGGCTCAACGCCGCGACGGTCCTGGCAATCGCGTCGTCCATCGTCGTGCGCCCCTCGAGATACGGCGCCCAGGCATCCTTCACGGGCTGCTGGTACTGCGGCCAGGCGCGCTGAAACAGCTCCTCGACCGACGGCGCGTAGGCGATGTTGCGGCGGGCGAGCGCCTCGCGCACGGCCTGGCCCGTGAGATGGAACTGGATCGTGTGCCAGAGCACGGGGTGTTGCTTCACGCCGTCGCCGAGCGCCGCGTTCAGCTTCCCCGACAGTCCGCCCACCAGGATGTGCGAGTACTCATGGAACACCGTCTCGGCAGCCTCCCAGCCCTGCGTTCCGGGATGCGTGCTCGAGATCGTCGCGTGCGTCGGGCCGCCGCTGGCGTAGCCGCCGGCCCAGTTACCCACCCACACGATGTCGGCTCGCTCGGGCGTGGCGAACCACTTCGTCGCGTACAGCGTCTCGAGCCTCGGCACGACCTCCTCACGAAGGCTGCCCACGCGCCCGCCGATATCGGCGATCCACGCGCGGTTGACGCGATCGTGCTCCGGCCAGAAGTGGCGCCGGTAGATCGGCAGCGCAGACTGCAGGGCGGCGCGCAGCGCCGGCGCGATCGCCTGATCGTCGAGCCTCGCCGAGACCAGCGCGGTCTTGATTGCCGTCATGCCCTCGCCAAACAGCAGATCCTTCGACGCGAGCTCGCGGTCGTAGTAGCCGACCGCGGCCTCCCAGGCCGCGCGCTCCTCGGTCGTGAAGGGCGCCGTGGGGAGCGCGTCGAGACGCTGCGACAGCGGCCGCCCCTGCGTGCGCGTGCGCCAGGCCCACGCGTAGAGGAAATGGTGCAGGTTCATCAGCTCATCGCTGTGGAACCTGATGTTGGCGACATCGGCCACAGGGTCGGACGCTCCGTAGGCGGGGAGCGGCGCCACCAGTGCGAGCGCCAGCGCGAGCGGCGTCATCCGGCTGGTCATGCGCGAGATGCTACCGCAATCCGCCACCTGCGCCGACATGCCGGCTCGCTAGAATGGGCGGCAGTCAGCCGTGCGCAAGCAGTACTACTTCCGCCCGTCGGACCGTGGTCTACTCGCGTGGGACGTCGATCGCCTGGTGCGCCTGTCGGCGGCGCTCCCGGTGCGCCGCGTGGGGCTGGCAACGCTGCGCGAGCTCGACGAGCCGGTGTTCGGCGAGGGCGAACCGGCGACGTGGCGTTCGCTGATCGAGCACCTCAAGCTCATCGACGAAACCGACCTGTCGTATCCGATCATCCTCGCGGCCGACGGCGCGGTCATGGACGGACGGCATCGCATCGCCAAGGCGGCGCGGCTCGGGCTCACCGAGATCGAGGCGCGCCAGTTCCTCGAGGACCCCGAGCCGGACTACATTGGACGCGCCCCCGACGACCTTCCCTACTGATTGGGAACCAGCACGTACAAGAAAAAGGCCGGGTCATAGACCCGGCCGTTCGTCCCTAAGCCCTAAGCCTTAAGCCCGAAGCCGTCTACGACCCTCCAACTTTCCGTGGGGTCGTCGTCTTGCGGCCGCCGCGCGTCTGGCCCTTGTCCTGCGCCTTCGAGCCGCCTTCCTTGCCGCCACCGCCGCGCATCCGCCGCGCGGTCTGCCGCAGGCGCTCGCCGAGGCCCTTGCTCTTCTTCGGCGCTTCGCCCTCTTCACCCTCGGCCGGCTTGGCTTCCTCGGGCTGCCACTCGCTGCCGACGAGCTCGATCTGCGCCGTCTCCGCACCGTCGCCGCGGCGGAAGCCGATGCGCAGGATGCGGGTGTAGCCGCCCGGCCGATCGGCGAACCGCGGCGCCAGCTCCGCGAACAGCTTGCTGACGACCTCGGTATCGGGGATCTCGGCCAGGACGAGCCGACGCGCGTTCAGGGTCATGGCGTTCGCGTCGCCGCCGGCGAGGCCGCGCTTGGCGATCGTGATGAGCCGCTCCACGAACGGCCGCAGCTCCTTGGCCTTGGGGATCGTGGTCTCGATCCGCTCGTGCCGGAGCAGCGAGATGGCCTGGTTCCGCAGCATCGCGAGGCGATGCTCGGTGACCCGGCCCAGTTTGCGGTGCGCTACGTTGTGTCTCATGACTGGATCTGCTTGTTACTCCTGCAGCCCTTACTCTTGGACAGCGGCATCGAGCCGCATGCCGAGGCTCAGCCCCATGGTGTGCAGGATTTCCTTGATCTCGTTCAGCGACTTGCGGCCGAAGTTCTTGGTCTTGAGCATGTCGGCTTCGGTCTTCTGTACGAGCTCGCGGATGGTCCGGATGTTCGCGTTCTTGAGGCAGTTGTACGAGCGCACCGAGAGCTCGAGCTCCTCGACGCTCTTGTCGAGGTTCTCGTTGGCGGCGCCGGAACGCGGCTCGGCCGCCGTGGCGTCGGCCGCCTGCTCGCCGAGATCCTCGAGGTTGATGAAGATGTTCAGGTGATCGCGCACCAGCTTGGCGGCCAGCGACACCGCGTCGCGCGCGGTCACCGAGCCGTTGGTCCAGACGTCGATCGTGAGCTTGTCGTAGTCGGTGGCCTGGCCGACGCGCGCCGCCTCGACGAGGTAGTTGACCTTCTTGACCGGCGAGTGCACCGAGTCCACCGGAATCCAGCCGATGCCGAGGTCCTCGTCGAAGTTCTTGTCCGCCGACACGTAGCCGCGGCCGCGCTTCATGCGCAGCTCCATGTGGAGCTTGCCGCCCTCGGACACGGTGGCGATGTGCGCCTCGGGCTCGAGGATCTCGACACCCTGGTCCACCTCGATGTCCTTGGCGCGCACGACGCCCGGCTTCTCCACGCGCAAGTAGAGCGTGCGCCCCTGCTCGGAGTGCATCTTGAACGGGATCTGCTTGAGGTTGAGGATGATGTCGGTCGCATCCTCCACCACGCCCGGGATCGGCGAGAACTCGTGCAGCACGCCGTCGATCTTCACCGCCGTGATCGCGGCGCCTTCAATCGACGACAGGAGCACGCGGCGCAGCGAGTTGCCGATGGTCGTGCCGAAGCCGCGCTCGAACGGCTGCGCGTAGAACCGGCCGAACCGGTCCGTCAGGGTCTCGCGCTCGAACTCGAGCCGCTTGGGTCGCTGAAATCCTCTCCAGAGCATTGATTCGTATCCTTTCGCGTGGGCCGGCAGCTCCGGCCTCCAGACCTGCTGTGTGTCTCCACCGGCCTCCCACCGCAGGTCTGAAAGGCTGCGGGCCGGTGGATGCGAAGGTGGTCCTTCGTCCCTGCAGGGCGGTCTCAGGACCGCCCTCTACGTTGCGACTACCCAGGCCGGTCTAAAGACCGGCCTCTACTTCAAACTCAACGAGCTACTACTTGCTATACAGCTCGACGATCAGCTGTTCCTGCACCGGCAGGTTGATCTGTTCGCGCGTCGGAATCGAGCTGATCTTCGCGGAGAACCCGGCGGCGTCGAACGAGAGCCACTCCGGCACCCCGCGGCCCTTGACCTCTTCGAGCGCGTGCACCACGGCCGGCACCTTCTGGCTGCTGGCGCGCAGCGCCACCACGTCGCCCGGCTTCACCGAGAACGAGGGGATGTTCACCTTGCGGCCGTTGACCGTCAGATGGCCGTGGCGAACGAGCTGGCGCGCCTGCGCCCGCGACGTGCCCAGCCCGAGCCGGTAGGCGACGTTGTCGAGCCGGCGCTCGAGCAGCTGCAGCAGCGTCTCGCCGGTGATGCCGCGCATGCGCTCGGCCTGCTCGAAGTAGGAGCGGAACTGATCCTCGAGCACGCCGTAGATCCGCTTCACCTTCTGCTTCTCGCGCAGCTGGATGCCGTAGCCGGCCAGCTTGGCCTTACGCGTCTTGCCGTGCTGCCCGGGGGCAAAGTTGCGCTTCTCGATGGCGCACTTCTCGCTGTAGCAGCGCTCGCCCTTGAGAAAGAGCTTCATGCCTTCGCGGCGGCACAGGCGGCAGACCGGACCAGTGTAACGAGCCATTCAATAATCCTCTCGAAAACTCAGACGCGGCGGCGCTTCGTCGGGCGGCAGCCGTTGTGCGGAATCGGCGTGACGTCGCGGATCGACTTCACCTCGATGCCCACCGTCTGCAGCGCGCGGATGGCCGACTCGCGGCCCGACCCCGGGCCTTTGACCTTGACGTCCACGGAGCGCAGGCCGTGCGTCTTGGCGGCGTTCCCGGCGTTCATGGCCGCCTGCGTCGCCGCGAACGGCGTCCCCTTGCGCGAGCCCTTGAAGCCGATGCCGCCGGCGCTCGACCACGAAATCACGTTCCCCTCGGTGTCGGTGATCGTGATGTGCGTATTGTTGAACGAGGCGTGAATGTGCACGTAGCCGTGATGCACCACGCGCTTCTCGCCGCGCTTCTTGAAGGTCTTGCGGGGCGCCTTCTTGCCGCCCTCGGCCTTCTTCTCGGTTCCCGCCGCTGCTTCTGTTTTGGCCATCTGCTAAACCGTCTTCTTCTTGGCAACCGCGCCCTTGCGCGGCCCCTTGCGCGTACGCGCGTTGGTCCGGGTGCGCTGGCCGCGCGCCGGCAGGTTGCGCCGGTGGCGCAGGCCGCGGTAGCAGCCGATCTCCATGAGGCGCTTGATGTTCATGGAGATCTCCTTGCGGAGATCGCCCTCGACGCCGCCGACTTCCTCGAGGACCCGGCTGATCTTCCGGACGTCGTCCTCGGACAGATCCTTGACGCGGATGTCAGGGCTGACGCCGGCCGAAGCCAGGACGTCGTTCGACCGCTTGCGGCCGATGCCGTAGATGTAGGTGAGCCCAATCTCGACGCGCTTGGTGCGCGGGAGGTCGACGCCTGCG
Organism: Vicinamibacterales bacterium; assembly: GCA_035646375.1. Classification (GTDB taxonomy): domain Bacteria; phylum Acidobacteriota; class Vicinamibacteria; order Vicinamibacterales; family UBA2999; genus DASYRM01. Next base: position 8,033 of record DASRPM010000281.1, read on the forward strand.
ATGCGTGCCATACGGCTATCCCTGCCTCTGCTTGTGCTTGGCGTTGCTGCAGATCACGCGGACGACGCCCTTCCGCCGCACGACCTTGCACTTGTCACAAATCTTCCGAACCGACGCCCGTACCTTCATAAGTTCCTTCCACCGCCGCGAGGCTGAAGCCCCCGCCCTACGTCAGGCCTTCCGAACAATCCGTCCCCGCGTCGTGTCGCGCGGCGTCAGCTCCACCACCACCCGGTCGCCGACCAGCACCCTCACGAAATTCCGTTCGGCGCCGCCCCCGACGTGGGCCGTAATCCGGTGCGGCCCTTCGATCTCCACCTGGTAGAGCCCGCTCGGCAACTGCGCCGTCACGACGCCTTCGACCCGCGACTCCGCCACGAGAGTCTCGTCCTTCAGACGCTCCGCAGCGTCTCTACGTGCTTCGCACCGCGGCGCCCAGCAGCTGCTTGGCGCGTTCCGCATCCGCCGCGAGCAGGGTGAGGATCTCGCACCCCTGACGCGTCACCACCACCGAGTGCTCGAAGTGCGCCGACAACCGGCCGTCGCTCGTCACCGCCGTCCAGCCGTCCGACAGCACCTTCACATCGGCCTTGCCCGCGTTCACCATCGGCTCGATCGCGAACACCATGCCTTCCGAGAGCCGGGGACCGTGCCCCGCGGGCCCGTAGTTGGCGATCTGCGGCTCCTCGTGGAGCGACGTGCCGATGCCGTGCCCGACGAACTCACGCACCACCGAATAGCCCGCCGCCTCGACGTGCTGCTGGACCGCGGCGCCGATATCCGACACCCGCGCGCCCGGCTTCACCGCGTCGATGCCGCGGAAGAGCGACTCTTCGGTGACCCGCAGCAGATCCGACGCCGGGGCGGCGATGTCGCCCACCGGTACCGTCACCGCGCAGTCGCCGTAGTACCCCTCCAGCACGGCACCCATGTCGATCGACACGATGTCGCCCTTCACGAGCGGGCGCGTGGACGGAATGCCGTGCACCACCTGCTCGTTGATCGACGTGCACACCGTCGCCGGATAGCCGTGGTAGCCCTTGAACGCCGGCTTGCCGCCCGCTTCCCGCACCCGCGCCTCGGCCACCTCGTCGATGTCCCGCGTCGTCACCCCTGGCGCCACCATGGCCCGCAACTCGGCCAGCACCCGCGCCACCAGCTGGTTCGCGCGACGGAGCTTGTCGATCTCGGCCTGCGAGCGGAGGACGATGCCCATGTTCCTCCTACTCCGCCACCCGCGTGCTCATGCCGCGCTCGCCGGCCACTCGCACGGTTCGGCCCGCCGCCGCCGCGTCGTCGATCATGCGGTCCATTTCGTGGGCCACCTGCTCCTGCCCCTGCGCGCCATTCACCGTCCGGAACGTCGGCCGGGTCCGGTAATAGTCGAGCACGGGGCGCGTCGCCCGCTCGTACACCTTCAACCGCTCGAGCACCACCCGTCCGTCGTCGTCGGCCCGCACCACCAGCTCGCCGCCGCACTTCGAACAGGCGTCCTTCCCGGGGTCGGCGTTGGTGCCGCACTTCCCGCAGATCCGGCGCCCGTCCAGCCGGCGCACCAGTTCCAGCTCCGGCACCACGACGTCGATCACCACGAGCGGCCCCCGGGCCCGCTCTTTCATCAGCGCGTCGAGCGCCACGGCCTGCTCCACCGTCCGCGGAAACCCGTCGAGCACGAACCCGGGCCACGTGTCCGGCTTCGCCAGCCGGTCGCGGACGATCGCGATGATCGTGGCGTCGTCCACCAGCTCGCCGCGGTCCATCAGCTTCTGCGCCTCGAGCGCGACCGGGTTCTGCTCCTTGATCGCCTCGCGCAGCATGTCGCCCGTCGAAATCTTCGGCAGCCCTCGTTCACGCGCGAACCGGCCCGCCTGCGTTCCCTTGCCCGCACCCGGCGGGCCCATCATGATGACGTTCAGGCCCATCGCCGCTAGCCGCGACGGCCCCGGATGCGCGTCTTCTTCATGAAGCCGTCGTAATGCCGCATGATGAGCTGCGACTCGACCTGCTGCACCGTGTCCATCGCCACGCCCACCACGATGAGCAGCGACGTACCGCCGAACGCGAAGGTGATGCCCATGCCGTTCGTGAACCACCCCGGCAGCATGGCGTCGAGCTGCTCGCCGACGAACGGGATCGGGGCCACCCTGAACCCGCTCACCATGAACTCGGGCAACAGCGCCACGCAGGCCAGGTAGACCGCGCCGACGAGCGTGATGCGCGCCAGAATCGTGTCGATGTACTCCGCGGTCCGCTTGCCCGGCCGGATGCCGGGGATGAACCCGCCGTACTTCCGCATGTTCTCGGCCACGTCATCGGGATTGAAGATGATCGCGGTGTAGAAGTAGGCGAAGAAGATGATGCCGGCCACGTAGAGCAGGTTGTAGAGCGGCATCCCCATCTGGAGCTGATCCGCCACCGCCTGGCCCCAGCCGCCGGCCGGGAACATCGTGCCGATCGTCGCCGGGAAGGCCAGAATCGACGAGGCGAAGATCACCGGGATGACGCCGCCGGTGTTCACCTTGAGCGGGATGTGCGTGCTCGACCCGCCGTACTGGCGGCGGCCGACGACCCGCTTGGCGTACTGC
>DASRPM010000282.1:0-15043 GCA_035646375.1 Vicinamibacterales bacterium
CTCGATGAAGTGCTCGCGGGCGATCTGGTAGGCGAGCTGGATGCCGGCCGCGGCGTTGGTGGATCCGCCCGGCCGCAGGTCGGCGATCGCGCGGGCGATCCGCGCCTTCTCGGTGCCGGGCGTCGAGGGGAGCACGAGGCCGCTGTTGCCGGCGTAGACGACGATCGCCACGCGATCGCGCTCGCTCAGTGCATCGACGAGCATGCGCATCGCGCTCTGGACGAGCGGCAGCTTGTCGGCCGGCGTCATCGAGCCGGACACGTCGATCAGGAACACGAGATTGCGCGGCGCCGGTTCGCGCGGCGGCAGCTGGCGGCCCTGGATGCCGATGAGCGCCAGGCGGTGCTTGGGATTCCACGGGCACTCGGAGAGCTCGGTGGTGATGGCGAAGGGCTCGGGGCCCTGCGGCGGCACGTACGGCAGCCGGAAGTAGTTGATCAGCTCCTCGATGCGGACCGCGCCCGGCTCGGGAAGCCGCCCCTCGCTGAGGAAGCGGCGGACGTTGGCGTAGGACGCCGTGTCCACGTCCACCGAGAACGTCGAGAGCGGATCGGCGGCGACCTGCTTGAAGCCGTTCTCGTCGAGGTGCTCGTACGACTCGGTGTTGAAGGGCCCGTTCGCGCGGCGGTCGAATGCCGGGCTCGCCGCCAACGGTGGTGCCGACATCTTGGCGCCTCCGACGATGGCCTGCCGCATCGCGCTGTGCAGGTCCATCGTCGGTGTCTGCCCTGTCACCGTGACGGTTTCGGCAACCGACCCGACTTGCATCTGGAGCGCCAGCGACGTCTCGGCTCTCGCGGTCACCTTCGCGTGAGTGGTCGTCGTGCTGAATCCCTGAAGCGTGGCCGTGACGACGTAGTCGCCCGGAACGAGATTGATCAGGCGGAAACGGCCGCGCACGTCGGTGACCGCCTTGGCCACCATCGGGCCGGACGCCTCGACCGACGCGCCGGGCAGCACTGCGCCGGATGCGTCCGTGATGGTTCCCGCGAGTGAGCCGCGATCGGACTGTGCGGCGGTTCCCCAGACGAACGTGGCGACGACGAACACGACGACCACCAGGGTGCCGATGCGAGCACGCATGGCTTCACCTCCTGCGACAGGAAGTGGGCCCATCCCACTTCGGTATACTGAACGTTCGCACCCGGCGGTTCTTGCACGGCCGCCGGATCCGCTCGCCGGAGTGGTGAAACTGGCAGACGCGCCGGACTCAAAATCCGGTGACCGTAAGGTCGTGGGGGTTCGATTCCCCCCTCCGGCACCAATTACGCGGCTCGTTTCCTTCGCCCCCTCGCATCCAATTGGTGCCGGAGGGGGCGGGCTTCAGCCCGCCCTGGAAGCGCTCAGGCGCTGGCGGCGGCTCGTGCTCGAACACGCCCCACGCATTGAACCAGTGCACCCAGGCGTTGAGCGAGCAATAGATCGTGACGATCAGGTGGGAAGAACGCCGGTGCCGGGCAGTAAACGACGCCGACGACGAGAAAGACGACGGACCGTTGTACATGAAAACGGGCGGCGCCAAGGCCGCCCGTCAACTTCCCGCGCAGGCAACTCCTACTTCCCGCCGCGCCTCTTGGCCCAATAGGCCTTCATGCGAACGCTGACGGCTTTCTTCTGTGCCGCGTTCATCTTGCGCCGGCCCTTGCCCCGGGCGGTCTTGGCCAGGCGGCCGGCCGCGCCTCCAAGCGCGCTGATCGCGCCGGAGACAGCATCGATCTGCTTCTCGATGCGCGCGCGGTCGGCATGCAGCGCCTTCAGGGCACGGTTCAAACTCGAACGGACGTCTATCGCCACGAATCGACTCCTCAGCGTGCCCCACTACGAGACACGCTGACTCTTATACCTCACGTAGCGGCGAGTCATCTATAGCTAACTCATCCACGGAACGAGACTATTCAATCGTCAATCTCAATCGTCAATCGGCTATGGATTGCGCCACGAGGTCTTCGAACTCGTTTCTTACTTCGTTGTTCGACGTCTGGACCATCAAGATGCCAACCAGCCGTTCCTTGGGATCGACGAAGAAGTGCGTGCCTTGCGCGCCGGACCACCCGTAAGTGCCGTCCGACAGCAGTGTGCCTCGCGCCGCGTGATTGGTGACCACGCGCACGCTGAGTCCAAAGCCTTCGCCGGCCGGGCGGCCAGGCAGTGAGTCGGGCACGTGCACCGCGCCCAGCATTTCCACCGACTTGCGACTGAGGAGACGCGTGCCGTTCAATTCGCCGCCGTTGGCCAGCATGAGGCCGAGCGGCACGTAGCCGTCGGCGGCGCTGTACAGCCCGCCAGACCCCCGGAAGTACACGTTGCGCGACATGGTGTCGTTCGGCATCGCCGTCTTCGACAACCCGTTCGGCGTGCGCTGATAGACGGTGGCCACGCGCGGCATCTGCGCGTCGGTGGGCCAGAAGGTGATGTCGCGCATGCCCAGCGGATCGAAAATGCGCGTCTGGAAGAACTGATCGAGCGGGAGGCCGCTTGCGATCTCGATGATGCGGCCGAGCGTCTCGAAGCCGGCGCCGGGGCTGTACGTCCACCGCGACCCGGGCTGGAACTCGAGCGGCGTTCCGCCCAGGCGCGGGATGTAGTCCGACAGCCGCTCGCCGTCCTTGCGGGCCACGCGCGCGATCTCGCTGTTGCCCATCGGCCCGCTGCCCAGCCCCGAGGTGTGCGTCAGCAGATCCTTGATCGTGATCGGGCGCTGCGCTGGCACGGTGTAGAAGCTCGCGCCCTCGCTGCCGCCGCTCCCCGGGCGGGCCACCGCTACCTTCATGTCGGCGAACTGGGGCATGAAGCGGGCGACCGGATCGCTCAAATGGAGCTTGCCCTCTTCCACCAGCATCATGATCGCCACGCCCACGACCGGCTTGGTCATCGAGGCGATGCGGAACATCGAGTCCGGCGTCATCGGCCGCTTCGAGTCGAGGTCCATCACGCCGGCCGCGGCGAGGTGCGCCACCTTGCCGCGCCGCGCCACGATGGTCACGGCCCCGGTCATGTCGCCGGCGGCGATGTGCCGCTGCACCATTTCGGTGATGCGTTGCAGCCGGGCCGCCGACAGGCCCACGTCTTCGGGTTTGACGACGGTGACTGACGCCAGCGTGGGAACGGCGAGCATGGCGACCAGCAGGGCGCAGCGGGCGGCAATCTTCATCTGGCTCCTCCCAAGTGTGGCGGTAGCGTAGATCAAATAAGGGCGGGTAAGGGGCGGGTAGGGCGGGTAGGCAGCGCCCACGTACAATGAGGCGCGCCCGCGCGGCGGGCTGCGAGGAGGGGGTCATGGCTGCGCAGCAGCAGACGTATGCGAACCACGCCAAGGTGGTTCCGGCTTATCACTACTTCACGTTCGGCCTGGTCGCGGTCTATTTCGTCTACCGGCTCTACCTCGTCGCCACGGCGCCCTCGGTGCCCAACGCGATGGCGATCGTGCTGGCCACGGCGCTCCTGATGATCTTCTTCTGGGCCCGCCTGTTCGCGCTGCGGGTGCAGGACCGCGTCATCCGGCTCGAAATGCACCTCCGCGTGCTGCAGCTCGTGCCCGATCTCTCGCCGCGCTTTGGCGAGTTCACCATCAACCAGCTGTGCTCCCTGCGGTTCGCCAGCGACGCCGAACTGCCGGAACTGGCGCGGAAGGTGATCGCCGAGAAGCTCGACGACCGCGCGGCCATCAAGAAGATGATCCGCGACTGGCAGCCGGATCCGGTGCGGGCATGAGGATGCGGCGCCACCGACTCGTGGCCGCCGCCCTGGCCGCCATGCTGGCGGCCGTCGTGTCCCGCGCCGACGGGCAGTGGTTCAAGTACCCGACGCCCGGCATCGTGCCGCGCACGGCCACCGGCGCCGTGAACGTCAACGCGCCCACGCCGCGCACGCCCGACGGGAAGCCCGATTTCTCCGGCATCTGGCTGGCGGCCAACCATCTGCCGTGCCCGCCGCTCCTGCGCGACGGCGACGACTGCCTGGAGAAGACGCCGCTTTCGGCGTGGGCCTTCCACATCGATGCCACCGCGAAGGAGCCGCTGCCGTTCCAGCCCTGGGCGGCTGCCGCGCGCAAGCAGCGCTCCGACGCCAACTCCGCCGACGATCCGCACGCCAAGTGCCTGCCGTCGAATCCGCCGCGCGCCTACACGCTGCCGCACTTCCAGAAGATCATCCAGACACCGCATTTCATCGCGATGCTCACCGAGTTCAACGCAAGCTTCCGGCAGGTCTTCACCGACGGCCGTCCGTTGCCGGTCGATCCCAACCCGTCGTGGCACGGCTACTCCACCGGGCGGTGGGAAGGCGACGCGCTGGTCGTACGCACGAACGGGCTGCGTGACGGGTTGTGGCTCGACGTGTCGGGCACGCCGCTCACCGAGGCGGCCACGCTGACCGAGCGCATCACGCGCCCGAACTACGGCACCCTGCAGGTCGACTTCACGGTGGACGATCCCAAGGCGTACACGCGCCCGTGGACGGTCACCCTGCGCCAGGAGATCATCGTGGACACCGATCTCATCGAAGAGATCTGCCTCGAGGGTCTGAAGCCGATGCACCTGCCGAAGTAGCCGTATATCCAATCCTGTAAGCGGTCAGACGGCCGGGCGATTCGCCGTTCTCGCACCACTGCACTTCCCTGCGCATTGGCTCGTGCGGGCACATGGTTTGCGGTGCAATCGCGCGGGGGATTGCCGATGATGCGCTCAGGTCTTGCTCTAACTCTGATGGTGGCCGCCCTCGGAAGTGCATGCAGCGGCAGCGACGGCGGCACCACGCCAACGTCCCCCACGACGCCCACGGCAAGCGCGGGGCCGCAGACACCGACCAACACGTCGTGCCTGCCCGCGGCGCCCAGCAACTTTCGGGTGACGGTGACCGGCAGCACGCGCGTGTTCAACTGGAACGCCGTGAGCGGCGCGCAGGACTATTTCATCCAGATCGGCAACTCGTCGGGCGCAAAGGACCTGATCGACACCAATACCACCCAGACGACCTACGCGTGGACGGGCGGCAATGCGAGCACGTACTATGCGCGCGTCTACGCCCGGAACTCGTGCGGGTCGGGTCCCAACTCCACCGAGCTGACCTTCAACTAATCGGCGCCCGTGGCCGCGGGTCTTCAGGCCCGCCTCAGGGAACGCCATCGTCGTGAACCTACGACGTGGCCATCTCGTACTTGCCGGAGTCGCGGGCGAGCCTCAAGGGCAAGCCGTACTACGACGAGGTGCTGCAGGATCTGCTGCGGAATCCGTCGGCGGTCAACGCGCGCTGAAATCCTGCCGGTTCACGGCGCCCGGCAGGCGGAAGAGGAGCGTGCCGGCCGTGGAGGCGCGGCCACGCAGCCGCCGCACGAGCGCCAGCGCATCCTCGAGCGTGCCGTAGCCGTCCACGAACACCTGCTGCACCGCGTCGGTGCCGTCGCTCACCTCGGCCCAGCGCGCGCGGAAGCCTTGCGCGGTGAGCTCGGCCACCAGCGCGTCCGCCGCCGCGCGGTTGCCGAAGGTGGCGGCCTGTGCGGCGTAGACGTCCGGCTCGTGGGCCCGTGCATCGGTGAAGGCGACGCTGAGCGCGTCGGGCACCGGAAGCGCCGTCTGCGCCAGGCTTGCTTCACGGCTCGGCAGCTCGGGTAGCTCGGCCGGGACGTCCGGCGCGATGACGCCAAAGACGGCGCGCGCGTCGAGCACGCCGGTGCCGGCGGCAATGACCAGGGCGACCGCGGCGAGTCCCAGTGCCCGTGTCAGCGTCCACGCGACTCCGCGCGTTGGCAGTTTGGTCTGCGCGGCGGCGCTGCGGTGCTCGCCTGGGGCTTCGTTACTGCCCTCTGGTTCGCTGTCGAATTCGGACAGGGGATTCTTGGGTTCGGGCCGCGGCGCCGGCGGCGTTTCCGGTTCGAACGCGGAGGTGCCGCCCGCGGGCTCACGCCTGGGTGCCGGCGGCGGCGTGGCAGCCATGGCGGCCGGCGTTCCCGGGCGCACGGCCGGCGCGGTTTCGAGCGCGGGTTCGAAGGGCAGCGGCAGCATGTCGTCGGCGGCGACGTCGGCGCCGGTCCGCCGCTCGTCGAGACCCAGGTCGCGCACCGCGGCGCTCACGAGATCCCGATCGATGGTCTTGCGGCGGGCGTCGAAACCGCGCTGCAGCGCGCGATCGCACACCCGGTTGATGAGGCGCGGCACGCCGCCCGAGGCCAGATGCACGGCTTCGACGGCGCCGCCCGTGAACTCCACGCCCAGTGTCTGCTCGCCGGCGCTCCGGGCGGGGTTGGCGACCGCCGCGACGCGCAGCCGATGCTGCACGTACTCGCTGACCTCGCGAAAGGCGAGCGGCGCCAGCTCGCAGCGCACGGTCACGCGCTGCTCGACCTGGCGCATCTGGGGCAGCCGCAGGTTGTCGCGCAGCTCCGGTTGGCCGACGAGCACGACCTGCAGCAGCTTCTCGCGCTTCTCGAGCTCGGCGAGGATACGAATCTCCTCCATGACGCCGAGCGACAGGTTCTGCGCTTCGTCGATGACCAGTACGGCAAAGGCCTGGAGCGGCACCAGCGAGTCGAGGAACTCGTAGAGCGGGTAGCTGAGATCCTGGCGCGAGGCGCCCTGCAGGCGTCCACCCTTGATGTCGGCCACCGAGGCCACCCCGAAGCCGACGAGCAGCATCTTCAGGAGATCTTCGCGCGTGACGAACGGGTCGGGCACGAAGGTGCTGAAGGTCTTGCGATCGAGCTGCGACAGCACCGTGCGGCACAGCGTCGTCTTGCCGGTGCCGATCTCGCCCGAGAGCACGATGAGGCCCTCGCGGCGGCGGATGCCGGCGTCGAGCGCTTCGAAGGCGGCGCGGTGCGACGCGCTGTTGTAGAAGAACGCGGGATCCGAGGCCAGGCTGAACGGTTTTTCCTGCAGACCGAAGAACGGCTCGTAGGTGAGGAATGGATCCACACAGTGGGCTATCGGTTGCGACGGATCAGTCCTGCACGTTCCGGTACGCGTCGCATGCGAGCATGGGCAGGCGCGGATACTTCGGGTAGGAGGGGTCCTGGGTGGCGTAGGCGCAGCGCACGAACACCGAACCCCGATCGTTGGTCACCCGCCGCGCGTGGACACAGGTGGCGCAGAGCCCCTCGCGCGGTGAAGGCGGTGCGCTTTCCTGCATGGATTATCCTAAGGGCACCTGGAGAACCGCACACACGAGATGAGCGATTGGGGTTCGCGAAACCGCGACCGCGAGGTGGTCGTGACCGGCGCCGGTGTCCTGTGTCACTTCGGGGATGACCTCCAGACAATCGAATCGATGCTGCGCGAAGGGCGGAATACGCCCTTCACGCCGTATCCGCCGGGCGTGGCGCTGAAAAGCCGCTGCCAGATCGCGGGGCAGTATCCGGGCGATCTGCCCGACGCCGACGTCGGGGTGACGAAGTCGCAGGGGCGCTTCCTGGGGCGGCAGTCGCGCCTGGCGCTCGCCGCGGCCCGGCGGGCGCTGGCGCAGTCGGGGCTCGAGCGGCGCGACGTGGCGGTGGTGGTGGGCTCGGGCGCGGGCGACGTGGCCACGCACGCCGAGATCCAGGAGAAGCTCGACACCCGCGGCGACATGCGCCGCGTGCTGCCGACGGTGGTGCCGCGCCTCATGGCCTCGACCGTGTCGGCCAACCTGGTCAACGTGCTGCAGACGACCGGCCCATCGTTCACCACCAGCGCGGCCTGCGCCGGCGGCGCCTACAACCTGCTGCTCGCCGCGATGCTGATCGAGGGCGGACATACCGAGGCGGCCATCGCCGGCGGCTGTGAGATGTGCGATCCGCACTTTCACGCCGGGTTCGATTCGATGCGCGCCTACAACGCCGACGACAACGAGCATCCTGAGCGCGCGTCGCGGCCCTATGCGGCCGATCGCGCCGGCTTCATCTTCTCCGAGGGCGCCGGCATCGTGGTGCTCGAGACCCGCGCGGCCGCCGCGGCGCGCGGCGCGCCGATTCTCGGCAGCGTGCGCGGCTGGGGGATGTCGAGCGACGGCGAGGGCGACATGGTGGCGCCGTCGTCCGACGGCGCGCGGCGCTCGATCGAGATGGCGCTGCGGCACGCCGGCCTGAGCCCGGCCGACATCGACTACGTCAACACGCACGGCACGTCCACGCCGGCGGGCGACGTGGCGGAAGTGCGGGCGCTTCGCGCCGTGTTCGGCGATCGCCACGTGGCCTATTCGTCCACCAAGGGCTATACCGGGCACACCGTGTCGGCGGCCGGCGCGATCGAGGCGATTTTCACGCTGCTGATGCTGAGGGACGGCTGGGTGGCGCCGTCGGTCAACGCCCGGCCGCTCGACCCCGAGCTCGCCGACTACCCGCCGGTGCTCGACCCGACGCCGATGCGGCTCCGGCACGCGTTGTCGAACTCGTTCGGGTTCGGCGGGACGAACGTGACGCTGGTGCTGTCGGCTCCATAGTAGAGCGCCTCTAGCCTTTGGCCTCTCGCGAGAGCCTCTCGGCAAACAAGAGTAGTACTTAGTGGCTAAAGGCCAGAGGCTGAAGGCTTGTTCAGCAGCTCCACCAGCCTCGTCACGGTCGACCAGCTCCGCGCGGTGCTCTGCACGCCGAGCGCGTCTTCGACGAAGATCCCGGGAAAGCCGTACATGCCGCTCGGCTTGCGGCGGCTGACCACCCAGCAGTCGCACGCGGCGACATGGACGATGTCGAGCTCCTCCTTCGGCTGCGTGAGCGGCAGCCGTGGACGCCGCGCGGGGACGCCGGCGAGGAACAGGATGTAGCGCTTGACGATCTTCGGCGCCTCGACGCCGGCAAACGGGCCGCGCCGCAGGAGCGCCGCCATCTCGCTCGCGCTCCGCACCATCACCACCGGCTCCGCGCCGAGCGCGGCGCGCAGCCGCCGGCGGGCGCCCGCGACGATGGCGCCGACGCGGCCAGGTTCGGCGTCGAAGAGGACGTTGCCGCTGGCAATGAAGGTGCGGACGTTGGCGCCGCCCGCCTTCGAAAAGGCGTTGCGCAGCGCCTCCTTCTTCACGAGGCCCTTGCCGCCCACGTTCACCGCGCGCAGCAGCGCGACGTAGCGCTCGCGTTCAGCCGGCACGCCGCGCCGAGTGCTCTTCGCGCGTGATCTCGAAGTAGGCACAGATCTCCTTCCGGCCGCGTGCCGCTGCCCACATCGGCCGCTCGCCGATCGGTCGCATCCCCAGGCCCCGCATGATCGCCAGCGACGACGCGTTGTCCGGCTGGGCACCAGCCTCGATCGCGGCCAGATCGAGACGGGTGAACGCCACCGCAACGGCCGCGGCGGCGGCTTCGCTCATGTAGCCCTGATGGTGGTACGCCTCGCCGAGCCAGTAGCCCAGGCCACCGCGCCTGGCGTCGTCTCGCGATCGCATGATCATCACGAGGCCGATCATGTCTCCTCGGTCGAGCCGTTCGATCGCGAAGGGCAGCCCGTGTCCTGCTGTTGCGACATCCCGCAACTCGCGCAGACGGGCGGCCGCCGCGGCCTCGTCGAGCGGCGACGGCCATGACGCGAGCCAGCGGCTGACTTCGGGCGTGATCAGCCGGACCGTCGCGGCCGCGTCGTGCTCGTCGACGAGCCGCAGCCGGAGGCGCGCGGTCTCGATCATTTGCCGCCCGCGACGTCGAGCAGGGCGCCGGTCGTATACGACGCGTCGGCCGAGAGCAGCCACAGGATCGCCTGCGCCACTTCCTCGGGCCGGCCGCCGCGGCCCATCGGCACCTGCGACTTGACGCGTTCCACGCGGTTCGGCTCGCCGCCGCTCGCGTGCAGCTCGGTGTAGATGTGGCCGGCGAGCACGGCGTTCACCCGGATGCCCTCGGTGGCGACTTCGCGCGCCAGGCCGAGCGTCATCGTGTCGAGCGCGCCCTTGGTGGCGGCGTAGTCGATGTACTCCCCGGGCGATCCCATGCGCGAGGCCCCCGACGAGACGTTGACGATGGCGCCTCCCGTGCCGCCGTGGCGGGTGGACATCCGTCGCACGGCTTCGCGCGCGCACAGGAACGCGCCGAAGACGTTGGTGCCGAAGACGCGCGCGATGCGCGCGGCGTCCATCGCGTCGAGCCGCATCTGGGTCTCGATGATGGCGGCGTTGTTCACGAGCGCCGAGACGCGCCCGAGCTCGCCGTCGCACGTCGCGAAGAGCCTCACGACATCCGCCTCGACGGCGATGTCGGCCTGGACGGCAACCGCGTGCGCGCCGGCGCGGCGGGCGTCTTCCACCGTGCGCTCGGCCGCCGCGGCGTTGGCGCGGTAGTTGACGCACACGTCGTAGCCGCGCTGGGCCGCGAGCCGGGCCGTGGCGGCCCCGATGCCGCGGCTGCCGCCGGTCACGAGGAGCACGGGCCGTGAGGCTGAGGTCATGGTCGAAATGTTATGGGACAATCACAGAATTCTGCGGCAGGTAGGCGGGTGGGGAGCGAGGCAGGTAAGTGCGGTACGTAGTTGCGGGTCTTTAGACCCGCCCCGGGAGATGTGATGCGACTGTCGTTTCTGGTGGTGGGATTGGTCGCCGGCGTCTCGGTCGCGCTCGCGAACGCGCAGGCTCCCGCCGGAGCGCCCGCGGGTGCGGCGCCTGCCGGTGCTCAGGGTGGACGGGGCGGTGGCGGGCGGCTGGGCGGCGGTGGCGGCTTCGGCGCGCCCACCAGAACCCCGTCGGCGCTGCGCGCCATTCCCGCCGAGACGACGGCCGCGAAGGCAAAGGACCCGAGTTGGAAGCCGCCGCGAACGGCGTGGGGCCATCCCGATCTGGAAGGCACGTGGTCGAGCGACGACATGCGCGGCGTTCCCACCTCGCGGCCGCCGGCCCAGGGCACGCGCGAGTCGCTCACGCCCGAAGAGTTCGCGCGCCGTGCCGGCGGTGACGAGGCGTCGCGCGACCGCGCGGTGAACCAGGAGACGTTCCTGCGCAACGAGTTCGGCGTGCGCACCTTCGGCTACACGTCGTTCGTGGTCGAACCGGCCGACGGCCGTCTGCCGGCGCTCACGCAGGCCGGCTTGGCGAAGCAGAAGGCGTCGTTCGGGATCGGCACGTTCGGCAACCGCCCGTTCAACGGCTTCGAGGACTTCACGCTCTACGACCGCTGCATCACCCGCGGGGTCGGCGGCGTGTTCCCGGTGCTCTACGGCAACGGCCTGCTCATCGCGCAGACGCCGGACGAGGTCGTCATCAGCTACGAGATGGTGCACGACACGCGGGTCATCCCGCTCGATGGCCGTCCGCACGTGGGCCCCGCCATCAAGCAGTACATGGGCAACGCGCGTGGCCGCTTCGAGGGCGACACGCTCGTGGTGGAGACGACCAACTTCACGGACCGCGTCGGCTTCCAGGGACCCAACAGCGAAGGGCTGAAGCTCACCGAGTGGTTCACACGCATCGACCCGCAGATGATCGACTACCGCATCCGCGTGGAGGATCCGGCGATGTACACCGCGCCCTTCACGATGCGGTTCACCATCACCCAGCAGCCGAACTACAAGATGTACGAGTACTCCTGCCACGAGGGCAATTCGGCCGTCGGCAACGCGCTCAGCGGCGAGCGCGCCTACGATCGCTCGGTGGCCGAGGCCAAGGCCAAGGGGCTGGCGGTTCCGCCGCGCACGATGGGCATGGAGGTCTACTCGGGCCAGGCGGTCGAGGGCGTGCAGCCGGTGCGCGAAATCGGCTTTGGGAAGTAACGTGGCTACGGGTCTTTAGGCCTGCCTCGCACATGCGCGTCGACATCTGGTCCGACATCGTCTGCCCGTGGTGCTATCTCGGGAAGCGCCGCTTCGAGCGGGCACTGGCGGCGTTCGAGGACCGGGCCGAGGTGGAGGTCGTGCACCGCTCGTTTCAGCTCGATCCCACGCGCCCGAAAGGGCAGACGCAGAAGCGCCGCGAGATGTTGATGTCGAAGTACCACCTCACCGCGGCGCAGGTGCAGACGATGGACGTGCGGATGGAGGAGACGGCCGCGGCCGACGGCCTCGAGTACCACCTCGGCGACGGCGTCACCGGTAACACGTTCGACGCCCACCGGCTGCTGCACCTGGCGGGGGCGCGCGACCGGCAGGACGCCACGCTCGAGCGCTTCTACCGCGCCTATTTCACCGAGGGCCGCTCGCTGTTCGACGACGACTCGTTGAGGGCGCTGGCCGTCGAGTCGGGCCTCGACGCGGCGGACGTGGCGGGCGTGCTCGCGGGCGACACCTACGCCGATGCGGTGGCCGCCGACATCCGCGAGGCGCAGGCGCTCGGGGCCAATGGCGTGCCCTTCTTCGTGTTCGACAACCGCTTTGGCGTGTCGGGAGCCCAGGCCACGGACGTCTTCGCGCAGGTGCTCGCGCGTGCGCGTGAAAGCCGCGTCACCTCGAACCGATAAAAAGGCCGTGACCATTTCACCCGGACGTCCTCTGCGGCGCGGAATCGCGCTGCTCCTGGCCGCGCTCGTCGTCGCCGGCGCGCTCGTCCGCGCGCAGGCCCCGGCGCCCGCGGGCGTGCACCGCGGGCTCATCTGGAAAGTGGAGCGCGGCACGCGCAGCGGCTGGCTCGTGGGCTCGCTGCATCTGATGACTCCGGACTTCTATCCGCTCCCGCCCACGCTCGACACCGCGTTTGCCGCCGCGGACGTGCTGGTGGAGGAAGCCAATCCCGAGGAGCTGAAAGCACCTGCCGCGGCCATGCAGCTCGTGGCGAAGGCGATGTATCCGCCCGGCACCACCTTGCAGTCGCAGGTGTCGAAGGAAACGTTCGACAAGATCGCCAGACGCGCCGAGAAGATCGGGCTGCCCGTCGAGCGCCTGCAAGGCTTCAAGCCGTGGATGGTGGCGCTGACCCTGGTCGCCCTCGAGCTGCAGAAAGGCGGGTTCGATCCGGGACTCGGCCTCGATCAGCACTTCCTCTCGCGGGCGCCCGCGGCTGGCAAAAAGGTGCGCACGCTCGAGACCGCGCTCGAGCAGATCGACTTCCTCGAGAGCCTCAGCCCGCAGCTGCAGGAGGGGCTGGTCGCCGCGTCGCTCGAGGGCGCCGAGACCGAGCTCGCGCAGGTGAAGCGGATTGCCGCCGCCTGGAAGGCGGGCGACACCGCGCCCATCGAGCGCCTGCTGCTCACCGACATGAAGAACGTCGACGCCGCGGTCTACGAGACGCTGCTCGTGGGGCGCAACCGCCGCTGGGTGCCGCAGATCGAAGACTGCCTGTCGACGCAACGCTGCTTCGTGGTGGTCGGCGCCGCCCATCTCGTGGGCCCCGACAGCGTCGTCGCCATGCTCAAGGCCAAGGGCTACACGGTCACGCAGCAGTAGGCCGCCGTAAGCGGCCGCGCCTGCTTAGGATGACTCGCTTCACTCCTTTGCGGTTAGTGTTCATCTCGTCGGACAAGGCGGCCGAATCGCGCAGCGTGATGGGTGCCACCAAGCGGTCCGCGGCGTGACGTCCCGCGGCTCGAGGTCGCGCGCTGCGCCGCCTCACGCGCGCGCGCCACAAGCGCGACCGCCGGCGCGACCGACGTCGCGGAGCGGCATTCGGTGAAAGGCCATGCAGATCTGAGGGGGTGAGCGGCCGGCGCGAAACCGATAGTCAAAGCGCCATGGCGACGGGGGATCGCTCCGCGGGTACCTCCCATATTCCAGAACTGGATGCGTTCCGAGGCTTGGCCGCCCTCGGCGTGGTCTTCTTCCACGCCTTTCCCTCCGTGTTCTTCCTCGGCTGGAGCTTCGTGGATCTCTTCTTCGTGCTCTCCGGCTACCTCATTACGTCCGTCATCCTTCGGTACCGTGAGCATGAGGCCTTCTTCACCGCCTTCTACTGGCGCCGTGCTCTGAGGATTTGGCCAGTGTATTACGTGGTGTTCGCGGGCGTGCTCGCCGCGAACGCCGTGTCCAGCCTCGGCTATCCCACCGAGGCGTGGTGGCAGTACGCGACGTTCACCCAGTACGTGCAGCGGTACTGGCTCGCCGCGCCGCCGCCGTTCGTCAGCGCCTTCAGCCCGTCGTGGTCGGTCGCCGTCGAGGAGCAGTTCTACGTGGTGTGGCCGGTCGTGCTGCGATGGCTTGGCCCCCGGCGGGTGCTTCCACTCGCGGTCTTTCTTGTTGCCATGGGCGTTGCGGGCCGCTGGGCCGGATGGCATCACGACCTTCTGCTGTCGCGTCCGGACGGGCTCGTGTTCGGGTCTCTCCTGGCGATCTGTCTCGTCACGCGTTCAACGGTCACGGATCGGAGGTTGTGTCACGCGTTCGGCTGGGGCGGCGCAGCGGCCGCAGCCGCCGTGGCCGTGATGGGGATTGTGTTCTGGGGGAATCCCGAACCTCAGTGGCGCCCCGTGAGTTTCACTATCGTCGCCGCGTTCTATGCCTGTGGCGTCGGGCTCGCGGTGGTTCGGTCCGGGCATCCGTGGCTGAGGCCGTTGCGCTCTCCGTGGCTGGCGACTCTCGGCCTCGTCAGTTACCCGTTGTATCTGACACACCTGCCGGTCATGCACTACACGCCAGTGCTCCTGGCGCGAGCCGGCATCACCTCGGGCGCCCTGCATTCCGCGGTCACGTGGATCGGGGTATTCGCCGCGGCGGCCGTGCTTCACTGGTTCGTGGAGCGACCGGCGTTTGCCCTCAAGGCCCGCTGGCCATACGCCGGCGTCCGCGAGCGGCATGACGTTCGGGCTACGACCGTGGTGGCCGCCGTACCTTCCCGCTGAGCCCGGCAATCGCGCCCTCGCGGCCCGAGATCATCTGGCGGCTCGAGGCATGCAACGCGTTGTGATCAGTCGGATCCTCGCACTCAGGTTCAATGCGCTGGCGCGTGAGCGCGGTGAGGACGAGGGTGAAGATCTCGGGCTGCGCCGCTCCTCGCGCGAGCTGGCGAGGGGGGCTTACGTCGTGCGCTTCGGCTGTGCACACGCGTGAAAGCGCTCGCAACGCGAATTCTCCAATGTTCGCCCCGGTTCTTCATTCGTCGGTTCTGGACACCTCCACGGTGCGGTCGTCGCCGTGACCGCTGACGCGGACCGTCCATGGGTTGCAACATACTTCGCAATCCTGCACCAACGTGCCGCGCACGTCCGGCTCGAGATAGATCTCCACTGCCTCGCCGCAGT
>DASRPM010000283.1:0-11390 GCA_035646375.1 Vicinamibacterales bacterium
CTGTTCGGATACGACAGGTACTCGTTGTGGTTCAACTTCACGATGAACGGGATGCGGTGCGCGTACTTCCGCGACACTGAACCGAGCACGCCGAGCGTCGATGCCACCGCGTTGCACTCGCCCGCGATGGCCAGCTTCACGATGTTCTCGGAGTCGAAGTACAACGGGTTGGGCGCGAACGACGCGCCCGCCGAATGCTCGATGCCCTGATCGACCGGCAGGATGGACACGTAGCCGGTGCCCGCGAGCCGGCCGGTGTCGAACAGCCACTGCAGGCCTCGCATGACGCGCGGCGAGCGGTCGGACACCGCGAAAATACGGTCCACGAAATCGGGACCCGGAAGGTGCAGCGACTCACGCGGAATCGTCTTGCACTGATGCGTGAGCAACGCCTTGTCGTTGCCGAGCGCCGCCTCGATCTGATCAAGGGTCATGGGCCGATCCTACCATCGGAGCCACAGTGGGAAAGGCGAAGTCCTCGACCTCCGCGGTGCGTACCGCGGTTTCGACAAGCTCGTCGATCGAGAGACCGCGCTCTCCGGCTTCCACTTCATCGAACCGCGCGCGCGTCGCCGGGTTGCGCGGCGTGAACAGCGTGCAGCAGTCCTGGTCGGGGATGATCGAGATCGGGTAGCTGCCGAGCGTCTGCGCCTGCGCCACGATCTCGTCTTTGTCCATGCCGATCAGCGGCCGAAAGAGCGGCATCGCCGCCACCTTGCCCACGACGGCCAGGTTCTCGAGCGTCTGCGACGCCACCTGCCCGACCACGTCGCCGGTCACGAGCGCCTGCGCGTGACGCATCTTCGCGATGCCCTCGGCGATGCGCAGCATCAGGCGGCGGTACACCACGACGCGGATCGGCGCCGGCACCGTGAGCAGCACCTGCTGCTGGATTTCGCCGAACGCCACGAGATACAGGCGCGAGCGGTGCTGCCACCGCGTCAGCAGCGTGGCCAGCGAGCGCGCCTTCTCGATCGAGGCGCGCGACAGGATCGGATAGCTGTGGAAGTGGACGAAGGTGACGGCGCAGCCGCGCTTCATCATGCGCCACGCCGCCACCGGCGAATCGATGCCGCCCGAGAGCAGGCACACCACGCGGCCGGCGGTGCCCATCGGCATGCCGCCGGGGCCGGGCTGCTTGTCGAAGAAATAGAACGCCTCGTTGGACAGGAACTCGAGACGCACGTCGATTTCCGGCTTCTCGAGATCGACGCGCCAGCCTTTGGCCGCCTTGATGCGTCCGCCCACCTCGCGCTCGATCTGCGGCGACGACAGCGGGTAGCGCTTGTCGGCACGGCGCGCCGACACGCGGAAGGCGTCGCAGGTGCGATCGCCGAGGTCGCGCAGCACCGCCGCCGCGATGTCGTCCAGATCGATCGGCACGCGGCGCGCCAGCGAGAAGTTGGCGATCCCGAACGTGTGCCGGATGCGATCGGCCACCGCCTCGGGCGCCACCCCGGTCCCGGGCACCACCTCCAGGCGGCCCATGAGGGCGTTCACCTTCGTGCCCGGGAGATCGGCGACGGCCCGGCGCAGGCTGCGAACGAGCTGCGCCAGGAACCAGGGCCTGTTCTTTCCCTTGAGCGCGATTTCCTGGTAGTGGACGACGAAGGAGTGGGCTGTCAAAGCTCGAGGTAACTCGCGGCCTCACGCGCGGCCGCATGGCCGCTGATGACCGCGCCCTCGATGGTAGCCGGGAGGTCGTTGCCGATCCAGTCGCCCGCCAGGAAAAGGCCCGGAATTCCGGTCCGGACGGACGGACGCGCCGGGGCTCCCGGCGCCACGGAAAACGTCGCCTTGCGCTCGCGCACCACGACCGCCCGGCGGATCTCCGCGTCGCGCGCGTCCGGGCAGGCCGAGCGCAGCTCCTCCACCGCCAGCGCCACGAGCTCGTCGTTGCTCTTGGCCACCACGGCCTCGGCGCCGCTGGACACGAGCGACAAGTGCGTGGCCCCGTCGCCGAACAGTTCGCGCTTGTCGAACACCCACTGCATGGTGCGGCCAGGCAGGCCGATGAACGCCGAGCGCGTCACGCGGCGATCGAGCCACAGGTTGACCGTCACGATGGGAGACGCCGGCGTGCCGTCCGCCGCCGCGAACACCGCCGCCAGCGGCGGCGGCTCGGGCCAGAACGCGGCACGCAGGCCGTGCCATGGCACGGCGCAGATGACGGCGCGCGGCCAGATCTCGTGATCGCCGGAGCGGACCGACAACGACGCGGCCGGCCACGCGCCGATCACCGCGGCGCGGCCGGTTCGCACGGCGCCGCCGCGAGCCTCGATGAACGAGCGCGACGGAACCGCATACAGGTCGCTGAGCGGCGTCACGGCGAGACCCAGCGCGGACGCGGCACGGCGCGCGAGAATCCTGTCGATGACGGTCGCAAACGACGACGCGGCGGCCGTATCGATCGGCTGGTTCAGCGCGGCCACTGCCAGCGGCTCCCAGAGCAGCTCGATGAGCCGCGGCGTCTGTCCCTGCGCCTGCAGCCATTGCCGCACGGTCTCCTGCGGACCGGGCGCCCGGCGCAGGCCCATCCAGACCGCGGCGAGCCGATCGCGCCAGCGCAGCGCCGGCCAGCGCAGCAGTCCGCCGAGGAGGTGCAGCGGCGAGGGCAGCGGCGGACAGGTGAATCGCGACCGGCGGCCGTCGGGCTCCACGATCTCGAGCTCCAGGCTGGTCTGCATGCGCACGCCGTCCCTCGTGCCGATGCGGCCGAGGAACTCGAACGTCTCGTAATAGGCGCCGGTGACGACGTGTTGACCGTTGTCCACCGGCTCGCCGGTGGCCGGGTCGGCGAACGACGATGCCCGGCCGCCAAGCGACGGCCGCGCCTCGAGCACCAGCACGCGGGCGCCGCGTGCCGCCAGCGAGGTGGCGGCGCTGAGACCGGCAAAGCCACCGCCTACGACTACGACATCGGGCTCGTGGCTCATGAAGGCGGGCCTGAAGGCCCGCAACTACGTCCCACGTCAGCGCTTGCTGCGGGGGCGGGGCTCGAGGAGCGCACGCGACCAGACGTCGAGCGCAATGATCGCGCGGCGCGGGCGCGCCACGCGGTGGCGGGCGGAGAACACGTCGTAGCGCGCACGCTCGATTTTGCGGAGGATCGCAAAGTAGATTTCGCCCATGATCTCGGCGGCCACCAGGTTCCGGCGATCGATCCGGGGCAGCCGTTCCGAGGCCAGCCGATAGTAATAGCGCGCCCGCCGGCACTGGTAGCGCATCAGCGACTTGACGTTGGGGGTCACGACGCCCGCCCGCAGGTCGTGCTCGGTGACGTGGAACCAGGCCAGGTCGTCCATCGGCAGGTAGATTCGGCCGCGTTTCAGGTCGCCGGCCACGTCGCGGATGATGTTCGTGAGCTGCAGCGCGATGCCGAGGTTGACGGCGTAGTCGCGCGCTCCGGGATCTCGGTAGCCGAAGATCTCCAGGCAGATGAGCCCGACGCTCGATGCCACCTTGTGGCAGTAGGTGGACAAGGCCTCGAAATCCGGATACTTCACGTACGTCAGGTCCATCTCGACGCCGTCGATCAGCGAGCTGAACTCGCGCTTGGGCAGATTGAACTCCGACACCCACGGCTGCAGCGACTTGCCCTGCGGCGTCATCGGAATGCCGCCGAAGATCCGGTCGAGCTCGTCGCGCCAGACGGCCAGCGACTCCTCCGCGCGGGCCCGCGCCTCCGGCGTCAAGCCGCGCTGCCAATCCGTCTCCACCTCGTCCACCGCGTCGTCCACGGCGCGGCAGAAGTCCCACACCGCCAGAACCGCCTGCCGCTTGCGCGGGGGCAGCACCAGGAACGAGTAATAGAAGCTCGTGTCGCGCGACGCCATCGTCAGCGAGGCTCCGGGCGCGCGGCCCATGTAACGAGCTGCCACGCCAGCCACGGCACGTCGGTGGCGCCAAGCGAGGGGCGGCGGTCTACGACGTCGAAGTCCGCGTGCTCGATCCGCGCCAGCACGCGCATGCCTCCGAGCCACGTGGCCCGCAGCTCGTGCTTGAGCCGCCCGGCCACGGCGCCGCAGAGCGGCCGCCCGGATAGAAACATCGCGCGCGTGCGGGTCACGGCGGCCGCCATCGCCGCGCGCCAGGGCGGCGTCAGCCGTCCGGCGGCCAGATCGGCCTCGGCCGCTCCGTGCCCTTCGATCTCCTCGGCAGGCAGGTAGATGCGCCCGCGGTCGAAATCGATTTTCAGGTCCTGCCAGAAATTGGTGAGCTGGAGCGCCGAACAGATGGCGTCGGACCAGGCGTCGAGCCGCGGCTCGTCGTAGCCGGCAATCCGCAGCACGAGCCGGCCCACCGGGTTGGCGGAGCGCCGGCTGTAGTCGAGCACGTCGTCCCATGCCGCGTAGCGGGTCACCGTGACGTCCTGGGCGAAGGCGCTCAATAGATCGTCGAAGAGCACCACCGGCAGCCGCTTCCGGCGGATGGTGTCGCCGAGCGCGAGAAAGATCTCCACGGTGTTGGCGGGCTCTCCGTCGCGAGCCGGCGGCCCGGGCGACGGAGCGTCCACCGAGTCGCTCAGCCGCGCCTTCCAGCCGTCGAGCAGCCGGTGCCGGTCGGCCGCGGCCCGTGAGCCCTCGTCGGCAATGTCGTCGGCCGCGCGGGCAAAGGCATACAAGGCCGCGATGTGGCACCGCATTGGCGCCGGCACGAGCAGGGAGGCCACTGGGAAGTTCTCGTAGTGCGATCGGGCGGCGTGCTCGCAGGACGCGTACGCCGCCTCGAGACCGGTCACCATTCAGTTTCCGGCAAGCCCTGACGATGGCTCGCCGTGCGCGCCATCACGAACAGCAGATCGGAGAGCCGGTTCAAATAGACCACCACGATCGGCTCCACCGCTGCCTCCCCCAGTCCCACGACCCGGCGCTCGGCGCGCCGGCACACCGTGCGCGACAGATGCAGCCAGGCGCCGCACATGCTGCCGCCTGGCAGGATGAACTTGCGCAGCGGCGGCAGGGCCTGCTCGAAACTGTCGATCCACTGCTCTAAACGCTCGACGTCCGCGACATGGACGGCGGCCTTTTCCACCCGTGCCGCGATGCGCGCGGACGGGTCCGCCAGCCGTGCGCCGACGGCGAAGAGCTGGCGCTGGATCGTTTCGAGCGCGCTGTCGAGATCGGGATCCGCGCCGGCGGAACGGGCCGCGCCCAGGCAGGCGTTCAGTTCGTCCACGTCGCCATAGGCCTCGACCCGCGGATGCGACTTCGGCACCCGCGATTTGTCGAAGAGCGACGTCTCGCCAGAATCGCCCGTCTTTGTGTAGATCCGCACGCGTGGAATTATATGGGCCTCGATGCCGCCATCTTCCGTGCCCATCCCGTCCACGCGGCAACTTTTCAGGCGCAAGTTGTTGAGCTGGTATAGGGCCAACGGCCGCACGCTGCCGTGGCGCTCGACCAGCGATCCGTACCACATCCTTGTGTCGGAGGTGATGCTGCAGCAGACGCAGGTCGATCGCGTGCTGCCGAAGTATCACGAGTGGCTCGCCAAGTACCCGAGTTTCGAGGTGCTGGCGGCCGCCGACGAGGCCGACGTGAGCGCCACGTGGCGTCCGCTCGGCTACAACATCCGGCCCAAGCGGCTGCACGCCATTGCTCGCGAGAGCGTGGAACGGTTCGGCGGCCAGCTCCCGTCGGACCACGACACCCTGCTGTCATTCAAAGGCATCGGCGCGTACACGGCCGGCGCCATCCGCAGCTTCGCCTTCCACCAGCGCGCCGCCATCCTCGACACCAACGTCGCGCGCGTGCTCTTCCGCGTGTTCGTGGCCAAGGGCGATCCCAAGGCCCACGCGATGCGCCGGCATCTATGGGAGCTCTCCGAAGCCCTGGTGCCATACAAGCACGTGTTCGACTTCAACCAGGGTCTGATGGACCTTGGCGCCACGGTCTGCGCGCCACGGACGCCACGCTGCGGCGGCTGCCCGATGAAGGGCTTCTGCCGGACGTCGCCACACGCCCGCCCGAAACCGGGGTCCCCGGCACGCGTTTCCCAGCGTGCTGGGGTGGAGAAGGGCGGGCAACCACGCACCGCGGCGAAGCGTAAGCCGAGACGGGCGTGAGCGGCGTCACCCTGCACGTCGTCGCCGCCGTCGTCGAGCGCGACGACTGCTTTCTGGTCACACGACGGCAGGCGGGCGTGCACCTGGCGGGGCTGTGGGAATTTCCCGGCGGCAAGGTGGCTGCCGGCGAGAGCCACGAAGAGGCGTTGCGCCGCGAGATGCAGGAAGAGCTGGGCACCGACGTCGAGGTGCGCGCCGTCGTGTCCACGGCGGCGCACGCCTACGACGATCGGCACGTGACGCTGCACTTCTACCGCTGCGATCTGGCGGGCACTCCGCGGCCACTGCTCGGCCAGGAGATGCGTTGGGTGCCGCGCGCGGAGCTGCGCGCGCTGGGCTTTCCCCCGGCGGACGAGGAGCTGATCGCGTTACTGACTGCGTAGCGGCTGCACCCGCACCGTCGCCGAAAGGCGGCCCGCCGCCGTCTCGACTTCAACGCGCGCGTCGTCGACCGCCAGATCACGATGGACGTAGGCGAGCGCGATCGCGCCCGACGCCGGTGACAGCGCAGCGCTCGTCACGACGCCCACCTCGCGGTCGCCGTTCACGACCTTGGCGCGGGCCGCGGCGCCCTCGCCGTCCAGCTTCAGCGTCACCAGCTTCCGCGCCACGCGCCCGTGTCCGCGGTGCAGCACGCGGATGATGACCTCCTGACCCACGTAACAGCCCTTCGTGGTGGAGATCGCGCGCGGTTCGATGCCTGCCTCGAGCGGGATGGTGTCGGCGGTCATGTCGGTGCCGAAGAGCGGGTAGCCCGCTTCGATGCGCGCGGCCGCGATGGCATCGGGACTCACCTGCCGCGCGCCGGCTGCTTCGAGCGCCGCCACGAGCGCGGCCCGGTTTCCGGCGCTGAGGTAGGCGCAGTAGCCGGGGACGGCGAGCTGATCGATCCGGGCCAGCACGAGCGACTCGCCGGCAAAACCGACGTGCTCGTGGTGACACTGCGGCCAGGCGCCCAGGCCGCCGGCGCCGTCGAGCGACTGTTCGAGCGCGGCGGCGGCCGCGGGGCCGTGCACCCACAGGGTCGTGAGCGCCCCGGCAAGCGAGCCGAGCTTCACGTCTTCCGAGAACAGGAACTGATCGAGCCGGGCCACGGTAGCCTCGCCCTGAGCCTCCGGCACGTCGAGCAGCATCATGCCGTCCGATTCGAGCACGTGCATGTCCGTGAGCATCCGGCCTTGCGGCGTGAGCCACGCCGCGTAGCAGCCGTCGCCGGCTTTGAGCGCCTGGACGTCGTTGGTCAGCAGCCCTTGGAGGAAGGACGCCCGGTCGTTGCCGGCCACAGCCAGCTGAAGCGTGGCCGCGACCTCGCCAATCGCCGCGCTTTCAACGATTTGCTGGTAGTCCTGGAGGAGGCTTTTCACAAGCGTTTTTACCCATCCGACCCACCTGACCCACCTGACCCACCTGACCCAGATGCGTCTGATACGATCGCCTCAATGTTCTTTCGCAATTGTACTTGGGCCTTTCTGCTGCTGTTCGCGACGGCGGCCCAGGCACAGGAAGCGGCGGCTCCGCCGTCCCGCGGCTACACCATCTTCCTGAAGGGAACGCCGATCGGGCGGGAGGATGTGACCGTCCGGACCGACGCCACCGGTATCTCCATCGTCAGCCAGGGCCGCATGTCGGTGCCCTCGAGCATCACCACGCGCCGGGCCGAGGTGAAGTACGCCCCGGACTGGACGCCGCTGTCCTTCGCGCTCGACGCCACGGTGAACGGCGGCGACGTCACGGCCACCTCAACCTTCGCGGCCGACACGGCCCGCACCAACGGCACCCAGACGGGCGGACCCTATTCGCGCGAGCACGCCATCTCGCCGCAGTCGGTCGTGCTGCTGCCCAACTCGTTCTTCGGCGCGTTCGAGGCGGTGAGCCGCCGGCTGGTCAGCGCGCCGGGCGGCACCGAGCTGCGCGCCTACCTGCTGCCGCAGGGCCAGACGACGGTGAAGCTGCTCTCCTCCGTGGCCGAGCGGATTCAGGTGGGCAAGGACTTCTTCGACGTCGTGCACTTCGAGGCGCTGTGGCAGATCCCCGGCTCGAACGACCTCGGCCTCAGCATCACCGCGATGAAGGACGGCAGCCTCGTGCGGTTCACGGTGCCGTCGCAGGGGCTCGACGTCGTGCGCGCGGACGTCGCGGCATCCACCTCGCGCACGCAGGTGTTCTCGAACCCCGGCGACGAGGCCGTGACGATCCCGGCCACCGGGTTCAACCTGGGAGGCACACTGACAAAGCCCGCCAGCCTGGCGGCCGGCTCGCGTCTCCCGGCCGTCATCCTGCTCGGCGGTGCGGGCATCAACGATCGCGACGGCCAGGCGCACGGCGTACCGACGCTGGGCCAGCTGGCGGGCGCGATCGCCAGGGCCGGCTACCTGGTGGTGCGCTACGACAAGCGCGGCTTCGGGCAGAGCGGCGGCCGCTCCGAGTCGTCCACGCTCGCCGACCAGGCCGAGGACGTACGCGCGGTGGTCCGCTGGCTGAACGAGCGCAAGGACGTGGACCCGAAGCGCATGGCCGTCATCGGCCACAGCGAGGGCGCGTGGGTGGCCATGCTCGCGGCGGCGAAGGAGCGCAAGCTCGCGGCAGTCGTGTCGCTGGCGGGCGCGGGCACCACGGGCGCCGAGCTCGTCCTCACGCAGCAGCAGAAGGCGCTCGAACAGACGTCGTTGTCGCCGCAGGATCGCGCCACGCGCGTGGCGATGCAGAAGCAGATTCACTCGGCGGTGATCTCGGGCAAGGGTTGGGAAGGCGTGCCGCCGAACCTGCGCCAGGAAGCCGACACGCCGTGGATGCAGAGCGTTCTGCTGTTCGATCCGGCGAAGGCCCTTGGGGACGTCCGCCAGCCGATCCTGTTCGTGCACGGCGCGATCGATCACGAGGTGGAGCCGTCCAACGCGGAACGCCTGGTCGAAATCGCCCGCAAGGAGGGCAAGAGCAAGTCGGTGGAGCTGGTCATGGTGCGCGGCGTGAACCACCTGCTGACGCCCGCCGTCACCGGCGAGATTCGCGAATACGCCAGCCTCGATGACCGCACGGTCAGCAAGGACGTGACGGACGCCGTCAACGGCTGGCTGACCAGGACGTTCGCGGCCGTGAAATGAGCGAACGCCACGTACGCGTGCCCGACCTGCGCGAGAAGAAGCGCCGCGGCGAGAAGATCGTGGTTCTCACCGCCTACGACGCCACCATGGCGCGCCTGCTCGACCGCGCGGGCGTGGACGTGCTGCTGGTCGGCGACTCGGTTGGCCCGGTGGTGCTCGGCTACGAGCACACGCTGCCGGTGACGCTCGACGACATGCTGCACCACACGCGCGCCGTGGCGCGCGGCACCTCACGCGCGCTCATCGTCGCGGACATGCCCTTCATGTCCTACCAGGTCAGCGTCGAGGAAGCCGTGCGGAACGCCGGCCGGCTGCTGCAGGCCGGGGCCGCGGCGGTGAAGGTCGAGGGCGGGCCGGCAATTGCCGGAGCCGTCAGACGCATGGTCGAGGTGGGCATTCCCGTCATGGGCCACCTGGGGCTGCAGCCGCAGTCGGTTCATCAGATGGGCGGCTACCGCCGGCAAGCCGTGCAGCGCGAGGAGATCGAGGCGCTCGTGGAAGACGCGCACGGACTCGAACGGGCGGGCGCGTTTGCGATCGTGCTCGAAGCGGTCGGCGACGACGCGGCGCGGCGCGTGACCGCCGCTGTCAGCGTCCCGACCATCGGCATCGGCGCGGGGCCCCACTGCGACGGGCAGGTGCTCGTGAGCCACGACATGCTGGGACTCTTCGACGGGCACGTCCCGTCGTTCGTCAAGCAGTATGCCCGGCTGTCGGACGAGGTCACGCGCGCCGCACGCGCCTATGCCGACGACGTGCGCGCCGGCCGCTTCCCCGAAGTGGCCCGTCCGATCGAGACTCCGCAGTCCTGACCGGTCCGCACGAGACGACGGATGCCGCTGCGCGTGGTCCAGACCGCCGACGACGTCCGCGCGTCGTTGGCGACGCGGCGCGGTCTCGGTGCCATCGGGCTCGTCCCGACGATGGGGGCGCTGCACGCGGGCCACGCGCGGCTCATCGAGCGCGCGCGCGCGGACTGCCTGACGGTCGTGGTGAGCATCTTCGTCAACCCGCTGCAGTTCGACCGCGCCGACGACCTGGCGCGCTACCCGAGGCCCTTCCAGGCCGACCTCGCTCTCTGCGAGGGGCTTGGCGTGGACATCGTGTTCGCGCCCGCGCCCGAGGAGATCTATCCGGAGCCGCCCGACTGCACGGTGCACGTGGCGCACACGGCCGCGCATCTGTGCGGCGCGTTCCGCCCCGGCCATTTCAACGGCGTCGCCACCGTCGTGTTGAAACTGTTCAACATCGTCCAGCCCGAGGTGGCCTACTTCGGTGAAAAGGACGCGCAGCAGCTCGCGATCATCCGGCGGATGGTGGCCGACCTGAACGTGCCGGTGACGATTGCACCGGTGCCGACGGTTCGCGAGCCCGACGGCCTGGCCCTGAGCTCGCGCAACCAGCACCTCGACGCCGGCGAGCGTGCGCTGGCGCCGGCGCTCTTCCGCGCGCTCGGTGCCGCGCGCGACGCCGTCGCCGCTGGTACGATCGACGCGGCGGCCGTGAAGCACCTCGCGGCCGAAGCCATTCAGGCCGACGCGCGGCTGCGCCTCGAGTACCTGGAGCTGGTGGATCCGTGGACGTTCCAGCCCGTGCAACGCATCACCGGGCCGGTGGTCGCGGCCGGCGCGCTGTGGGTTGGGTCGACACGGCTCATCGACAACGTCATGTGCACGCCGTCCGGGTCTGAAGGCCCGGGCCTACGAAATGTTGTAAAGCCATGAAACTGCGAGTCATCTGCAAGTCGAAGATCCATCACGCCGTGGTCACCGGCGCCGACCTGAACTACATCGGCAGCATCGGCATCGACGCGGGGCTGATGCGCCTCACCGACATCGTCCCAGGCGAAAAGGTCTCGGTGTGGAACGTCAACAACGGCCAGCGCATCGAAACCTACGCGATCGCGCTGCCCGAGGGCTCGCGTCAGGTGGTGGTGAACGGCGCCGCGGCGCGCCATTTCCAGGCCGGCGACACGGTCATCATCGTGGCGTTCTGCCTCACCGACGAGGCCGTCGAGCCCCGTATGATTGCCGTAGACTCGGACAACCGGCTCGTGCGCACGCTGGCGCACGAGGATGCGCCCGATCCTGAGGTTCTTGCTCGATGACGATCGCCCGCCTGCTGCTGGCTACCGGTGTCCTGGCGATTGCCGCCACCGTGGGCGTGGTGTCGCAGTCGCAGACCGTGGCCTCGCGGGCGGCGCTCGTCAACCGCGGCATCAC
>DASRPM010000284.1:0-7338 GCA_035646375.1 Vicinamibacterales bacterium
CGACCCCCGGCCGACACCGTTCGGTGTCAGCTTCACCGGCGGCGCCTGCAGCGAGCCGCGGCTCATC
This sequence comes from Vicinamibacterales bacterium, assembly GCA_035646375.1. Lineage (GTDB taxonomy): Bacteria > Acidobacteriota > Vicinamibacteria > Vicinamibacterales > UBA2999 > DASYRM01. Next base: position 68 of record DASRPM010000284.1, read on the forward strand.
GAGCTCGCGTACGCGTTCGAACAGGCGACGAAACGGCGGAGACCTCCACAGCTGGATTGACCAAGGCAAGCCGCCGCGGCTCGGGGCTCAAGGCTTAGGGCTCAAGCCTTCCACGCCGTGAGCCGTGAGCCTTCATGCATCACTCAACAGCTCCCGTATCGCCTGCTCCAGCTCCTGCTTGGTGAACGGCTTCTGGATGAAGCGCACCGCCTTCTCGGACAGCGCGCGCTGAATGGCGCTGTGGCTGGTGTAGCCCGACATCAGCACCGTCTTCAGCGTGGGCATCGTCTCGATCAACTGTTCGCGCAGCTCGGGACCCGTCATCGACGGCATGACGACGTCGGTGAGCAGCAGATCGGGCACGATGCGCTCCGTCTTCAAGCGCACGATCGCCGCCGCCGGCGAGTCGCACACGAAGGCGGTGTAGCCCAGCGAGCCGAGCAGGCCGCTGGTGAGGTTCCTCACCATCTCGTCGTCTTCCACCAGGAGAATCGTCACGCCACGGCGCTCTCCCGTGAACGTGTCCGCCATTGGTGGCGGCGCGGCGCGCACCACGGGCGCCACCGCTGGAGCGCCGCTGGAGGTGGCCCTGGGCATGTAGAGGCGGAACGAGGCGCCCTGGTCCGGCTCGCTGTCCACGCGAATGAACCAGCCGTTCTGCTTCACGATGCCGTAGACGGTCGCAAGGCCCAGACCGGTCCCCTTGTTGACGCGCTTGGTCGTGAAGAACGGCTCGAAGATGCGCGGCAGCACGTTGGGGTCGATGCCCACGCCTTCATCGCGAACCTCCAGGATCACGTACTGCCCGGGCAAGGCGCCTGGCACGTCGGCGCGCGTGGCGTGATCGAGGGTGACGTTGCTGGTCTCCACGGTGATGGTGCCACCGCGGGGCATGGCGTCGCGGGCGTTGAGCACCAGATTCAGCAGAATCTGGTCGATCTGCGACGGATCGCACAGCACCGGCCACAACCCGCCGCCGGGCCGGAACGCCACGGTGAGCTGCTCGCCGATGAGCGTCGCGAACAGCGTGCGTGTGGTGGCCACCTGCTGGTTCAGGTCCAGCACCATCGGCTGGATGATCTGCTGGCGCGAGAACGCGAGGAGCTGGCGCGCCATCTCCTTCGACCGGTGCGCGGCCTGCTCCACCGCCGCCACTTCCTGCTCGAGCGGGTGCTGCGGTCCCATCTGCATCCGCATCAGGTCCACGTTGCCGAGCACGACGGTGAGCATGTTGTTGAAGTCGTGCGCGATGCCGCCGGCGAGCTGGCCGATCGACTCCATCTTGCGCACCTGCTCGAGCTGGCGTTCGAGCTGCTCGCGCTCGGCCTCGGCGCGCTTGCGATCGGTGATGTTGCGGCCGACCCAGAGCACGTGCGTGCAGCGCCCGTCCGAGTCGAGCACCGGCTCGATGTGCGCCTCGACGATGGCGACCTCGCCGCTCGGCAGCGGGATCTCGAGCTCGTGCGACGACGGCTGCCGGGTGGCGATGACCCGGCGGTAGGCCGGCATCTCCATCTCGATCTGCGCCGGCATCATCCCCTGCTCCGCCAGCACGGCTTCGCGATAGCGTCCCTCGATGGCGGTGGGCACACCAGGGAACGACGCGGCCCGGACGGCCTTATACGCATCGTTCGCCGAGACCACTTTCAGCCGCCCGTCCGCCTCGACGCTGTGCAGGATCTGGGCGTCGGACGTGCTGTTGAAGACCTTCGACAGCCGCTCGGCCGTCTCGCGCAGCGTCCGCTCCGCCGCCTTGCGCTGGCTCACGTCGCGAATCACCAGGAGGGGATACAGCTCGCCGTCGATGGTGTAGGTGGACGCTGAAATCTCGGCGTCGAAGATGGTGCCGTCGAGGCGCAACCCCTTGGTCTCGTAGGAGGTAGGGGCGGGCAGCCCCTGCTCGCGGGCCTGGTCGATCGCCAGTACGCGCGGCAGTTCCGACTCGGGCAGGTAGCGGCTCACCGGCTGATCGAGCATGCCGGCCGTCTCGGCAAGCCCGTACATCCTGGCAGCAGCGCGGTTGGCGAACACGACGCGTCCTGCCTTGGTGACCACGATGGCGTCCTGCGACGCCTCGAAGACCGAGCGCAGCATCGCCTCGCTGCGGCGCACCTGCCCTTCGGCGCGCTTCCGCTCGGTGACGTCCTCGATCGAGCCGAGGAACGCCACGTGCCTGCCGTCGGCGGTGGTCACCGAGTTGATGGAGAGCGCGGCGTCGAAGGTCGTGCCGTCCCTGCGCCTCGCCACCACCTCGCCCATCCACGAGCCGGTGCTGTTGAGGACGCCACGAATGCGCGCGGGCTGTGCGGGGTCGACCACGTAGTCGAACGGGCTGGTGCCCAGCACTTCGCCGGCGCTGTCGAAGCCGTGCATCTGGAGCCACGACGGGTTGGCGTAGGAGATCAGCCGGTCGAGCCCCACGATGAGCACGCCACGCACCCACGACGTCAAGGCGTTGTCCTTGATGCGGAGGTCGATCTCCACCTGCTTGAGGTCGGTGATGTCGACTGTGGCCCCGACCGTACGCACCGCTCTGCGGCCGGCGCCCGTGCCCTCGAAGTAGGTCTGCGCGCGTGCGTGGAGCCACCGGATCGCGCCGTCACTGGTCATCACGCGGTGCTCGATATCGAAGCTGCCGTCGCCCGCCGGGTCGTGCGAGCGGAGCATGGCGGCCTCCGAGCGCGCGCGATCGTCGGCGTGAATCAGCTGCAGAGAGCGGGCCACGGACACGACGTCTTCGTCGGGGCCGATTCCAAAGAAGGCGCGCTGCTCGGGGGACCAGTACACCCTGCCGGTCGCGTGGTCGTGATCGAAGATGCCCAGACGCCCGAGGCGCACGGCCTGCGCCAGCCGCTCCTGATTGGCGAGGAGCGCCGCTTCGGTCCGCTTCTGATCCGTGACGTCGATGTTGGTGCCGAAGAAACGGAGGTGCCCGTCGGCGTCGGCCGTGCACTCGACCAGCCCTCGCAGATTGGCCTCACCCTCGGGCCGGATGACGCGGAACTCGATCTCGAAATTCCGGCGCTCTTCGGCGGCACTCGCGAACGCCGCCGCGAGACGGGGCCGATCCAGCGGATGCAGGCGTGCCACGAAGTCGTTGAACGACGGATTCGAGTCGGTCTCGAACCCGTAGAGCAGCTTGTTGCCCGTGGACCAGATGGCGTTGCCGCCGTCGGGGTCGACCGAGAAGTGGCCCATCCGGGCGAGAGTCTCGGCGCGGCGCAGCCGATCCTCGCGATCCCGCAGCAGGCCGAGCGCCGCCCGCGCGTCGGTGACGTCGGTGATGGCGCCGATCACTCGCGCCGGCTTACGCGCGGCGCCGGAGCCTTTGAAGAAGGTCTGCGAGCGCGTGTGCACCCAGCGGACGGCGCCGTCGGTGCGCACGATGCGGTACTGAAAGTTGTAGCGGCCGTCGCCCGCCGGGTCGTGCGCCTGCGCCACGGCGGCGTCGCGCTGCACACGGTCGTCCGGGTGCGTGTGCTCGCCGAACATGTCGAGCGTCGCCACGAGGTCCGCGGGCCAGCCGTAGATCTGATGGACTTCGGGGGAGCAGTAGACGACGTTCGACCGCATGTCGTGGTCGAAGACGCCCATCGCCGGTGACCGAGGGTTGAGCCGAGACGCCACGGCGGTTCGTTCCAGGCGTGCGCGACCTTAGCCGAACCGTACTGGGGCGTCAACCGGCGGGAGATTCGCTCACGCGGGCCTCATCCATCCGTTCATCCGGGAAATGGAGCAATGCCGACGAGCAGCACCAGGCGCGCCTCGGTGTCGTTGCGGACCCCGTGCGGAACACCCGCCGGCGCCCACACGGCGTGCCCCTGGCCCGCCGTCCGCGTCTCGGCACCAACCACGAACCGCCCCTCGCCCTCGACCACGAAGTAGAACTTGTCCTGGCCGGCGTGCTCGTGGAGGTGCTGTTCCTGTCCCGGCGACAGGCAGTTGAGGCCGAGCATCAGCCGCTCACTGCGGAACAGGGTGGACTTGAACTGCTTGTCGGGCAGGGCGCCCACGTGGTCACGGTAGTCGGCGAAAGGCTGCATGGCTCACTCGACGCGTCGGAGGATGAAACATTTGAGGTAGTGGGTCTCGGGCACGCCCAGCAGCACGGGATGGTCGCGCCCCTGCATGCGCTTCTCGACGACGGTCACCGGCACGCGGCTGTCGATCGACGCCTCGTGCAGGATGTCGCCGAACATCTCCTCGCTGATGTTGTACGAGCAGCTGCACGTCACGAGCGTCCCCCCGGGAGCGAGCAGGCGCATGGCGTGCAGGTTGATGTCCTTGTAGCCGGCCACGGCGTTGGGCACCGAGGCCTTGTTCTTGGCGAACGCCGGCGGGTCGAGCACGATGGTGTCGTAGCGGACGCCGGCGCGCTCGAGGCGCCGCAGCTCGTCGAACACGTTGGCCTCGCGCGCCTGCAGCGTGGCCAGCCCGTTGCGCGCGGCGTTGGCGGTGATGCGCGCCACCGCGTCGGCCGAGATGTCCACCGCTTCCGCCGACTCGCACTGCGGCGCGAGGCGCAGCGCGAAGCCGCCGTGATAGCTGAAGCAGTCGAGCAGACGGCCACGCGCATAGCGCGCGGCCGCCTCGCGGTTCTCGCGCTGATCGAGGAAGAGCCCGGTCTTCTGGCCGTGCCGCAGATCCACGGCGTATTCGACCGGCCCCTCGCGCACGGTCACGGTGTCGGGAATCTCGCCGGCGAGCACGTCCACCCGCTGCTCGAGCCCTTCGAGCGCGCGGACCTTCGGATCGTTCCGGGCCAGGATGCCGGCCGGGTGCAGGAGCTCGGTGAGCGCCGCGACGATCACCGGCACCAGCCGGTCCGTGCCCTGCGACAGCGTCTGCACCACCACGTAGTCCGCGTAACGATCGACCACCAGCGACGGCAGCAGATCCGCTTCGCCGTGCACCAGCCGATACGCCGTCGCGTCGAGCGCCAGCGTCGTGCGGAACGCGAGGGCGCGCTCGAGCCGGGCGCGCACCAGCGCCGCCACGTCGGCGGAATCGCCCACGGTCAGCATGCGGATCGTGATCTGCGAGCGATCGCTGAAGAGCGCCGACCCGATCGGCCGCGCGCGCGGGCCGACGACGTCCACCACGTCGCCCCCCGAGGCGTCCACGCCGGTCACGTCGGCGCGATAGATCCATGGATGGCCGCCACGGATGCGCTGTTCGCCGCGAGAAGAGACAGTAACGGTTGGCATCGCGAAGGCTTTCTCCCATTATGATCCGCGCATGCTGACACGCCGCGCGTTCCTGACCACTGCCGCCGGCGGCGGCGCGGTGCTCGCCGCCACGCGCTCCACCTCCGGCGCTGAATACGACCTGCTGGTCAAGGGGGGCCGCGTCATCGACCCCTCGCGCCGCTTCGACGCGGCCGCCGACGTGGCGATTGCCAAGGGGCGGATTGCGGCCGTGCGGCCGTCGATTCCGGCATCGGCCGCCGCGGAGGTCGTGGACGCGTCGGGTGCGCTCGTCACGCCAGGCCTCATCGACGTCCACACGCACGTGCGCTCAGCCGAGATGCCCGGCATCTGCCTGTCCCAGGGCGTCACGTCGCTCGTGGACGCGGGCTCGAGGGGCGCCGATCAGATCGACAGCGTCGTAGCGTTCGCGAAGCAGGCACCGAACCGCGTGCGCGTGCTCATCAACCTGTCGCGCGTCGGCGTCATCGACGAGGGCGACCTGATGGACCTCTCGCGGGCCGACGTGGCGCTGGCCCGCGCGGCCATCCTGCGTCACCGGGACGTCGTGATCGGCGTGAAGGCACGCCTGTCGCGCAACGTGGTCGGCGAGCGCGATCTCGAGGCGGTGCGGCGGGCGCAGGAGATCACGCGGCCGCTCGGTCTGCCGGTGATGATCCACATCGGTCAGGGCTTCTCGACGATTCCGCAGCTGCTGCCGCTGCTCAAGCCGGGCGACATCGTCACCCACATGTACGCGTTTCCGCCCAACACCATCTTCGACGGCAAGGGCGGCGTGCTGCCCGAGGTGATTGCGGCGCGGCGCCGCGGCATCCGCTTCGACATCGGCAACGGGCGCATCGGCCACTTCACGTGGGACACGATGGCCGAGGGGATCAAGGCGGGCTTCCTGCCCGACACGACTTCGTCGGACTGGACCGACGCCGGCCGCGCCGAGCACGTGGTGGACTTCCCGAACGTGATGTCCAAGCTGCTGATGCTCGGCGTGCCGCTGATGCAGGTGATCGCGATGGCCACCTCGCAGGCCGCCGCCAGCTTCCCGGCGTTCAAGGGGCTCGGCACGCTGCGCACCGGCGCGCCCGCCGACGTGTCGATCCTCGAGCTGCGCGAGGGGTCGTTCGACTTCCTCGACAACGTCAACACGAAGCGCACCGGAAAGCAGCGCCTCTTCACCCGCGCGACGATCTTCGCCGGCAAGCGCGCGCCTTCGCTTTCGTAGGGCGGGTCTTTAGACCCGCCCGACCAGTACGTAGAGGGCGGGCTTCAGTACGTAGAGGGCGGGCTTTAGCCCGCCCTGGGTACAATCGATCCTCTATGCCCAACCTGACTCGCACCGCGCTCTCGCGCACGCTGGCCGAAACCGACCCTGAAATCGCAAGCGCAGTCGCCAACGAACAGAAACGGCAGTCAGAGGGGCTCGAACTCATCGCCTCCGAGAACTTCGTCAGCCAGGCGATTCTCGAAACGGCGGGTTCCGTACTCACCAACAAATACGCCGAGGGCTATCCCGGCCGCCGCTACTACGGCGGCTGCGAGTTCGTGGACGTGGCCGAGTCGCTGGCGATCGCCCGCGCCAAGGCGCTCTTCGGCGCCGATCACGCCAACGTACAGCCCCACTCGGGCGCGCAGGCCAACATGACGGTGTACTTTGCGGCGGTGAAGCCGGGCGACACCGTGCTCGGTATGAACCTGGCGCACGGCGGCCACCTCACCCACGGCCATCCGCTCAACTTCTCCGGACAGCTCTACAAGATCGTCCCTTATGGCGTGCGGCCCGACACCGAGCAGATCGACTACGAGGCGCTCGAGCAGTTGGCGCACGAGCACAAGCCGAAGATGATCGTCGTGGGCGCCAGCGCCTACCCGCGCATCATCGACTTCGCGCGCATCGCCGCCGTGGCCAGGGCCGTCGGCTCGGTGGTGATGGTGGACATGGCCCACATCGCGGGGCTCGTCGCGGTGGGGCTGCATCCGAGCCCGATCCCGCACGCGGACTTCGTGACCTCGACCACGCACAAGACGCTGCGGGGGCCGCGCGGCGGGTTGGTCCTCTGCCGCGAGCAG
>DASRPM010000285.1:0-10681 GCA_035646375.1 Vicinamibacterales bacterium
GTGAGGCACGGTGGGGTGGGAAGACCGACGCGCGCACCTCGCCGCTCACCGAGGTCAGCGTCCCGCCGCGAGTGACGCTGAAGCCATCGCTGAACGTGTCCCGTTGAAACGGCAGGTGATCGCGCTCGACATTCACCACCAGATCGACGCGGGAGATCGGCGAGAACCCAAACGCCGCCGACAAGGTGTGTCCGCCGCTGTTCAACAGCGGCCCCGCGCCCACTTGCAGGCTGAACCGGTCGAGTTCCGCGCGCGCGGTATCCGGCGACTGGCCGGACACCACCGGGGGACTCAGCAAAAGGAGCAGCAACGGCGCAACAGTCAAGCTTCTGATACTCATGTGCCCTCTACCGGTCATGTGCAAAAGCCGGGCACACGGGCTCATGGCCGAGCTTTCATGCGATGATCCGCCCACGAGAGAATCGCCTATGAGAATTTGTTCGTTGGTCATCGCGGTCCTGTTGACGGCGACGTCTGCCTTCGCGCATCACAGCAACTCGGCGTTCGATGGGGACAAGGTGGTCGTGCTCAAGGGCACGGTCACCCAGTGGAAGTGGAGCAACCCCCACGTGTGGATATTTCTGTCGGTCGACGACGACAAGGGCGGCAAAGTGGACTGGGCGATCGAGGGCCGGACGCCCGGCCAACTGGTCCGCGCCGGCTGGTCGAAGAGCAGCCTCAACCCCGGCGACGTCATCACCGTGGACTTCAGCCCGGCCAAGGACGGCAGCCGCACCGGCCTCCTCACGCGCGTCAGGCTCGCCGACGGCAGCGTGCTCGGGCAGGCACCGCCGGCTCAGTAGTCACGGATCAGGAGGACATCGTGTCGAAGTCCATGGCTTTGCTTGCCGCAGTGCTCATGTGCGCGCTGCCGGAATCGACGGCACCGGTTCGCGCGCAGGAGAAGCATCCGGATTTCACTGGGGTGTATTACCCCATCAACCCGTTCGGGAATGTCGTACGAGGGCGCGCCGCGGCACCTCCGCCTGCAGCGGGGGCGCCCGGCGGCGCCTTGCCGCCGCCGCGTCCAGTGCTGGTTCTCGATGGACGGGAGGGCCGGCCGGACAACGCGCCGAAGCTGACGCCTGAGTACCTGGCCAAATGGGAAGTCATTCGGAAGTCGCGCATGGCCGGATCGGATGAATTCGATCCGAATGCCAGGTGTATCTCTGCCGGGATGCCCAACATGATGAGCATGACCTACGGCATGGAGATTCAGCAGACGAAAGACCGGATCACGATTTACGGGGAACTGAACGACGTGTATCGCCGGATCTATCTGGACGGACGCAAGCCGTCATCGAAAGTGCTCGATGACCCGACATTCGCCGGGTATTCCACCGCGCACTGGGAGGGGGACACGCTCGTCGTGAACACCGTGGCCATTCGCGAGGACGCGCTGTTCGATACGTTCTCGCCGCACAGCGATCAGTTCACCGTGCGCGAGCGCATCAGGTTCGCGTCGCCTGGCGTCCTCGAGAATCAGATCACGAGCACCGATCCGAAAGCGCTCGTCGAACCCTTCCAGTCGGTTCGTACGTATCGGAAGGCGGCGCCGCCGAACGACGAGTTGCGCGAGTTCTCGTGCGCGGAGGGGTTGGCGTCCGCGAAGTAGGGTTGGTGCTCCGCAGCCTCATCCCACTACTGTGGATCGCTGTCAGGCGCGGTGGTCGAAGTGCCGGTGGCGTCCTCCGCGCGTGCCGCGCTGAGAATGTGACGCAGGCCATAGTTACCCTCGTGGCACGCGTACTCCCAGATCTCGCCGTCGGCTTTCTTGATGGCGATCTGCCCCTTCCACGGTTGATCCCACGTGGCCTTGTCTTCGACGGTGAACTGATAGTCAATCGTCGCGTCATCGGCGAGTGAGAAGCGCTCGGTCACGCTGAGGTTCTCCGACGCGCCCCGCCACGCCACTTTGTCGTTGTAGTTTCGCGTTTCGACGACCAGCGTATCTCCCTCCCACCAGCCGCGGGACTCCCCGCTCCAATGACGGAACGCGTTCCCGAGGGGCCGCGCCGGCACGAGCGGAATCACGCGCGTGTTGTGCGTCATCTCCTGGATGATCACGATGGTGTCGGCCCCCTGGACGATCTTGATGTTGGCGTTGTAGCCGACCGGGAGCATCGGCGGCCCCTCGTGTCCCCAGGTGATGCAGCGCTCGGAGAGCGCGCGGTTCTGGACGCGGTCGGACGGTCCACCCGCGGCCTTGCGGGCCACGGCCCGGGCTTGCGCCCGCTTCTGTCCTTCGGCGTTCACCGGCGGGATCTTGCCGTCGGCCGGTTCGAACACGATGGAGGTACGAGAGCCGGTGACCGAGCGGAGCGACGCCTCGTTCATCCAGATGAAGTCGTCGTAATGGATGTTGTCGCTTCGTTGCGCTTTTTGGCGTGCGATGCCGCGCTCGGCATACGCCTTCGCTTCTTCGGCGGTGAAGAACGGCTTGTCCTTGAGCTCGTTGGGGCGCTCGAGCGGAGTAAACGTGTTATTGACCCAGTCGCCCTCGAAATTCGGCTTTCCGTCGGCTGTGCGAGGCACCACCCCGCTGCTCGCACCGGCGACACGTTTCAGCGAGGCAGGCGCGGGTGCCTGCGCCAGCACCGGATCCGACGCCAGCACGGCACAGGCGGCAAACATCATCACGGGCTTGATCATGGCTCGCTACTCCCAGGGACCTGATGGCCCAGTGCTGGAAAGACTAACGTGAAACGGCCCTAACGGATCCTGAAGTTTCCGGTATCAGCCTCGCCCGTCCCACGAGGAATGAGGAGCACGGCCACAAAGGCGAGCGCCGTATACCCCGCCATCAGGAGAAAGAGCGGCTGATAGCTGCCCACCAGATCGAAGATGCCGCCGTTCAGCGGATCGCCAATCGCGCCGCCGAGCGCCATGCACAGGAGGAAGAGGGCGGCCAGGATGCCGCGCCGCTCCCGGGGAACCGGCTCGACGAAGAGCGGATAGGCATTCACGGTCGGCAAGGTCCAACTGGCCGAGGCGAGCGCCAGGAGCGGGGCCGCCTGGGCGATCGTCGTGACGCTGTTGAGCGCGAACAGACACGCCGCCATCAGCGCGAACCCGAGGAGCATGGCGTTCCGCCTGCCGAGGCGGCTGCCGATGAAGCCCGCCGGCAGCGCGCCAATCACGCCGCCAACCGCCCACGCGATCATGCCGATGGTCACGTCCTCGGGCCGCAGGCCGAACCGTTCGGTGCCGTGCAGCGAGAACCACGTCGTGAACGTCTGAAAGGTCAGCTGCAGGAGGAACGACGCCAGGAAGATGGCCCGCATCCCCGCAACCTCGCCACGCACGGCCGTCCATGCCGCATCGACGAGTGATCGGAAGGTGGCCTCCGCGGCGTGCGATTGCGGCGCTGCCGGCTCCCGAAGGCCGAGTGCAAACGCTGCCGCAATCGCGAGCACCGTACCCGCCGCGATCAGGAACGCCGGCCGCATGCCGAGCATCTGCCCCAGCATCAGGAACACGATAGCCCCGACGCACATCTGGAACGTGACCGAGCCGGTCGCAAACGATCGGTACCGTGACGGGACGACGTCGGCCACGAGCGCCTGGAAGGGCGCCCGCTGGCTGTTGATGCCGGTGTGAAGCAGGACCATGGCCGCAATCAGACCGGCTGACCCGGCCACCACCGGCGAGGCAAACAGAGCCATGCCGGCCGACGCCAGCACGAACCCCGCAAGAACGATGACGAGGCGGCCGCGGCCGGCGGCGCTCGCGCGATCCGATGCCGCTCCGGCCCAGGGCACGAGCAGGAGGAGCAGGACGTTGTCGATCGACATCACCGCCCCGATGGCGGTGGGCCGCTCGCCGATCGCGGCCTGCACGAGCAGCGGGACGAACGCACTGAGGAGCGGCCCCGTGACACCCGCGAAGAGTCCGCCGAGTCCGATGACGGCGCACGTGCCATACGGCACGCGCGCCGGAGCGCACGTTTCAGGCGATGCGTCGGCGGTAACCAGAGTGGCCTCCATTATGCGGCGGGACGCTCATCAAATGGACAGCGGACTCATCACTCTCAACCGCTGCGCCTGTTTGCGGACACTCGTACCCTGACGATACTCAGCGCCGCGCACGGAACTACACGGTGCGCGCCGCACCGCGCCGCCCGACCACGAAGCGTGTGAGATTCCGTCTCTCCTTCGATGGTATGTCCGTTGCGAGAGAGGGCGTGTCCCAACAACCTGGCGTGACGGAGAACGGAATCCGCGCGAGACGCACGCATCGCGGCGAGCCGAGCGGTGGTTCCCGCGCGACCGCTCACCCCCGCAGTGAGGAGATAGTTATGAATCAGAACTGGGCACAGGGTACTCTCGGCGCGCAGACGTTCAACCCGCTACTCACCTTCTCTTCCACTCCACAGGTCATCCAACTTCTGCAGTCGGTGCCACAGCAGCTGCAACAGCTGCAACAGATCGAGTACGTCCGTCTCCAGCAGCTGCAGCAGATCCAGCAGCTGGTCCAGTACGTCGTGCACCAGCTGCAGTTCGTGGCGCAGCACCAGCTGGCGCAGTCATCGCTGGGCGCTTTCAGCCAGCCCACCCTTGGTCAGCCCTACCAGTCGATCAGCTCGCTGATCCCCGGGCAGTGGCAGGCCTCTCAGCTTCCGGTGATGTAGCAGAGGAGGCGAGATGAACGAATCGCTATTCGTGCCAGTCCCGCCGATCTGGACCGGTCCAGTCCCCGGCCCGCTCGTGTCGCAGGTGACTGTCAGCACGGCGTCGCCGCTCGTCGCCGCGGTCGCGGCGCGCCGGGGGCAGCCCCAGGGCCCGACCAACGACCCGGAGGTCGAGGAGCTGATCTATGACACGCTGGAGTTGCTCTCGGGCGCCGGTGACGTAGAGGTGCGCTGCGAAGCGGGGCGCGTCACCCTCTCGGGCACCGTGTCGCACAAGCGTCTCAAGCACGACATCGGTGAAATCGCGTGGGCGATTCCGGTTCTGAGCGACGTCGCCAACAACATCACGATCGCCTCGCGGCGGCGTACGCGGCCGTTCCCGAGAGATCGTGAGGAAGGAGTGGCAGCAGCGCCCGGGCGGAAGCAAGCCTGAGCGACGCCCGAGCCGGGAGGGCACGACGCTCCTCCCGGCTCGGGCTCGATCAGTCGGCGCGCAGCGCCGCGAGCGGGTTCGCGCGGCTGGCGCGCCGCGCGGGCAGATACGCCGCCAGGCACGCCGCGAGGCCGAGCACGATCGGCGCGCCGGTGAGTGCCACCGGATCGAACGTCCCGACGCCGAAGAGCAGCGTCGCGAGGAGCCGGGCCGCCACCAGCGACACAGCCACCCCGATGGCTCCGCCGACCAGCACCAGCCGCAGGCCACGCGACGCGAGCAATCGGGCGACGCCGGCGGCATCGGCACCAAGCGCCATGCGGATGCCGACCTCGCGGGTGCGCATCGCGACCGTGTAGCGCACGGTCCCGTACACCCCGATGGCCGCCAGCGCCATGCCCAGCACCGCAAACGCCGCCAGCAGGAACGCGCCGATCTGTGACGGCAGCCGCGACGTCGCCAGATGCTGCGCCATCGTCATCGCCTGCATCACGCGCAAGTCCGGATCGATCTCCTGGCCTGCGCCGACCAGCGTCAGCGCCAGCCGCGCCGGATCGCCGGCCGTGCGGACGAGGAAGCTGGCGCCCGGCAGCGGCGGGCCCTGCGTGTAGCTCTGGTAGACGACGTCGCGGGGCGCTTCTCCCAGCGAGCGCACGTTGACGTCGCTCACGACGCCCACGACCATCAGGTCGGCTTCCGCGGGATCCGGCCGGCGGAGGATCCGCCCCAGCGAGTCGCCGTCCGGCCAGTAGCGGCGCGCCATCGCCTGGCTGATGATGGCCACGGGTTGACTGTCGCTCCGGTCGCCGTCGTTGAAAGTACGGCCCGTCACGAGCGTCATGCCGGCGGCGTCGAAGTACCCGCCGTCCACCGTCGCCCGCGAGGCGCGAAAGGTCTCGCGGCCAGGCGGCGGCCTGCGGCCGTCGATGGTGAAGTCGGTCTGGCTCGACGAGAGCTCGAGCGGCAGCGGCCAGATGAGACCGGCGGCTCGGGCCCCCGGCAGCGTTCGGAAACGCTCGAGCAGCCGCCGCGTGCGCTGCAGGGCGGCGTCAGGCGCCGACCGCGTGGCGGGCATGATGACGGACAGGACGGACGTCGGCGCCCGTCCGAAGCCCGGGTCTACGGCCAGTGTCTGCTGCCAACTCCGCAAGAAGAGGCCCGCGCCTACGAGCAGCACGAGCGACATGGCGATCTGCGCGACGACCATCGCGTTGCGCCACCTGAGGGGCCCCGGCGCATCGCTTCCCTTGCTGCCCGACTTCAGCGCCGAACCGAGATCGGCGCGCGTGCCGTGAATGGCGGGAACCAGTCCGAGAGCCATCCCCGCCATCACGCCCGCGCCCGTGGTGAACGCCAGGACCCGCCAGTCGAGCAGCGTGGTCCAGCCCAGGCCCAAGTGAAGGTCGAGCCGCATGCCGTACGGCAGCGGCAGGTCGATCGACAGCAGCAGGGCGAGGAGCGCGAAGGCCAGCACGAGGCCGGCTGCCGCGCCGCCGAGCCCGAGCAGCGCGCTCTCCACCAGCACCTGGCGTGCGAGCGCGCCGCGACTGGCGCCGAGAGCGCGCCGCACGGCAATCTCCTGCCCGCGATCGACGGCGCGCGCCACCAGAAAGCTCGCCAGGTTCGTGCACGCCAGCAGCAGCACCAGCCCCACGACGGCGATCAGCAGCCAGGCGGCCGCGCGCAGGAGCGGATCCACTCCCGGAACGACCTGCACCTCGGACGTCGGCACGAGCTCGAACCGCTCGCCGGGAATCCACCCTTCCGGCCGCGTGGCGGTGAGAGCCGCCGCCACGAGGGAGGCGGCGTGCGCCGCCTCCACTCTCGTCACGCCGGGAGCGAGGCGCGCCTTGACGAGCATGCTGTGGTTGAACCGCCGGTCGAGCATATCGATGCCCATCACGTCGTTCAGCATGGCCATCGGGACGAAGAAGGCCGGGGTGACCGCCGGCAGGCCACCGCGATAGTCGGCCGGGGCGACGCCGATGATCGTGTAGCCGCGGCGTCCCATCTTCAGCGTGCGTCCCACCACATGCGGATCGCCACCGAAGGCGCGCTGCCAGTAGCCGTGGCTCAGCACGACCACGGGATGACCGCCGCGCGAGACGTCATCCTGCGGCTGAATGGCCCGGCCAAGCTGGGGCTCGACGCCGAGCAGCGCGAACGCGCCGCCCGTCACGGCCTCGCCCATCACGGTGGCCGCCGTGCCCGCGCGATCGATCTGCGCGACGGCAAAGGCCGAGGCGGCGATCCCGCTGAAGACCTGCGTCGTGCCCCGGCGCAGGTCCTCGATGTTCGGGTACGACATCGGATTGAACTGCCCCACGCTCTCGGCTTCGTAGATGTTGACGAGCGTGCCGGGGTCGGCGAGCGGCGACTGCCGGAACAGCACCGCGTACGCCACGCCGAAGATCGCCGTGTTGGCGCCGATGCCGATGGCCAGCGACAGCACGGCCATCGCGGTGAAGCCGGGATGGCGGCGCAGCGAGCGCAGGCCGTAGCGGACGTCGCGTGCGAGATGCTCGAGGGGGGCGGCGCGGAACTGGTCGCGCGTCTGTTCGCGCACCTGTTCTACTCCGCCAAATCGGATCAGGGCCTGCCGGCGCGCTTCAGCAGGCGCCATGCCGGCGCGCTGGTTCTTCTCGATCTGCTGCTCGACGTGGAAGCGGATCTCGTCGTCCAGGCGCTCCTCGAGCTCCCGCCGGTGGACCAGCGCCCGAAGCCGCCGCAACACGTCAGCAATCGCGCCCATCGGCCCCTCTCAGCTCACGGCCGTGACGTCGAGCACGAGATTGATCGCGCGCGACACGCGCCGCCACTGCGCCAGCGATTCGTTCAGGTAGCGGCGCCCGCTCGCGGTCAAGGAGTAGTAGCGGGCGCGCCGGTTGTTATCGGTGATACGCCATTCCGAGCGGATGAAGTTCTGACGCTCCAGGCGGTAGAGCCCCGGATAGAGCGTCCCCTGCCCGAGCTGGAGCACGCGCTCGGACCATTGCTCGATGCGCTCGGCAATCCCCCAGCCGTGCATCGGCTCGAGCTGCAAGGCCCTGAGCACCAGCATGTCGAGCGTGCCCTGCAGCACGTCGCTCCGGTCTTTGTTCACGCGCTCTCCTTTCGACGGACGAAAGGACTGTAGCAGCGCTCCTTTCGAACGTCAAGGGGAGCGTTGGTCACTCCTCGCGGAAGGCGGTGGCCGGATCGACGCGCGTGGCGCGCCAGGCTGGGGCCACGCACGCGGCGACGGCCGTCAGCGCCGCGACGATCGGCACAATGACGAACGTGAGCGGATCGGACGGCGCGATCGGGTAGATCAGCGTCGCCATCAGGCGCCCGAGCATGGCAGCGAGTGCGAGTCCAGCGACGAGGCCCGCAAGAGTGATTCGCGTGGCGTGCCCGAGCACGAGCCCGATGACGTTCTGCCGGCTGGCGCCGAGGGCGATCCGCACGCCGAACTCGCGCATCCGCTGCTGCACCGACTGCGACAACACCCCGAACACGCCGACCATCGCGAGCGTCAGCGCGAGCGCGGCAAAGGCCCCCACGAGCACCGCGCGGAAGCGCTGACGGGCGGTCGCCTCGTCGGCAATCGTCGCGATGGTGCGGACGCGCAGGAGCGCGCGGTCGCGATCCACACGGGCCAGAGCGGCGCGGACGGGTCCGGCCAGCGCGGCCGCGTCGCCACGATCCGGCCGCACGACGAGCGAGGCGGCCCAGAAGGCGTTCTGCGCCAGCGGCACATAGACGTGCGCCAACGGCGCCGTCTCCGCGGCGAGTCCTTTCACCTGGTGGACGACGCCGACGATCTCGACGGTGGGAACCGCGATCTCCCCCGGCGGGCGCGGACGGCCCGCAAGCCCGATGCGCCCGATCTCCATCCGCGTCCCGAGCGGGCTGCGCCCCTTCAGATACTGCGCCACGAACGCCTCGCTGACCACGGCCACGGCGGGCGCCTCGGCGGTGTCGGCGGCCGTGAAGCCGCGCCCGGCGACGATCGGCACGTCGAGCGTCTCGAAGTAGGTGGGGCTGACCATGTGGTACGGCGCGACGTCGAGAGCCGCCGGCGGCTTCGGCGGGTCGCCGGCGATGGCAAAGCCCTGCCCGTACCAATTGCCATCCAGCGGCATCGCGCCGCCCCAGGCGACGCTGCGCACGCCGGGAATGGCCCTGACTTCGCGCTCGACAGCCGCATAGAAGCGGCGGACCGCGTCCACTGAAGGATAGGTTTGCGGCGCCCCGGGGAGCGGCATCGGCAGGTTGACCACACCGGTCAGCACTTCGGTGGCGCGGGCACCGCTGTCCATATTCTGCAGGGTGATCAGCGTGCGCAGCAGCAGCCCCGCCCCGCACAGCACGAGCACCGCCGCGGCCACCTGCACCGACACGAGGCCGCTGCGCAGCCAGCCAACGCGGCGCGTCGTTCTGCCTTCGGAGGCCACGGCTTCGGCCAGACGCCCACGCGTGACCTGCCACGCCGGCGCGAGGCCGAACAGGAGACCAACCGCCAAGGTCGTGAGCACGCACGCCAAAGCCACGCGGCCGTCGAACGACAGCGTAACCGCGTTGGGCAACACGCCCGGCGGCACCAACGAGGGAGCCGCGGCCAGCAGCGCGGCGGTGACGCCGCAGGCCACGACGCCGCCGATCGACGCCAGCACCAGGCTCTCGGTCAGCAGTTGCGCCACGACGCGTCCGCGGCCAGCGCCCAGGGCCGCCCGCACGCCGAGCTCGCGTGCACGGCTGGACGCCTGCGCGAGGAGCAGGCTGGCGACGTTGGCGCAGCACATCAGCAACACGAACCCGACGACGCCGAGGAGCAGGAGCGACGTCAGCCGGACCTCGGTTCCGACCAGCGCCTCGCGCAGCGGCTGCACCGTGACGCCGTGCCCCTTGTTGCTCTCCGGAAACTGTTCGGCCAGCCGCGAGGCGATCGCGTCGAGATCGGCCTGCGCACGAGCCAGGCTGACGTCCGGCTTGAGCCGGCCCACGACCGTCAGAAGGTGCGACAGGCGCCGGAACGGACCTTCCGGCGCCACGACCTCCAACAGCATCCACAACTGCGTGGGTCCACTCGGCCGCAGCCCGCCGGGCGGCATCAGCTGGAACGAGGACGGAATCACGCCGATCACGTCGAGCGGCTCGCCGCTGACGATTACGCTGCGGCCGATGGCGGCCGGGTCAGCGCCCAGGCGCGAGCGCCAGAAGGCTTCGCTGACGACCACGGCGCGTGGCCTCGGCCCCGAATCCGACGAGACAAATGTCCGGCCGAGGAGCGGCGTCACGCCGAGCACATCGAAGAATCTGCCCGAAACCAATTGCGACGGCACCTGTTCGGGCAGGCCATCGGGCCCGGCGATGGTCGTCAGCGCCTGGCTCATCGCGGCCATCGACGCGAAGGTCCGGTTCCCCTGGTTCCAGTCCAGATAGTCGGCCTGGTTGACGACGATGAGGGATCCAGGCCCTCGGCTCTCCCAGAGCATCACGAGACGGTCGGCCGGGTGCGCGAACGGCAGCGCCCGAAGGAACGTCGCGTCGGCCAGCGCGAACATCGCGCTGTTGGCGCCGATGCCGAGCGCCAGCGTCAGCACCGCCACGGTCGCGAAGCCGGGCGCGCGCCGCAG
>DASRPM010000286.1:0-4517 GCA_035646375.1 Vicinamibacterales bacterium
GGTCCCGCCGAGCCGCTCGAACTCGCGCTCCTGCAGCACGCGCAGCAGCTTCACCTGCACGCCGGGCGTCAGCTCCCCCACTTCGTCGAGGAAGAGCGTGCCGCCGTTGGCCATCTCGAGCCGCCCCTTCTTGGCGGTGTAGGCACCGGTGAACGCCCCCGCTTCGTAGCCGAAGAGCTCCGACTCGATCAGGTCGGCCGGCAGCGCGGCGCAGCTGACGGTGACGAGCGGCTTGCGCGCCCGCGGCGAGTTGTGGTGAATCGCCTGTGCGATGAGCCCCTTGCCGGTACCCGATTCGCCGCGCAGCAGCACGGTGGTGTCCGACGACGCCACCTGCGCCACTTGCGTCTGCACCTCTCCAAGCGGCGCCGAGGTGCCCACCAGCCGCGGAAAGTCGGTGTGCTCCAGGATGCGGTTGCGGAGATCGCTGGTTTCGTCGCTGAGACGCTGGCGCTCCTGCGCCCGGCGTGAACCGGCCACGGCCTGGGCCATCGTGCAGGCCAGGAGCGTCACGTAGCTGAGAACGCGGTGGAGATCCCGTTCGCGGTCGTAGGCGAGCTCCACCGAGAGCGCACCCACGGCCCGGCCACCGAGCAGGATTGGCGCCGCGACGAGCGACAGTTCGCGGGCGACGCCGCTGGCAGATGTGGCGCGCGACGGCGGCACTCGTGCGATGCGCGAGACCACGATCGACCGCCCCTTCTGGATCACCTGATCGGCGACGCTGACAGCATCCGGCGCCGCGGGCCCCCTGGGCCGCGGCGAGGACGAGCCTTCCGCCACCGACAGGTCGGCCTGGTCGCCGCGCTCTCCTGGCAGCGACACCATCGCGCCGGTGATGCCCAGCCGGCTCTGCGCCGCCAGGGTCTGGATGGCCTGCTTGAACGCCGCGCGCATGTCGGGCCGCTCGGCGAACAGCTGGCTGATCTCGCGCACGAGCGCCAGCTCACGGGGTTCCTCATGCGACGCACGAGGCTCCGCATCGATCCACTGCGCGGGAGTCGACGGATGAATCATTGGGAGCCGCTGATGGAGGTAGCAATTGGTGTTCCCACCCGCCGGCCACGCGCGCAATCGACAAAAACACGCCGGAATATGCGAAATAGTCGCGCCGCAAGGCCAGGCGCGGCGCTCGGATCGAACAGAAAACGTGGGGTTTGCCGGTTCAAGGGCACATCGGTGTGGGAACTGGCAGGGCTCGCGAACATCTTTGTCCGGTACCCTGTTCGAGGGGGTGCCGTGCGGCGCAACGGACCCCACAACGATGTCGCCCCCGATGAAGATCTCGATCGTCGTACCCGCCTACAACGAAGCCCGCGGCCTGCCGGCGACGCTCGCCAGCATCCGCCGCTCAACCGCCGCGTTCGACGCGCGCGGCTGGACTCACGAACTGATCGTTTGCGACAACAACTCCACCGACGGGACCGGTGAGATTGCGCGCGCGGCCGGCGCCACCGTGGTCTTCGAACCGGTCAATCAGATTTCACGGGCGCGGAACACCGGGGCCGCACGCGCGACCGGCGATTGGCTCCTCTTCGTGGACGCGGACTCGCATCCCTCGCCCGAGCTGTTCGCCGACGCCGCCGGCGCGATCGCTTCGGGCCACTGCGTGGCGGGAGGCGCCACCGTCGCCCTCGACGGCGGCACGGCGCTCGGACGGGTCGTCGTCACGATCTGGAACGCCATCAGCCGCCTGGGCCGCCTGGCCGCGGGGTCGTTCATCTTCTGCGAGGCTCGCGCGTTCCGCGACGCGGGCGGCTTCAGCCTGGAGCTCTTTGCTACGGAGGAGCTGGAGCTGTTCAAACGTCTCAAGCGGCTCGCGCGCGCGACCGGACGCACGATCGTCATCCTCGACGAGCACCCGCTCGTCACCAGCGACCGCAAGGCGCGGCTTTACACCAAGCGCGAGGTGGCGGGATCGATTTTCAAGAGCGCGCTCACGCTCGGGCGCGCGGTCCGAAATCGCGACGACTGCTACGTGTGGTACGACGGCCGGCGCGAGTAACCCTCCGGCCCGAGGCCCGAGGCCCAAAGGGCGGATGAGCCGCCGTGCGGCTCATCCGCCCCTTGGCGGCGCTCTTGCTCACCCTCGGCATGAGAGAGGAGCCTGCTCATGCCCGACGAAATCCCCGTGCCTCCGCCTGCTGATCAGATCCCGCAGCACCACCCGCCGTTTCCGCCACCGGTCGTGCCGCCCGACGATCCGAACCGGACGCGGTCACATCGCCGCCCGGATATCGATCCGCCGCCCGTGAAAGCGCCGGTGGACGAACCGGCCGTGCCGGACGGCGACACGCGGCTGTAGAGAACCTCCGCTCAGGCCGCGGAACGCTTGCGTGCGCGGGCCGCGCGCTTCGGCCGCGAGCTCTTCTGCGCGGCCGCGAGGCTTTCTCTCAGCCGCTCCACCAGATCGACGACCTTCGTCGGCGGCGTCGGCTTTTCCGACACCGCCGGCAGCTTCTTGCCCTTGGTCTTGCCGTTGATGACCTTCATGAGCGCCGGCACGTAGTCGTCGTGATAGGCGCCGGGCGTCCACTCGCCTGCCAGGCTCGAGATGAGCTGGTCGGCGAGCTTCAGCTCCTGTGCGCTCACCTTGGGGCGTGACGTGTGCGGCAGATCGACGAGATCCTCTTCGAAGCGCATCGTGGACACCACGAGACAGCCTCGCACCGGCAGCAGCGCCGCGAGGTGCTCGCGCTGCCGCATCACGTACTTGGCGATCCCCGCGCGACCGCTCTTCGCGAGCGCCTGCGCGAACAGCCCGTAGGCGTGTTCGGCGCCCTTGCCCGGCAGCGCGTAGTACGGCGTGTCGAAGTAGCGCGTGTCGATGTCGGAGAGGGGCACGAAGGCCTGGATGTCGATGCTGCGGCTGCGCTCCACCGCGACGCGCTTGAAGTCGTCGTCCTCCAAGGCGATGAAGCGCCCCTTCGCCACCTCGTAGCCCTTGACCAGGTCGTCCCACGCCACGGCCTTGCCGTCGTTCTGGCAGATCCGCTCGAGGCTGATCGGCGACAGGTCGGTGCGATGCAGCAGGCGGAAGTGAGGCGTGTGGTCCCGGGCGCCGACGTGCAACTCGATCGGGATATTGACGAGCCCGAAGCTGATCGACCCTTTCCACAGCGGACGAGCCATTGTTTCAACTCCTTTGAACAATTGGCACGGAGCAAGAACGATTCCGCGAGCGCCAGCCGCGCGCGGCCGGGGCACGTGCTTTGCTCTTCAGTCGCGCATTTGCGCGGCGCGCCCTGCCGCCGAGGAGACTCCATGAGCGCACCGCAACAGCCGAGCCGCCCGAACGAACCCGTCGAAGCCGTTCCGCCCCAGGAGCAACTCGATCCCGTGAGCGGCCCCGACGGCGATTCCTCCGGCGATCAGGACATCGACACCGCGGGCACCGAAGCCGACGCGGAGTCGCCCACGGCCGCGCGGAAGCGGCCTGCCGGCTCGCCGTCAATCGATCGGCACCGCTAGGAAGGAATATCCATGGCGCGCTGTGACACCTGCGGAAACGACTACGACATGCCGTTCGTCGTGATGAGCGGCACGACCAGCTTCACGTTCGACAGCTTCGAATGCGCCATCCAGAAGCTGGCGCCGACCTGTGCGCACTGCCAGTGCCGCATCATCGGGCACGGCCTCGAAGACGACGGCACGTGGTTCTGCTGCGCCAGTTGTGCGCGCAAGGCCGGCTCGAAGGTCCTGGTCGATCGCGCGTAGGCTGTTATAGGCTTCGCACATGACGCGTCTCTCCGTCGTGTGCCTGGCTGCCCTGCTCGCCACGTCGGCTCTTCGCGCCCAAGCGCCGCCCGACACCACCTTCTACGCCGTTGCATACGTCGAAACGGCGGCGTCCTCGGCGCGCGACGCCGCTGCCGCGCTGCGCACCTACCGGGAGGCCGCCGCGAAACAGGACGGGTGCCGTGCGGCGGAAGCCTTCGAACAGATCGGGCGCCCGGGACACTGGGTGATCGTCGAGACCTGGCGTGATCAGAAGGCGTTCGACGCGCGTGACCCGGCGGTGCAGCAGCGGTTGCTCGACGCCATCAAGGACGTCCGCGTCAGCGGCTTCGACCAGCGGCCGTACAAGACGGTGGCGGTGGCACCAGCGCGGGCAGGCAACACGGCGAGCGCGGTGTCCGTGGTCTCGCACGTGGACGTGGCGCCCAACCCGGCGGTGGCGCCGATGCTGACCCGGCTCGCGGCGGACAGCCGCCAGGAGCCCGGCAACCTCCGGTTCGACGTGCTGCAGCACACGATGCGCGGCAACCACTTCACGGTGATCGAAACCTGGCGCGACCAGGCCGCCCTCGACGCGCACGTGGTGGCCGCGCACACGCGCAAGTACCGCGACGACATCCTGCCGCTCACCGGCAGCCCGCTCGACGAGCGCGTATTCAAAGCCGCGCGCTAGCAGCTCGCTAGGGCAATCCGACCGTGCGTCCCGGAGTGCCCGCGGCGTCGAAGTAGCGCACGCCGGCCACTTCCTGATAGCGCAGCGTGGTGCGGAGCCCGTTCGG
>DASRPM010000287.1:0-4739 GCA_035646375.1 Vicinamibacterales bacterium
TGAGCTTCACCGCCACTTCCACGTTCGACTTCACCCCGAAGTAGCCGTTGCGCCGCAGCACGCGCCGGAACGACCCGTGCAGCGCATAGCATCGCACCTTGTCCGAGTCTTCGGCACGCGCGGCGCGATCCACCCAGCGAAGCAGCGTCTTCACCCCCGACACGTCATCGGGGTGCGTGAGCAGGTCGACCAGCAACGTCACGCGCCCGAGCGGCTCGTGCTTGTGTCGGTAGACGGCGTAGCCGTGCACCTCGCCCTGGCGCTTGAGCGCCACGGCCGAATAGCGGACGTGCGGCGGCTCGAAGTAGCGCCAGTTCAGATAGGCGGCGTCGCGGCGGACCGCCAGGTCGAAGCGGTCGGCCAGCTTCTCCCACAGCGCCGTGAACGAGGCGTCGAAACGCCGTACCGGCTCGCACTCGGCGCGCAGCGGTCGCGAGCGCGACAGCACCTGCACGAACGGCCAGGCGAGGGCTCCCAGGAGCTGATTGATCGGCCCCGGCCAGTTCGGCAGCCGCACCGCGCGGCGCGTCAGCGGCTTCACCAGATACGGCAGCACGCGCGACTCGGGAAAGCGCATGCGATCGAGCACCTTGCGCGTGGGCGCCGACGGGGCGAGCGCGAGGCTCGCGCCGTTGCCGCGATCCCAGGCGCGCATCAGCGCCTCGTCGTTGCCCTGCTGCTCGCGTTCGGGGGCGACGCGCGGTTCCGACGCCCACGCGGCATCGACCTCGAACCCCTTCACCGACAGGCGCACGGGCAAGGTGGGCAGGTATCCGACGATCGTCGGCCCTTCACGCGCGACCCACAGGCTGGCTTTATCCGACGTGAACGGATTCCGGCGGTAGCGCCAGTCCCACGTCAACCGATCGGCTTCCGCGGCATCCGAACCAAGGGTACGGCGCGTCAACGCCTCGATGCCGCGGCGGTCTTCTGGTTTGTACCGATCGATTTCTGGCATCCAGGCGAGTCGGCGCGATCGCACAGCGCGCGCGCCGCGGGGCTATTGTACGTCGCGCTCGCCGCGCCTCGCGCCAGGCGAAGCCCCGCGACTACGGCTGCGTCGCCGGATCCGGTCCCCTCTGCGGCTGCGCCGGACGCTGTGCGGGCACCGGCATGATCACGCCCGGCCGCGCGGCGCCCGTCGTGACGCCGAAAGGATTGGCTGGCGTGGACGTCGCGGGCGGCGGCTCGTTGTCGCTGTCGTCGTCGTCGGCTTCAAGGAGCTGGCCCAGGCGGCGGCGCAGATCCGCGGGCGTTTCCGGGCGCGGCCCCGCGGCTCCCGCGACGGCGGCACCAACGTTCGGATCGTCCGCGTCCGGCTCGTCCTGAAGCTCGAAGGATGGTGTCGGCAGACGGCGCAGCGGCTGCGGTCCCGGCGGTCTGGACACGGCCGGCGTGACCGCCGCCGGCCGGGGCGCGGTGCTCGTGGCGAGAATGACGATGCGATCGAATCCCGACGACGTCGCCGGGCCCGCGGTCACCCGCTGCCCGACGAGGTATCCGCTGACGCCGCGCAGCAGCGACTCGAGAGCCTGCTGCTCGTAGGCGCCCTTGAACTCGACGGTGATGGGAGGGCCGGCGACGCGCTCGGCGTTCACCACTCGAGTGCCGCCCACGCGGGCCCACTCGTTGAGGATGGCGCGGACCGTGGCGTTCTCGGCGCTCAGGTCGACCTTGCCGCCGTTGAACGACACCTTGACCGACTGCCCCGCCGCGGGCAGCGCCGCGAGCGTCACGAGCGCGCTGGCGAGAAGGATGCGGGCGTTCATGGGCGACTCTCCTGTTCTTCGGAGTATATGCCCTCTATCGGCCCTTCCGGCCCGGCCGCCCAGGGCGACCCAGGTGCACGAAACGGCCTGCGTCCAGAGGCTAAAGGCTAAAGGCTAGAGGCTAAAGGCTTCAGGCTTTCCGGAAGTGTTCCACCACCCGGCAGATGATCTCGTCCAGGTCCAGGCGCGGCTGGTAGCCGATCAGTTGGCCGACCTTGGTGATGTCCGGGACGCGGCGCGGCATGTCCTCGAATCCGGCCTCGTACGCCTCGTCATAGGGGATGAACTGCACCGCCGAGGCGCTGCCGGTCGTGCGCTTCACGCGCTCGGCCAGGTCGCGGATGGTCACCTCTTCGGTGTTGCCGATGTTGAAGACCTCGCCCACCGCCCGCGGTTCCTGCGCCAGCTTGACGAGCGCGTCCACCACGTCGGCCACGTAGGTGAAGCTGCGCGACTGCGTGCCGTCGCCGAACACCGTGATCGGCTGCCCGGCGAGCGCCTGCCGCACGAACGTCGGCAGCACCATGCCGTACTGTCCGGTCTGGCGCGGTCCCACCGTGTTGAAGAGCCGCACGATGACGATCGGCAGCTTCTTCTCCTTCCAGTACGCGAGCGCCAGGAACTCATCGATCAGCTTGCTGCACGCGTAGGCCCAGCGGTGCTTCACGGTGGCGCCGAGCACGAGATCGGCACCCTCGCGAAACGGCACGTCGGCGCTCTTGCCGTAGACCTCCGACGTCGACGCGATGATCACCAGCTTCTTCTTCTTGTTGGCGTGCTTGAGCACGACCTCGGTGCCGTGCACGTTGGTCTCGATGGTGTGCACCGGCTGCTCGACGATCAGCTTCACGCCCACCGCCGCCGCCAGGTGGAAGACGACGTCGCACTGGTCGATCATCTCGGCGAGCAGCGGCTCGTTCGTCACCGTGTCGATGACGTACGAAAACCCGGCGCGCCCCTTGAGGTGCGTGATGTTGTCGATCGAGCCGGTCGAGAGGTTGTCGAGGACGTGCACCTCGTGCCCGAGCTCGAGCAGCCGCTCCGCCAGGTGTGATCCGATGAACCCGGCGCCGCCGGTCAGAAGTGCCTTCACGCGTCGATCGATCCTTTCTCGAACGTCTGGATGGCGTCGGCAACCCTGGCGGCCTGCCGCGCGTGCAGGCGCGGGTGCAGCGGCAGCGACAAGAGCTCGTCGGCCGCCTGTGCGGCCACGGGACAGTCGCGCGGCGCCAGATTCGCGAACGCCGGCTGTTTGTGCAACGGAACGGGATAGTGGATCAAGGTTTCTATGCCGGCGCGCGTCAGGTGGGCCTGCAACGCCTCGCGCCTGGCCGATCGTACAGGAAACAGGTGGTAGACGTGGCCGGCATCGCGTTCGGCGACGGGAACGACCGCGCCGTGCAGCGCCCCCCGGTAGAACGCCGCGTGCAGCCGCCGGAGCGCCGTCTCCGGCAGCAGGTTCGGGAGCCGGACCCGCAGGATGGCGGCCTGCAGCTCGTCGAGGCGGCTGTTCACGCCGGCCACCGCGTGGTGGTTGCGGTGGGTCTGCCCGCCGTTCCTCAGCAGGCGGACGCGATCGGCCAGGGCGCCGTCGCTCGTCATCACCGCGCCGCCGTCGCCCAGCGCGGCGAGATTCTTGGTCGGGTAGAAGCTGAAGGCGCCGGCGGCGCCGATGGTGCCCACGGGCAGGCCGTTGCACGTGGCGAGGTGCGCCTGGCAGCAATCCTCGATCACGACGAGCCGGTGGCGATCGGCCACCGCCATGATCTCCATCATGTCGGCGGGCTGTCCGTAGAGGTGCACCGGCACGATCGCCCTGGTGCGGCTCGTCACCGCGTCGGCGCAGGCGCGTCCGTCGAGCGTCAGCGTGCGCGGGTCCACGTCGGCGATGACGGGAGTCGCGCCGGCCGCCACCACCGCCAGCGCCGTGAACGCCGCGGTCATCGCCGGCACGATCACCTCGTCGCCGGGGTTCACGCCGGCGGCGCGCAACGCGAGGGCGATCGCATCGGTGCCGCTGGCGACGCCGACGGCGTGCTTGGCGCCAGCGGCCGCCGCGAACTCCGCCTCGAAGGCCTCGACCTCGGGGCCGAGGACGAACCAGCCGGATGCCAGCACCCGCTCGACGGCCTCGCGGATCTCCGCCGCGTCGGAGCCGGGTCGCAGATCCGCGAACGGCAGCCGCTCGTCCTCGCCGTGAATCACCTGGCGCCGACCCGATCGGCGGCGGGCACGTACTGCGCGAAGTGTGCCCGGTAAAACCCCACCGTCCGCTGCAGCCCGTCGCGCAGAGTCACCGCCGGCCGCCAGCCGAGCGTGCGCGCGATGAGGGAGGAATCCGCGTAGAAGCTGCCGATGTCGATCGCGCGCTTCTCCGGCGGCCACTCCACGCAGCGGTAGCGTCCGGTGCCGCACACCTCGATGAGCCGCTCGACGAGCGCGCGGTGCGCAATCGGCTCGTCGCCGCCGACGTTGAAGACGCGCCCGTTGGCGTCGTCGCTGGCGCCCGCACGGAGGAAGGCGTCGGCGGCGTCGTCCACGAAGACGAGATCGCGCACCTGCGAGCCGTCGCCGTAGATCTGAATCTCCTGGTCCTCGATCGCCAGCCGGATGAACCAGCCGATGAAGCCCTGGCGGTTGTGCTTCAGGAGCTGCCGCGGCCCGAACACGTTGGTGAGCCGCAGCGAGCAGGCACGGAGGCCGAAGACGTGGTTGTAGACCAGGTGGTAGTACTCGCCGGCCGCCTTGTTGATGCCGTTGACGTCGGTCGGCTTCACGAGGTGGTCTTCGGTGACGGGCAGGCTGGATGGGCGGCCGTAGACCTGGCGCGAGCCGGCGAAGACCATCTTCACGCCGGGGTTGTGCGCCCGGCACGCCTCGAGCAGCGACAGCTGCGCTCGGCAGTTGATCTCGAGGTCGGTGTGCGGGTCGCGCATGCTGTCGATGTGGCTCACCTGGCCCGCGAGGTTG
>DASRPM010000288.1:0-4345 GCA_035646375.1 Vicinamibacterales bacterium
CGCGAGAACTCGCGGATGATCCGCATGTTGTTGGCGTTCTGGATGCCCAGGCCCGACCCGATGGGCGCGCCGAGCGGCATCACCGCCGCGGCGCCGGCCTCTTCGAGCTTGCGGCAGGCAATCGGATCGTCGTTGGTGTACGGCAGCACCACGAAGCCCTCCGACACGAGGATGCGTGTGGCCTCGATGAGCGCCTCGTTGTCGGGGAAGAGCGTGCGTTCGTCGCCGATCACTTCCAGCTTCACCCAGTTCGACAGGCCCGCCTCGCGGCCCAGCCGCGCCGTGCGGATGGCTTCCTCGGCGGTGTAGCAGCCGGCCGTGTTCGGCAGGATGAAGATGCGATCGGTGTCGACGTAGTCGAGCAGCGACTCGCGCGACCGGTCCGAAATGTTCACGCGGCGCACCGCCACCGTGACCATGTCGGCGCCCGACGCCGTGTGGCAGTCGCGCATCACCTGGTGCGAGGGGTACTTGCCGGTGCCGACGATGAGCCGCGAACGGAAGGTCCGGCCGGCGATGACGAACGGAGTGTCTGTCACAGTGGTTACCCGCCGCCGACCGCGTTGACGATCTCGAGCCGGTCGCCCTCGCCGATCACGACCGTCGTGAAGGCGTGGCGCTTGAGGATCGTCAGGTTGTGCTCCACGGCCACCCGGCGGGGGTCGATCTCGAGCCTCGCCAGCAGATCGGTGACCGACAGGGGCTGGTCCAGCTCGAAGGGTTCACCGTTCAGCGTGATCGTCACTTGCGAGGTCCCGACAAGGCCAGCGTACCGCGCCGATTCCGGGCAAGTCAACGAGCCGTGGCTCGATTGACTCCCCACGCGGCATCACGTACGTTTCAATGATGGGCTCGGAGGACCGGGCCCCACAGAGGGCCTGCCGTCCATCCATGAGTCCGACCGCATCGAAGATGCCCCTCGGCGTTGAGGGGTTCACCTACGCCGACCTGTATTCCCCCGCCCGCCTCCAGGACCTCTACGAGCGGTTCTGTCGTGACGTGGCCGCGGCCGATCCGGCGTTCTGGGCGGAATGGGACGCCTATCGCAGAGAGCCCGAGGGGCCGCGCTCGCCGGTGGCGGTGTCCGATCTGATCGTCCGCATGGCCCCGCACGTCAGCCGGTTCGTCGAGACCCTGTTCGATCTCGACGGCGTCGCCCGGGAGATGAAGACGCGCACCGCGGATCTGGACGAGCTGTTCCGCTTCAAGGTGGACTTCGTCCGCAAGCGCGCGCTGCCGCTCGTCAAGGGCGGCGCCCACGTGCACCGCGAGGTTGGCGACGCCGCCATGGTCGAGGCGCTGATCGAGCCGTTCGCGGGTCTCGACCCCGAGCGCGCGATTGCCGCGGCCGGCTGCCGGCTCCTCGACCGCGAGGTGGCGCTTCGCGCCGAGGGCTCCGACGCCGACAAGGCGGCGCTCACGCAGCAGACCGACGCCTTGAAGCGCTGGTGCGCCTCGTGCCTGCACGACCCGGCCTACAAGGAATGGGTCGTGTTCCGCTTCCCCGAGACGCTGGACTACCAGAACCTGGTGCAGATCCAGCGTCCCCGCGCGGACCTCCCCGAGTCGATGATCGGCCCCGACGCGCGCCTGCGCCGCCGCGACGGTTTCGCGCTGACCGACGGGCGCTATACGCCGCGCGAGAACCTGAGCGAGATCCACTACTGCGTGCTGTGCCACGAGCGCGACAAGGACTCGTGCTCGAAGGGCATCAGGGACAAAGCGGGCGCGATCACGAACAACCCGCTCGGCATCCCGCTCGCCGGCTGCCCGCTCGACGAGAAGATCTCCGAGATGCACCTGCTGCGGAAGTCGGGCGACGCGATCGGGTCGCTGGCCATCATCGTCGTCGACAACCCGATGGTGGCGGGCACCGGCCACCGCATCTGCAACGACTGCATGAAGGCCTGCATCTACCAGAAGCAGGAGCCGGTCAACATCCCGCAGATCGAGACGGGCGTGCTCACCGACGTGCTGAACATGCCGTACGGCGTGGAGATCTACGGCCTGCTCACGCGCTGGAATCCGCTCAACGTCCGGCGCCCCCATGCGCTGCCGTACAACGGCCGCAACATCCTCGTGGTCGGTCTGGGTCCGGCGGGGTACACGCTGGCGCATTACCTGCTCAACGAGGGGTTCGGCGTGGTGGCCATCGACGGCCTGAAGATCGAGCCGCTGCCGCCGGCGCTGACCGGCGAGAACGGCGCGCGGTCTCCTCGAGCGGTGCCGCAGCCGATCGCGCAGTGGGACGAGATCTACAACCGGCTCGACGAGCGCGTGCTCGAAGGGTTCGGCGGCGTCTCCGAGTACGGCATCACCGTGCGCTGGGACAAGAACTTCCTCACGCTCCTGCACCTCCTGCTGGCGCGCCGCGACAAGCTGCGCATCTACGGCGGCATCCGTTTCGGCGGCACGCTGCCGATCGAGGATGCGTGGGCGCACGGGTTCGATCACATCGCGATTGCCGCCGGCGCCGGCCGGCCGACGGTGATCGACATGAAGCACAACCTCGTGCGCGGCGTCCGCAAGGCGAGCGACTTCCTGATGGCGCTGCAGCTCACCGGCGCCTTCAAGCGGAACGCGCTCCCGAACCTGCAGGCGCGGCTGCCCGCCATCGTGATCGGCGGCGGCCTGACCGGCATCGACACCGCCACGGAGCTCTTCGCGTACTACCCGATCCAGGTAGAGAAGACGCTCGAGCGTTACGAGGCGCTGTGCGCCGAGCAGGGCGAGAACGTGGTGCGGGGTGCCTGCGACGTCGAGGAGCAGGGGATTCTCGACGAGTTCGTCGCCCACGGGCGGGCCGTACGCGCCGAGCGCGCGCGCGCCGCCGCGTCGGGCGAGGCGCCCGACTTCGTGCCGCTCGTGCGGAGCTGGGGCGGCGTCACGCTGGCGTATCGCAAGAAGATGACCGATTCGCCGGCGTATCGCCTGAACCACGAAGAGGTGATCAAGGCACTCGAAGAGGGCATCTACTTCGCCGAAGGGCTCGACCCGAAGGAGATCGTGGCCGACGATCGGGATCACGTGGTGGCCATGCGGCTCGATGGCCCGAACGGCAGGGTCGAGCTGCCCGCGAAGACGGTGCTCGTGGCGGCCGGCACGTCGCCCAACATCACTTATGAGAAGGAGAAGCCGAACACCTTCCAGATGGACTCGAAGCGGCGCTTCTTCCAGGGCTTCCGCGCCGAGCGCGTGAACGGCGCCGTCACCCTGACGCCGGACGCGGGCGGGTTCTTCACCTCGCACAACGACGGCGGACGCCTCATCTCGTACTACGGCGACAACCATCCGCGCTATGCCGGCAACGTCGTCAAGGCGATGGCGTCGGCCAAGCACGGCTATCGTCACGTCACCGCGCTCTTCGACGAGGCGGTGGCCGGGTTGGATCCCGCGGCACAGGCGTCGCGCGACGCTACCTGGGATCGCCTGGTGGCGACGCTCGACGGCGAGCTGCTCGCCACCGTGGTGCGGGTGGAGCGGCTCACGCCGACGATCGTGGAAGTCGTGGTGAAGGCGCCGGCCGCGGCGCGGCACTTTCACCCCGGGCAGTTCTACCGGCTGCAGAACTTCGAAGCGCTCGCCGCCCGCGCGAAGTCGGCCGGCGAGCCGCCGCTCCTGATGGAAGGGATCGCGCTCACCGGTGCGTGGGTGGACAAGGAAAAGGGCCTTCTCTCGATGATCGCGCTCGAGATGGGCGTGTCGAGCCGGCTCATCGCCTATCTCACGCCCGGCGAGCCGGTGGTCGTGATGGGACCCACCGGAACGCCCACCGAGATCCCGCACGGCGAGGCGGTGCTGCTGGCCGGCGGTGGCCTGGGCAACGCCGTGCTCTTCTCGATCGCGAAGGCGCTCAAGGAGAACGGCAACCAGGTGATCTACTTTGCCGGCTACAAGAAGGGCGAAGACCTCTACAAGCGCGAGGAGATCGAGGCGTCCACGGACCAGGTGATCTGGAGCACCGACACGGGCGCGGAGATCCCGGCCGGCCGCCCCCAGGACGCGCACTTCCGCGGCAACATCGTGCAGGCCATGGTGGCCTACGCCAGCGGCGAGTTCGGCGCCCCGCTGGTGCCGCTCGGCACGGTGTCACGCATCATCGCCATCGGCTCCGATCGCATGATGGCGGCCGTGAAGGCCGCGCGCCACGGCGTGCTGCAACCCCATCTGCGCCCGGACCACGTGGGCATCGCCAGCATCAACTCACCGATGCAGTGCATGATGAAAGAGGTCTGCGCGCAGTGCCTGCAGAAGCACGTGGACCCGGTGACGGGGAAAGAGGAGTTCATCTTCTCGTGCTTCAACCAGGACCAGGAGATGGATCGGGTGGACTTCCCGAACCTCA
>DASRPM010000289.1:0-3970 GCA_035646375.1 Vicinamibacterales bacterium
GGCCCGCTCGCCATCAGCTACGGCTGGCGCACGGCGTTCGTCTTCACCGGCGTGCTGGGCGTGGCCTGGATGGTGATCTGGGCCTTCATCGCCAAGCCACCGTATCTGCCCGCCACGACGGCCCGGCCGCACAAGGCCATGTGGCCGAACTTCCGCGAGCGCCGCGTCTGGTCGCTCATCTTCAGCTACGCGCTGCCGGCAATCTCCCCGGGACCGGTGCTGACGATTCTCGCGCTGTATCTGGGACAGGGGCTGCAGATGACCCAGGCCGAAGTGAACAGTGTCGTGTGGGTGCCACCGCTCACGTGGGGCATCGGCTATTTCTTCTGGGGCTGGGCGGCCGACAAGTTCGCCGCCACCAATACGCGGCCGATCGGCCTGTTCCTGCTGCTCACCGTCTGCTCGCTCACGCTCGGCTTCGCCACCTGGACAACCTCGTCGACGATCGCCATCGCGCTCATCTCGTTCTCGACGTTCATCGGCGGCGGCTTCCAGATGGTGGCCCTGAAGGCCGCCTCGTTCGCGTTCCCCCGCGAGCAGTCGGCCATGATGACCGGCATCGCCTCGGGCTCCTGGTCGCTCGTGAACTTCATCCTGCTGAACGCGATCGGTGCCGGCCTGACCATTTACGGCGTTCGAGTTTTCCCCGGCACCAACTGGATCAACGCGAAGAGCTGGGAAGAGATCTTCTGGCTGATCGCGATCCTGCCGGCGGTCGGTGTCGGCCTCTGGATGGCGCTCGGCGCCGGGACTACTCGAAACCGGCAGTCAGCCTGAGATCGAGCGACACGGTCTCGCCTTCGCGCACCGCGAACCGGCGGGCGGTGTCTCGCAGCCGCGCCTGCACGTCGGGCACGAACTGACGGCCCTGCTCGAGCGACTCGACGGCCGTGGCGAAGTACTCGCCCGGCGGCAGGCCGCGCGCGCGAAAGCGCCCATCCTGCTCCGGGCGAATCGTCCGGAGATAGCGCGTCACCGCCGGTCCGCTCTTCGGCTCCGCCGGCTGCACGACGACCAGGAAATCCTTGAGCGGCTGGCCGCGGCCGTCAGTCACCTGCCCCGACACGTTGGTCAGCTTGTCGGTGAGCACGATCGTCACGCCCGACAGCCCGTCTGGACCTGTGAGGTCCGTCGGGGAATCGGTGATGTCGTTTCCCTCGAGGCTGACGGACTTGAGCGCCCACGCCGGTCCGGCCGCCACGCGAAACAGCACCGGCCCTCGGGCGCCCTTGAGCTCGAACGAGCCGTCGTCGTTCACCAGGCCCGACTCGCTCCCGATCATCACCCCCGCCTGCGCGCCGAACCCGGCGGATTGGGGCATGACCCGCACCTTTCCGCCCTGGCCGTTGTCCCGTTTCGCGCTCCCCTCGAACACGACGCGGCCGGTCACCGTCGCGCCTCCAGATGTCGTGATTCGCAGGTTGACGATGTCGGCATCGCCGACCGAGATCGGAACCGAGCCCGACTCGGGGAGCGGCGCCTCGCCGCCAAACCGATTGATCGGCTGCACGTTCAACAGGTAGTCGCCCGGCGCGACGTTCGCCAGCGAGAAGGAGCCATCCGCGCCGGTCAGCCCGCCCGTCATCCCAGCCATGAATCCGCCGTTCGGCGACTGCAGCGTCGTCATGGCGCCGGCCAGCGGCTTGCCCGTGGAATCGACCACCGTGCCCGCCACGCGGGAGAGCCGTCCCACGCTGAGCGCCAGCTGCACGGTGGTCTCCTGGCCTGCCGCGACTGAAATCGTCTGCGCGTCGTTGATGTTCGGTGTCCCTGGAAAGTACGAGGTCAGGTAGGTGGCCCTCGTATCGACCATGGCGGGACCGCCGGATACGAAGCCCGCTTGCCCCAATTGTCCCGACGCGCTGACCACGTACTCGCCCGGCGTCAGGCCGAACAGCCGGAACTGCCCCAGATCGTCGGTCGTGGCGGTCTGGTTCGGCTGCGGCCGGCGCTGACCGTCCGGCCCGTAGAAGTAGCGCAGCGCCTGCACCATCGCACGCGCGACGGGCTCCCCGAACTCGTCGGTGACGCGGCCGGCGATCACGCTGCCGCGCGGCAGCGCCACGTTGACGCCGCTCATCGACTGCCCATCGGCCAGCAGCAGCGCGGTGCCGGCCTCGGTCGAACGCCGCGCCCCGTACTGCGCCGACACGTAGCCGGCCTTGTTGGCGGTCAGGAAGTAGCGGCCGGCGGGGAGATCGGCAAACCGGTATCGGCCGTCGCCGTCGGTCGTCGTGCTTCGCTGGACCGCCTGCTCCGCGGCGTTGAGCATCACCTGGGCGTGGCGCAGCGGCGCTCCCGAGGCCGAAACCGTCACACGGCCGCTGACGATGGCGGTGCCGGTCGGAACCGAGGCGTTGGGATCGCGCGGCGGCAACCCTGGACGGGCAATGCCGGGGACGGCGCCGACGACCACCCCGCCCTGCACCTGTGCGTGAGCATTCCCGAACGCGACGCCGAGAGTGACGGCGACCAGGAGTATGCGAGTTCGCCTCATCTGTAGAACCCTTCCGCAGCTGAGAACGTCGCCAGGGCGCCGAGTGTTCGGCGACCGGACTATTAGACGCCGGGCGCAGAAAAAGGCTTCGACCTTACTGCCCGACCCGGGTGCTCTGACTGGAGACGCACTGCCAGCGGCCGGCGCGCTTCACGAACACGTCCACGAAGCGGTAGGTCACCGACACGATCTTGCCCGACTTGGGGCCGGTCATGTGACGGCTGAACCAGACGACTGCGGTCTCGCCGTAGATGCGGACCCGGAAGCCGTCGAGGACCGACGAATCGACACGCTGATCGAAGTCGATGGTCTGTGCCATCTCGGCGGCCTTGTCGCCCCGCGTGCCGTCGCCGTACGTCACCACGAACTCGTCGGCGAGCACCCGCTCGATGAACCGCATGTCCTTGGCCACGAACGCGGCGTCCCAGGCGCGCTCGAGCTGAATCAGCTCCTGCTCCTCGGATGTTGGAGGCGTCTCCGGCGGCGCCTGCCCCTTGAACTCCTGCGCGCGTGCGGCAGGCGTGGCGGCACACACCAGGGCGAGGCTCACGGCAACGAGCAGCAGTCTGGACATGGTCACCAATCCGTCGGCATGTAGTCCTTGAGGAACGTGCCCCAGCGGTGGGTGCCGGTATTGAAGCCGTCGATGATCGGGTCCACGATGCGCGCGGCGCCGTCCACGACGTCGAGCGGCGGATGGAAGCGATGGTCCTGCACCTTGCGCTGCGCGATCTCGAAGGGATCCTCGTCGGTCACCCACCCGGTGTCCACGCTGTTCATGTGGATGCCGTCGGCGTGGTAATCGGTGGCCGCGGTGCGCGTCATCATGTTGAGCGCCGCCTTGGCCATGTTGGTGTGCGGGTGCCGCGTGGTCTTGAAGTTGCGATAGAACTGCCCTTCCACGGCCGACACGTTGACGATGTGCTTGTCGCGTTCCGGCGTCTTCAGCATGAGCGGCTTCAACCGCGCGTTGAAGATGAAGGGCGCCACGGCGTTCACGAGCTGCACTTCCA
This sequence comes from Vicinamibacterales bacterium, assembly GCA_035646375.1. Classification (GTDB taxonomy): domain Bacteria; phylum Acidobacteriota; class Vicinamibacteria; order Vicinamibacterales; family UBA2999; genus DASYRM01. The sequence goes on from DASRPM010000289.1 coordinate 3,511, forward strand.
GCAGTTCCACCGTCGGCACTTCCGCCAGCAGCAGCCGCCACGAGTTGCGGCCGCGCAGATCCACCTGCTGCAGGTCCTGATCGAGACGGCCTTCCGGAAAGAGATCCTTCTGCGCGGTCAGCTCCTCGGGCAGGAGCGGCACCTGCGACAGGCGCGCCGACTCCGCCAGCCCGGACACCGCCGACAGGCCACGGTCGAGCGCCTGTTTGACGTCGCGCGCGCCCTCGGGGAGCAGGTGGTAGCCGCGCAGCCCCTCGTAGGCGCCCACCAGCTTGCGGGCGTGCGCCGGCATGTCGGCGAGCGCCGCGGTCTCCTCGTCCATCATGTGCGCGTAGAAGTCGGGCGGCCGCCGCACGGTCTGGCACGCGTTGTTCACGATGAAGTCGAGGCGCGGGCGCGACGCCAGGAGCTCGCGGCAGAAGGCCTCGACGCTCGGCGTGTGCCGCAGGTCGAGCCCGAA
>DASRPM010000290.1:0-11745 GCA_035646375.1 Vicinamibacterales bacterium
TCGCTCCGTCGCGGCACCACGTTGCTTCGCGACGCTTGCTCTTGCGGCGGCGCGCGTTAGCGCGCCTTGCCTTCACCAATCGCCGACAACGCGTCAGCGTTGTCGGCCAGGAAATACTGGGAGGAGGGTTCCCCCTCCTCACCAACTTTCAAACCGCGCCAACTTCGCTCCGCGCGGAGGGAAAGTTGGTGGGGAGGGGAGGGTTCGAACCTCCGTAGGCACAAGGCCGGCAGATTTACAGTCTGCTGCGATTGACCGCTCCGCCACCTCCCCGAATTGTTCACGCGTCCCGCGGCAAAAGACAGCCGCCGCGGATGCTTCACCGCGCCGCGTCCGGCCGCGACTAATCTTTGAGTCGGTAACTGTGTATTGTGACGCGTTCCTTGGAGTTGCGGGCGGTTCAGCCGTGGAGCTGGCGGAGGGATTCGAACCCCCGACCGGCTGATTACAAATCAGCTGCTCTACCGGACTGAGCTACGCCAGCCAGACAAAGAGCAGATAATAGCACTTCCCGTGCCAGTGCGGCAAGCCACGCGCAAGCTGATCAGTGTCTATCTTTGCGGCCAGGCCGCTTCGCGGCCGGCCGCTCCCGGCCCCGCCGCTGGCGGACGGCCTCGAACAGGGCGATCCCGGCCGCCACCGAGACATTGAGGCTCCCCACGTGGCCCTGCATCGGGATCGAGGCCAGGAAATCGCACTTTTCCCGCACCAGGCGCCGCAGTCCGGGCCCCTCGGCGCCCATGACGATGGCGATTGGACCGGTCAGATCCAGCTCGTCGTAGGCCTGGCCTGCCTCGCCCGCCAGGCCGACGCTCCAGACCCCCAGCTCCTTCAGCTCCTCGATGGCCCGGGCGATGTTGACGACCTCGGCGACGCGGACGTGCGACAGCGCCCCGGCGGACGTCTTGGCAAGGGTGCCGGCGTGCAGCGCCGATCGCCGCGTCTGCACCACCACCCCGCTCACGCCGGCGGCGTCCGCCGTCCGCAGGATGGCCCCCAGGTTGTGCGGATCCTCGATGCCGTCGAGCACCACGATGAGGGGCGCAGGGCCGGCGGCCAGTTCGCTCAGCTCCGCGGCGCGCTCGCTCTCGACGTCGGCCACGACGCCCTGGTGCGTCGCGCCATGGGCCAGGCGATCGATCGCGTCATGCGGCACGCGCTCCACGCGAACGCCCACCGCGGCGGCAAGCTCGATCACCTCCCGCAGCCGGTCGCCGCTGCGATCGGCGACTCGAAGGCGCCGCACCGTGCCGGCCCGCAGCGCCTCGAGCACCGGGTGCACGCCGTAGATGTGCGGCATCGATCAGTCCAGGACGGCGAGGAACTGCTCGGCGCGCTCGCGGGCGCTCAGGATTTCAACGAACCCCGACCCCGCCTGCTCCACCGCCGCGCCGTGCTCGATCGCCGGCACCGCCACGTCGAGCTCCAGCCCCTCGGGTTCTCCCGTGAGCACGAGCCGGAGCGGATGGAAGAGCGCTTTCCCCTTCTGCCCCGTCTTCTCGCGCACGCGCGCGGCAACCGCGCGAAAGCTCTCGCGATCGAGCATCGGCGGCGCGGTCACGAGCTCGTCGGCGAGCGCCTCGACGACCGGCCGCGCGGCCTCGGCCTCTTCGCGCACGCCCGGCGTTTCGAACGCGCGGAGGGCGGAATAGTCGAACAGGAACTTGAGGCGCGCCGGCACCTGATCGAGCCGATCCACCGACGCGGCGACCGCGGGCACCACCTGGGCGAGAAACGCCAGGTCCTGCGGCGTCGGCTCGAGGAGAAAACCGGCGTTCTTGAGATGCGCGACCGAGAGCGCCGCCAGCCGCACCGGCGAGGCGAGCTTCAGGTAATGCCGGTTCACCCACGCCAGCTTCTCGACGTCGAACACGCCGGCGCTCTTCCCCACGTCCTCCAGGCGGAAGCGCTTCGCGAGCTCGTCGAGCGGCAGCAGCTCCTCGCCTTCGCCCGGCGACCACCCGAGCAGCGCCAGGTAATTGGTCAGCGCCTCCGGCAGGTAGCCGCGCATGCGGAACTCGGCCACCGACGTGGCGCCGTGGCGTTTCGAGAGCGGCGCATGATCGGGCCCCATCACCAGCGATACGTGCGCGAAGGCGGGCGGCGTCCAGCCAAACGACTCGTAGAGCAGGATCTGCCGCGGCGTATTCGAGATGTGGTCCTCGCCGCGGATCACATGCGTGATGCCCATCAGCGCGTCGTCCACCACCACGGCGAAGTTGTAGGCGGGTACGCCGTCCGAGCGCACCAGGACCGGATCGCCGATGACGCTGGTGTGGAAGCGCACCTCTCCGCGCACGACGTCCTGGAAGACAATCTCGCGGTCCGCGGGAACGCGGAAACGGATGACGGCCTTCTCGCCGTTCTCGACCCGCCGGCGCGCGGTGTCCACCGGGATGTCACGGCACCGGCCCACATACTGCGGTGGCTGGCTGGCCGCGAGCGCCTGCTGGCGATCGGCTTCGAGCTGCTCGGCGGTGCAGAAGCAGCGGTATGCCTGGCCGCGCGACAGCAGTTCCACGGTGTGCGCGCGGTAGATGTGGAACCGTTCCGTCTGCCGGTACGGCCCGGCGTCGCCGCCGGCCTCGACGCCCTCGGTCCACTCCAGCCCCATCCACCGCAGGTCTTCGAGGATGGCCGCCTCGGACTGGCGCGACGAGCGCTCGAGATCGGTGTCCTCGATGCGCAGCACGAACGTGCCGCCGGCGCCGCGCGCGAAGAGCCAGTTGAAAAGCGCGGTGCGGGCGTTGCCCACGTGGAGCTGGCCGGTGGGGCTCGGCGCGAAACGCAGGCGCATGGGCACGGCCGTCACGCGCCCCGCGCGATCAAGGCGACGGCGTGCGCCGCCATCGAAGTGCCGGCGCCCATCGACTCGACGCCTTCGTTCGTCTTGGCCTTCACGCTCACCTGCTCCACCGCGCACCCGAGCGCGCCGGCAAGGTTGCGGCGCATCGCCTCCGCGTGCGGCGCCAGCTTCGGCCGCTCGGCAATCACCGTTACGTCCACGTTCACCACGCCGTAGCCGGCCTGGCGTACCAGCCCGCACGCCGCGGCGAGCAGCGCCACGCTGTCGGCGCCCTTCCAGCGCGGGTCGGTGTCGGGGAAGTGACGTCCGATGTCGCCGAGACCGGCGGCGCCAAGCACCGCGTCGGTGACGGCGTGACAGACGATGTCGGCGTCGGAGTGGCCCATGAGCCCGAGGTCGAAGGGGATCGCCACGCCGCCGAGGATCAGCGGACGGCCCTCCACGAGCCGATGCAGATCGTAGCCCTGGCCGATCCGGATGGCGGGAGCGCCGGCGGCGACGGTCCGCTCGGCCGCGCGGAGATCCTCCGGCGTGGTGATCTTCACGTTGGCCGCGTCGCCCTCGACGAGACGCACGCGATGGCCGGCGCGCTCGGCGAGCGTGGCCTCGTCGGTGGCATCGGCGGCAATGGCCAGCGCATCACGCAGCACGCCGACGCGAAACGCCTGCGGCGTCTGGGCCAGATACACGTGCTCACGCGGCAGCGTCTCGACGACGCGACCGCCGGCGTCGCCGCGCTTCACCGTGTCGGTGGCCCGCACCGCGGCGACGGCCGCGCCGTCTTCCGCCGCCGCCACCACCGTGCGCTCGATGAGGTCGGCGCTCACCAGCGGGCGCGCCGCGTCGTGGATCACCACCACCTCGGCGTCGCCGGGCACGCGCGCGAACGCGCGGGCCACCGAGTCCTGCCGGCGTGCCCCACCCTCGACGATGACGATCGGCTTGTCGCGCCGGCGCAAGTACTCCGGCGGCGCCTCGGCGAGCTCCCGCGGCAACGCCACCACCATGTCGCGAATGCGCGGGTGACTGAGCAGGGCCTCGACGCTGCGCTGCAGGATCGGCACGCCGCCGAGCGTGAGCAGCTGCTTCGGACGTCCGGCGCCGAAGCGCTCTCCCCGTCCGCCGGCGGCGATGATGGCTGATACGTACACGAAAACGCGATTGTAGCCGACATCGTTCGCCGGCCTGCGCGAGCGTCTGTGCCATCATTTGAGCGCATGACGGTGACCGAGCGGGTGACGGGTGTGCTGGCCCTGCGCCCGAACGTCTTCGAAGACATCGAAACCGACACGCACGCGAACGCGCAGGCCTTTGCCGTGGTCGTGCTCGCCAGCATCGCCGCCGGCTTCGGCGGCGGCCTGTCGGGCGGTGCCGTCGGCATGATCCGCGAAACGATCGGCGCCGTGGTCGGCTGGGTGATGTGGGCCGGCGTCACCTACGTGCTGGGCGCGCGGTTGATGCCCGAACGCGACACCCGCACTGACATGGGCGAGCTGCTGCGCGTGATCGGCTACTCGTACGCGCCGAGCTTCTTCGCGCTCTTCGCGGCGCTGCCGTTCGTCGGCTACGGGATCCGGGTGGCCGTGGACTTCTGGCTGCTCGCCGCCACGGTGCTGGCGGTACGCCAGGCGCTCGACTACAAGAGCACGTTCCGCGCGTTTGCGGTGGTGCTCATCGGATGGCTGTTCTTCCTGACCATCTCGTGGGCGCTGCGCGCGTAAAGGTCGGGCCGCCTTAAAAGGCGGCCCCTACGTACCGGGCCGTCTCGCGGCAGCCGGTGAACTCGCTCATCCTCGCCACCGTCACGTCGAGCACGCGTGCCAGGCGCCCGCTTTCCATCACCACCGGCGCGAACACCACGACAATGGCGCTCACCGTCGCCGTCGTGACCATCGTGCGCGCGGAATCGGATGTGGGATTGCCGAAGGGGCCGCGCGCGTCGGCCAGCGTGAGGCGCCCGCCCACGTGCACGTCGTCCTTGCGGATGCCCGGATACGATTCGCCCTCGCGGCCGAGACGCAGCTCGATGGCACCCTCGACGTGCGCGGCGTCGTAGAGGCCGTACGGCAGCTGGAACTCGAGCGAGCACCAGTTGCAAACGTCCACCAGCGAGTTGATGCGAGGGAGCGGGTCGCCCTTGCGCACGCGGCGCAGCAGCGCTTCCGACGACGGCCGCGTCTTGGTGGGATCGAGCCCGACGCGCTTGTACATCGTGCGCACGGCCGCCACCTCGGCGGGCGGCTGCTGCCGCACCTGCGACTCGGCCTCGGCGAGCTGCGCGGTGAGACGGGGCTCGCGCTCCAGCACGTGCGCTCCTTCGAGCCACGCCACGGCCGGACGGCACACGGCGCCAACGTCGGCGGCCACGCTGAAGCGGGACATCGGCTCGCCTGGCGCGGGGATCAGAGCGCGCTCGGTCCGCGGGCGAGCAGGAGGTCGATGGCCTTGTCGAGCTTTTCGGCCGTGTCCGGAGGGACGTCCACGAACTTCACCGCGAACCCGTAGTCGGAGCGGTTGTAGACCGGCTCGGCCTCGAACCGCAGCCATCCCACCTCGGGCAGCTCCACTTCGAGCGTGAAGCGGCGCCCCGGTGTCTGGTCGTGGTACCACTGAATCAGGCAGCCGCTGCGGCTCAAGTCGTGGATACGGATCGGCGTGCTCAGTAGATCGATGCGGCGGCCTTCGAACGGCCCCGGGATGCGGGGGTCGAGGCGATTCTCGACACCGCCCTTACTGGCTGACTCACTTGCCTTCGTCATAAACAATCCAGCGCTTCGGCCACCGTTCGCACGCCGACCAGCTCACAATCGCCTACCGTCGTGTCGGCCGGGTCCACGTTGGCGGCCGGCATCACGATGCGGGTGAATCCGAGCTGCATCGCCTCGCGAATCCGCAACGGCGCCTGCGGGATGCCCCGCACTTCGCCACTCAACCCCACCTCGCCGAACATCGCGGTGGAGGGCGGCACGCCGCGGTTCCGCATGCTCGACGCCACGGCCGCCACCACACTCAAGTCCGCCGCCGGCTCCTCGATGCTCATGCCGCCGGCGATGTTCACGTAAACGTCGTCGCCCGCCAGGCTCAGCCCGGCGCGTTTCTCGAGCACGGCCAGCAGCAGCGACAGCCGGCTCTGGTCGATGCCCACGGCCATGCGCCTGGCGTTCCCATAGGTGCTGGTGCTGACAAGCGCCTGCACCTCCACGAGGAGCGGACGCGAGCCCTCGACGCAGCACAACACGGCCGACCCCGGAATCCCCGTGGCTCGCTCCGATAGAAATAACTTCGACGGGTTCGGCACGGGCTTGAGTCCGGTCCCCGTCATCTCGAAGACACCAAGCTCGCTCACGGCGCCGAAGCGGTTTTTCACCGCCCGGACGATGCGGTGCGAGTGATGGCGCTCCCCTTCGAATGACAGCACGGTGTCGACGACATGCTCAAGTACTTTCGGACCCGCCAGGCTTCCATCTTTCGTGACGTGGCCCACCAGGATGGTTGGCACGTTCTGGCCCTTGGCGGCGAAGAGGAACTGTGTCGCCGCTTCCCGGACCTGCCCGACGCTGCCCGGCGCCGACTGGAACTTGGCCGACCACACCGTCTGCACCGAGTCCACGATGACGAGCGACGGCTTGAGGCGCGCGATTTCCTCCAGGATCCGCTCGATGCATGTTTCGGACAGCAGATAGAGGGGCGCCTGCCCCACGCCGAGACGGTCGCCGCGGCTCTTCACCTGATGTTCGGATTCCTCGCCCGACGCGTAGAGCACGGGGCCGACGTCGCGCGCGAAGTGGGCGGCCGCCTGGAGCAGCAGCGTGGACTTGCCGATGCCGGGCTCGCCGCCGAGCAGGACCAGCGAACCGGGAACGATGCCGCCGCCGAGCACGCGATCGAACTCCTCGATGCCGCTCGAGAGCCGCTCGGCCTGCGCCGCCTCGACTTCGCTGTAGAGCTTTGCCGAGCTCGCGGCGCCGAGCTGCGCGTAGCGGTGTCCCGCAGCCTGGGCGCCCGGTTCCGCGGCGCGCTCCTCGACCAGCGAATTCCACGCGCCGCAGTCGGCGCATCGGCCCATCCACTTCGGAGCCTGCGCGCCGCACTCCTGGCACACGAATACGACTTTGGGCGGTTTCATCGTGCGTGGCTGCGGGTCTTCAGACCCGCCTCGTCGTCAGTGTACTGCCGCTCCACTCGCGTCCCCAGCCGGCAGACGATCTCCCATGGAATCGTGCCGATCGACGCCGCCATCTCGCGCGCGTCGATCCTCTGCCACGACTCGCCGCCCTGCTCGCCCAGGATCACCACCTCGTCGCCCGGCACCACGTCGTCGAGGCCGGTGACGTCCACCGTGATCATGTCCATCGACACGGCGCCCACGACGGGCACGCGATGGCCGCGAATCAGCACCGACCCGCGACCGCCCAGGCGCGTGTCGAGGCCGTCGGCGTAGCCGGCCGGCACGACCGCGATCGAGCGCGGCGTCTCGGCCTCGAAGCGCCAGCCGTAGCCCACGCCCTCGCCGGGCCGCAGCCCCTTCACCGCCGTCACGCGGCTCGTGAGCGACATCACCGGGCGCAGCGGAATGTTGGTGGCGAGCGGCGGCGGCACGATGCCGTAGAGCAGCAGCCCCGGACGCACGGCGTCGTACCACACGCGCGAATCGCGCAGGAGCGCCGCGCTGTTGCACGCGTGACGCCGCACGGCGCCCTGTGCCAGCGTCCCCACGACGCCGGTCGCGCCCTCGAAGCGCTCGCGCTGCGTCTCGAGCAGGGTGCTCTCGGGAAGGTCGGCCGAAGCAAAGTGGGTGAACACCGCGTCGAGGCGCAGGTTGGGGCTCGCGATGACCGGCGGCAGCGTGCGGCCCACGTTGTCGTGGCGGAAGCCGAGCCGGTTCATCCCGGTGTCGATCTTCAAGTGATAGCCGATCGTCACCGCGCGCTTCGAGGCCGCGGCCTGCACCGCCTTGGCCGCCGACGGACTCGAGATCGTCGGCGTCAGCCCGAACTCGAAGATGCCGTCGAGATCGCTGACGCTGAGCGCGCCGAAGACGAGAATCGGCACCCGCACGCCGGCGCGCCGCAGCACGACACCTTCTTCGATGTCGGCGCACGCCAGCATGGCGGCGCCCGCCTGCTCGAGCGCCAGCGCCACGCGGTCGGCCCCGTGTCCGTAGGCGTTGGCTTTCACCACCGCGATCACGTCAGGCGGCGTGCGCGCGGCGTCCTGCTGCCGCAGGAAGGTCTGTATCGCCGTGAAGTTGTGCTGCAGCGCCGCCAGATCGACGTGCGCCACGGTGCTGCGGACCATCGCGTCTGCGGCGCCTACCCGGCGGCTCCGGGCGCGAGGTTGGCGAATCGCGTCTGCTCTCTGAGGAACGCCAGCTTCACGACGCCGGTGGGACCGTTGCGCTGCTTGGCCAGGATCAACTCCGCCGTGCCCGCCTCGGGGTTGTTGGGGTCCTTGTTGTAGACGTCGTCGCGGTAGATCAGCACGACGAGGTCTGCGTCCTGCTCCAAGGCACCTGATTCACGAAGATCCGACAGCTGCGGGCGGTGGTCCGAGCGCGCCTCGGGGGCGCGGCTCAACTGCGACAGCAGGACGATCGGGACGTTGAGCTCCTTCGCGAGCCCCTTGATCGACCGCGAGATCGACGCCAGCTCCAGCGTGCGGTTCTCGAAGCGCCCGCGGCCGGTCATCAGCTGGACGTAGTCCACGATGAGCAGGTGCAGGCCGTGCTCGGACTTCAGCCGACGCGCTTTGGCGCGCATCTCCATCACGCCGATGCCGGCGGTGTCGTCGATGTGCAGCCGCATGTTGCTCAGCGTTTCGAGCGCGTGGGCGATGCGGCCGTAGTCCTTCTGCCCGATCGCGCCGCTCATCAGCCGGTGGCTGTCGATGTGCGCCTCCGACGTGAGCATGCGGAGGAACAGCGACTCCTTCGACATTTCCAGGCTGAAGAAGCCCACGGTCAACTCAGGCTGCGCCGCCACGTACTGCGCGATGTTGAGCACGAGGCTCGTCTTGCCCATCGACGGGCGCGCGGCGACGATCACGAGGTCGCCCGCCTGCAGGCCGCGCGTCATGCCGTCGAGGTCGGCAAAGCCGGTCGGAACGCCCGTGATGAGGCGCTTCTGCTCGAAGAGCAGCTCGATCTTCGGGAAGTTCTCCTTGACGAGATCGCGCATCTCGACGAAGCCGGCCTTCAGCCGGTCGTCGGCCACGGCGAAGATGGCGCTCTCGGCGTCGTCGAGGATGAGGTCTGATTCCTGCTCCGCCCCGTAGGCGTCCGCGACGATCTTGTTGGCGGCGTAGATCAGATTGCGGAGGGTGGCCTTCTCCTTGACGATCTTCGCGTAGTACTCGACGTTGGTCGCGCGGGGCACGCCGTCGGCGAGCGACGCCACGTAGGCCGGCCCGCCCACTTCGTCGAGCTCGCCGGCGCGCCCGAGCTCCTCTTTGAGCGTGACGAAATCGATCGCATGGTTGCGCTCGCTGAGCGCGGCCATGCGGTCGAAGATGCGGCGGTGGGCGTCGCGGTAGAAGTCGCGGCTGTCGATGACCTGCGCCGCCAGGTTGAACGCGTCGTTCTGGACGAGGATCGCGCCGAGCACACTGCGCTCGGCCTCCAGATTGTGAGGAAGCGTGCGCTCCGCCGTGGCGACGAGGCTGTCGGCCATGAACCCTGCGATCCGACGAAGAACCCGCCTGCGCTACAGACCGGCCAGCGCCGCCTTCACCTTGCCATAATCGGGCTCGTTGCGCGCGTCCTCGAGCACTTCCTTGTGGCGGATGACGCCGCTCCGGTCGATGACGAACGTCGCGCGCTTGGCGATGTCCTTCATGCCGATCATGTCGGGGTTCAGCACGCCGTAGCTGCGGGTGACGTCCTTGTTGAAGTCGCTGAGCAGCGTCTCGTTCAGTTTCTCGGCCTTCTTCCACGCGCCCAGCGCGAAGAAGGTGTCGACGGTGATGCCCAATACGTTCGCCGCCCCCAGAATGTCGGACGCCTTGTCACGGAACGTGCACATCTCGGCGGTGCAGGTTCCGCTGAACGCGGCCGGCATGAACGCGAGGACCACCGGCCCCTTTTTCAACTCCTCGCTGAGCGTGACCGGCTCGCGATTCTCGTTCATGAGGGTGAAATCCGGCGCCTTGGCGCCCACGTCAACGGCCATCTCGTCTCCTTCCCGGGGCCTGCCCCGGATGCTGTTCGGTGAAGCCCCGTATTGTATCCCGGCTTGACCGCGCCGTTGCCGCATGAGTACGCTCCGCGCGCATGACTAAGGGCATTGATGACGCCTAGCTCCGCGAGCGCCGCGGTCGCGAACACATCCTCGCTCGCGGGCCCGTGGTATCGCACCGTCACGCGCGAGCAGTGGCGCGTGCTGCTGGCCGCGAAGTTGGGCTGGATGCTCGACGCCATGGATTTCATGCTCTACACCATGGCCGTCGGCCAGCTGCGCACATACTTCCAGTTCGGCGACGACACGGCCGGCATGCTGGGTACCGTCACGCTCGTGATGTCCGGCGTCGGCGGGACGATCTTCGGCTACGTCGCCGACCGGTTCGGCCGGACGCGTGCCTTGATGGCGACGATTCTGATTTTTTCCGCGGCGTCGCTCGGCGCGGCGACGTCGCAGACGGTGTTGCAGCTGCTCTTCTGGCGCGCGGTGCTCGGCATCGGCATGGGCGGCGAGTGGGCGTCGGGGGCCGTGCTCGTGAGCGAAACGTGGCCGGCCCACCTGCGCAACAAGGCGATCAGCATCATGCAGTCGGGATGGGCGCTCGGCTACATGCTGGCGTCGATCTCGGCGGCGATTATTCTCGGCGCGCCGTCGCTCGGCCCCGACGCCTGGCGGTGGCTGTTCGTGCTGGGCGTCGCCCCCGCCTTCCTGACGTTGTGGATCCGGCGATACGTCAAGGAGCCCGACACCTGGACCGCGAGGCCGAAGACGGATCGCAATCCCTACGCCGTCATCTTCGGCCCCGGTCTGCTCGGGCGCTCGCTCCTCATCATCGCGCTCGGTTCGGCGGTGCAGTTCGCCAACTGGGGGCTGTTCTTCTGGCTGCCCACGTTCCTGGCACGGCCCATCGAGCAGGGCGGCGCCGGCATGGGCATCGTCGGCTCGCTGCCGTGGATCATCCCGGTGCAGCTGGGCGCCTACGCCGGCTACCTGACGTTCGGCTTCATCGCCGATCGCATCGGTCGCCGGCAGGCCTTCGTCCTCTACACCGTCGCGGCCGCCGTGCTCGTCCCCATCTACGGGCAGATGGCGCGGAGCCCGATGGTGCTGCTCGCGCTCGGCCCCCTCATCGGCTACTTCGGCTACGGCTACTTCAGCATGTTCGGCGGCTTCGTGGCCGAGCTCTTTCCGGCGGCGGTGCGGGCCACCGGACAGGGCACGACCTACAACATCGGCCGGATGGCGGGCGCCGTCGCCCCGTTCACCATCGGCGTGATCGCCACGCAGCCGGGCGTCGGCATCGGCCTCGCGCTCAGCATCACGTCGGCGTTCTTCCTGCTCGCCGCGGCGCTGGTGTTCACCCTCCCCGATCGCAGCGGCCAAGCGCTCGACGGCTGACGCCGTCGGGCGCGGCTTAGGACTTAAGGCTTACGGAAGAACACTTCCAGGAGTAAAGATGTCGGATTCCAAGACCATGAGCGCAACGGTAACCACAGACGTACCTGCGGTCGGCTGGCAGGTGTGGGTGCCGTGCTTCGGCATGGCCCTCTGCTCGTGGCTGTCGTTCGTGGATCGCCAGGTGCTCAACATCCTGGCGCCCACGATCATCCAGGACACCGGGCTCACCAACCAGGACTTCGCCGCCGCCACGTCGTTCTTCTTCCTCACCTACACGCTCGGCAACCCGGTGTGGGGCACGGTGATCGACTACATCGGGCTGCGCAAGGGCATGCTGCTCGCGGTGGCGGTGTGGACGGCGGCGAG
>DASRPM010000291.1:0-2010 GCA_035646375.1 Vicinamibacterales bacterium
TATCCGACCCTCGGCCTCTTCCTGTCGTTCCTCAAGGATCGGCAGTGGGCGGTGGCGATCTGCCGCGCCTACAACACGTTCCTGCACGAGGAGTTCACGTCGAAGACCTCGCGGCTCAAGGCGGTGGCGCTGTTGCCGATCCAGGATCCCGACGCCGCCGCCGTCGAGCTCGAGCGGGCGGTGCGCGAGCTGGGGCTCGCGGGCGCCATGCTGGCCGCCGACGGCAGCCACCTGCTCGGCGACACGCGCTTCACGCCGATCTACGAGACGGCGCAGCGCCTCGACGTGATGGTGGGCATCCACGCCTCCGGCTCGTCCCTCGGTGGCGCCGGTGTCGAGCTGTTCCCGCAGTTCATCCAGGCCCACACCTGCTCACACGCGTTCGGCCAGATGCGGCAGCTCACGTCGGTGATCTTCGAGGGCATCCCCGAGCGCTTCCCGGACCTGCGCATCGCGTTCCTCGAGGCCGGGTGCGGCTGGGCCCCGTACTGGATGGAGCGCATGGACGACGAGTACGCCAAGCGCGCCTCGGAGGCGCCCGTGCTGAAGAAGAAGCCGAGCGACTACGTCCGCTCGGGGAAGATCTACTTCTCGTGCGAGGCTGATGAGTGGCTGCTGGGGCCGGCCGTGAAGCTCGTCGGCGAGAACCAGATCGTGTACGCCTCCGACTTCCCCCACTGGGATCACTCGTTCCCGCAGTCGATCGCCGAGATCCGCGAGCGCGGCGACCTGAGCGACGCGCAGAAGCGCAAGATCCTCGCCGACAATGCGCGGCGCCTCTACGGACTGAAGTGAAGCGAGGGCCGATCCGACCATGAGCGACTTCTTCACAGCCGAGTTCTTCGCGCGCCTGGTGAGCATCATCATCATCGACCTCACGCTGGCCGGTGACAACGCGCTCGTCATCGCGCTCGCGGTGCGCAACCTGCCGCCGCGCCAGCAGCTGCACGGGCGGCTCTGGGGTACGGCGGGCGCCGTGGGCCTCCGCCTGTTCTTCATCTTCATCGCGACCTTCCTGCTGCGGGTCCCCTTCCTGCAAGTTGTCGGCGGCGCGCTGCTGGTCTGGATCGCCATCAAGCTCGTCCGGCAGCAGGGTGGCGAGGCCGAGGGCCACGTGAAGCAAGGGACCTCGCTCATGGAGGCGATCTGGATCATCATCGTGGCCGACGCCGTCATGAGCCTCGACAACGTCCTCGCGGTGGCCGCCGCCGCGCATGGCGACATGACGCTGGTCATCTTCGGCATCGGCCTGTCGATCCCGATCGTCATCTGGGGCAGCGGCCTGCTCGCACGCCTGATGAACCGCTTTGGCTGGATCATCTGGGTGGGCGGCGGCATCCTCGGCTACGTGGCCATGGAGATGGCGCTTCACGACAAGGGGCTCGTCCCCTGGCTCGGGCCCGAGACGCCGGCCTGGGGCAAGGCGGCAGCGATCGCGCTCGCCCTCCTCATCACCTTCCTCGGCTGGTGGTTCGCACGGAACGCCGCGAAGGCGGCCACGCGCCTGGTGGAGGAGCGGTGATGGCACAGGACCTGCCCTCGTTCCTGGAGCAGGTGAAGCGGAAGCGGCCCACCGACGTGCAGGTGGTGACGCGGCCGGTGGATCCGGCCTACGAGCTGACCGCCCTCGTCGTGAAGCTCGAGAAGGAGCGGAAGCAGCGGCCGGTGCTGCTGTTCGAGAAGGTCAACGGCACGAGCCTGCCCGTGCTCACCAACGTCCACGCGAGCCGCTCGCGCCTTGCGCAGGCGATCGGCTGCGCGCCGGAGGCGATGCTCCAGACCTATCTCCGGGCCATGGAGCGTCCGGTGGCTCCGCGCGTCGTGGCCACCGGCCCCGTGAAGGAGATCGTGGAGCGCGGGACCGCCGTCGACCTCTACGCCCTGCCGCAGATCGTGCATCACGAGGGGGACGCCGGGCCGTACATCACCGCCGCCATCTCGTTCGCGAAGGACCCCGCCTCCGAGACGTGGAACTGCGCCTACAACCGCCTGATGATCCAGGGACGCGAC
>DASRPM010000292.1:0-25670 GCA_035646375.1 Vicinamibacterales bacterium
CGTCAACGCGCGCGAGGTGCAGCGCAACTTCGACCCGTCGGTGGGCTTCGTCACGCGCCGCGACTATCGCCGGTTCAACCAGTTCGCCGGCTGGGGCCCGCGGCCGAACACCCGCCTCGTCCGCCGCGTCCAGATGAACGCGGGGCTCGAGATCTTCACGGACCTCCACAACAACCTGCTCGAGCGTAACGTCGGCATGACGCTGATGAACCTCCAGCTCCAGTCGCAGGACCAGCTGATGGTGGAGGCCTCGTACAACCACGAGCGGCTCGACGCCCCGTTTCCGATCACGCCCGGCATCACGCTGCCCATGGGAGGCGTCTACACCTACAGCCGCATCGCGGTGGCCGGCCAGACCGCCAACCGCCGCGTGCTCGCCCTCAACGGGCGCTTCGAGACCGGCGACTTCTACTCGGGGACGCGCCGGCAGACCGTGGCGGGGCTCACCATCCGGGCCCGTCCTGGCTACATCATCAGCCTCAACGGCGAGTGGAACGCGGTCGACCTTGCCGAGGGGCGCTTCACGTCGAACGTCTTCCGCGTGATCGCCGACTCGCAGTTCTCACCCTTCATGGCGGTGGTCAACAACATCCAGTACGACACGGTGAGCCGCGTCATGGGATGGCAGTCGCGCTACCGGTGGATCATGCGGCCCGGAAACGACCTCTACCTGGTCTACTCGCACAACTGGCTCGACGACGCCGTGGCCCGCCGATTCGTATCAATCGACCGCAAGTTCGCCTCTAAAGTGTTGTATACACACAGGTTCTAGGCACGTTCGGAAGGGGTCCTGGTGGGGTATGCTGGATCAGTAAGTTGGCCAGGTCGACGAGTCAGGCGCCCGTTGCCTTTCTTCGCGACACCCTCATACCAGTGATCGCGTGCTGGTGCTCGGCAAATCTCCTGGCCGGTTCCCGGTTGGTGGTCAACAACACCAACCGGGGCCACTTCCACTGACGCTCTCCGGCCTTGGACCTTAGGCCTTAGGTACGTAGTTGCGGGTCTTCAGACCCGCCTCCCCTTCAGTGGACGGTCGCCGGCCCCGGCGGCATGCGAGCGGAGTCCACGACCTTCTGAATCATCTTGGTCAATTGACTCTCGGCGATGTCGAACGGGCCGGCCACGGCCGCGCCGAGCGACATCTCGAGGGCAATGACCACGCCGCCAGCCTCGAAGGGGTTCACGATCCAGCTGAATCCGCGCAGAGCCACCGGCCGGTCGGGGTCGCTGCCGGGATTGCTCGCGCGGTCCATGGCGCGCAGCATGGCCGTGAGCACCGCGGCCACGTCGGCCTCGGTCCAAGCGCCGGGGTGGTGGGGCACGGGGGGCAGCGGCACGGTGGTGGCGTGGGCGTCGCCACGCAGCCAGATGTCAACGGAGAAGGTCATAGAGCTGCGACGAGCGTCTCGGGTGTGTGCACCGGCGCCTGGCACGTGAAGTCGCGGCACACATAAGCGGTGGCGCGCCCACCGCGTGCGGCCATCCCGCTCACCCACGGTAGCACACGTTCGAGCGCCTCCCGGTGCTGCGTGAAGGCCGGCACCACGACCGCCGTGGGGCGATACGACACCCGCAGCGCGTCGAAGAGCGCACGGGTGTCCGCCGCCTCGGCGTCTCCGGCCACCACGATCTGCGGCACGCCGCCGTGATAGGTGGAGAGGGCCGACAGCATCAGCGGCACCGCCCTGCCGAGGTGCGCGCGGAAGAGCGTCAGGGTGCGCTCGATGCGCTCGACGCTGCCCTTCATGCCCGCAGTGTCTCCAGTGAGGTGCGACAGCGCCAGCAGGTTGAGCACGGCCACCGAGCTCGCCGCCGGCTCGGCGCCGTCATAGGTTTCCTTGAGCCGCAGGAGCACCGAGGGATCGCCGCCCGTCGTGCTGAACCACCCACCGTCGACCGGGTCCCAGAAAAGCTCGTCCATGCGGGCCTGAAGGGTCAACGCCCATTCGAGCCAGTGCGGCTCCCCCGTCGCTTGAAAGAGCTCCAGAAGACCAAAGGCCAGGCAGGCATAGTCCTCGGCATAGCCGTCCACGCCCGCATCGCCGTTGCGGTAGCGGCGCAGCAGCGTCCCGGTGGCAGGGGTCCACAGGTGACGCTCGATGAACCGCGCGGCGCGCACCGCGTCGGCGGTGAAACCACCATCCACGACACGCCCGGCGCGGGCAAAGGCCGCAATCATCAAGCCGTTCCAGGCGGTGAGCACCTTGTCGTCGAGATGCGGCCGTGGGCGTGTGGCCCGCAGGTCGAGCAGGCGGCCACGGCTGCGAGCGAGCGCCGCCTCCACCTCGCCGACGGACTGCCCGGTGGACTCGGCAATGTCCTCGAGCCCCTTCGCCGTGTAGAGCAGGTTCTTGCCCGTGAACTCCTCCTGCGGATCGAACGGCGCGTTGCCGTCCGGCCGCACGCCGAAGCGCTGGCAGAACACCTCGGCGTCCTCCCCGAGATGTGCGCGAAGCTCGCTCTCCGGCCACACGTAGAAGGCCCCTTCCTTCTTGTGCGGGTGCGGCGATCCAGCGTCGTCGGGCGGCACGCTGTCGGCGTCTTCGGCCGAGTAGAAGGCGCCATCCGGATGGCTGAGGTCGCGCTGCACGTAGCGCAGCGTGTCCACGGCGATGTCGGCGTACGACCGGTCGCCCGTCGCCTGCGCGGCCTCGAGGTAGGCCAGCACGAGCTGCGCCTGGTCGTAGAGCATCTTCTCGAAGTGCGGCACCCGCCAGTCGCCGTCCACGCTGTAGCGGTGAAACCCGCCGCCTATGTGGTCGCGCATGCCGCCCATCGCCATGGCGCCGAGCGTGTGCAGGGTCATCGCGAGCGGCGGCTGGGCCCCTGTCCGGGCATGCTCGCGCAGCAGGAACAGCAGCTCGGAGGGCCGTGGGAACTTCGGCGCATTGCCGAAGCCGCCGCGGCGCCGGTCGAAGGCGGCCTCGAACTCCGCCACGGCACGATCGAGCGCCGCCGGTTCAGGAATAGTCCCGGGGGCGCTGCCGCCCGCCTCGGACTGTCCGAAGGAGCGCAAGCGGTCCAGGATCGACGACGCGGACACCTCGATGCGGGCGCGGTCGTCCCGCCACGCACGGATCAACTCCGCGAGGATGTCCACGAAGCCGGGCCGCCCCCAGCGGCTGGTGGGCGGGAAGTAGGTGCCGCCGTAGAACGGCTCGAGCCCGGGCGTCAGCCACACGCTCATCGGCCAGCCGCCGGAGCCGGTCGTGGCCTGCACGAAGGTCATGTAGACGCGATCCACGTCCGGCCGCTCCTCGCGGTCCACCTTGATCGACACGAAGCCGGCGTTCAGCACCTGGGCCACTTCGGCGTTCTCGAAGCTCTCGTGCGCCATCACGTGGCACCAGTGGCACGTCGAGTAGCCCACCGACAGGAAGATGGGCTTGTCCTCGGCACGCGCGCGCGCGAAGGCCGCCTCGCCCCAGGGATACCAGTCCACGGGGTTGTCCTGGTGCTGCAGCAGGTAGGGGCTGTGTTCGGACGCGAGGCGGTTCGGCAACGTGAGCCTCAGGGCGCCGCGGTCAGGCGCTGGCGACGGGCGCGGGCGGATGACGCCGGGCGCGATAGTGGGCGGCGGTGAATTCCACACCGTACATCAGAATCACCGACGACACGTAGACCCACATCAGGAAGAGGACCACCACCGCAATCGAGCCGTTCACGATCTGGATCTGCGCGTTGCGGCTCGTCATCCACGAGAACAGTTCGAAAGCCCCGCGCCACAGCACGCCGGTGAAGACGGCGCCCACCCAGACGTCGCGAAAGCGGGCGCGCTCGTTCGGCACCAGGTAGTAGAGGAGGCCGACGGCGAGGACGAAGAGGATGGTGGCGAGGTACTGCAGGGCCAGCGATCGGATGAAGGCGATCCACCAGACGTCGGTGAACGTGTAGCCGAAGATGCTCGACGACACGATGTGGCTGGCGCTCACCAGCAGCAGCCCGGCAATCATGGCGCCGGTGGCGGCGAGGAACAGCAGGAACGACGCCAGGCGATGCTTCCAGAACCCGCGCGGCTTGCTCACGCCCCAGGCTTCGTTGATGGCGCTCGTCAGCGCACCGAACACGCCGAGCGAGCCCCACACCAACCCCAGCGCGCCGGTGACGCTCAACCCCACCGGGTGCTGGCGGAACGCGTCGAGCTGCTGCACGAGAAAGTCGAAGCGCGTCGGGAAGTAGCGGAACAGGAACGACAGCACCTCGGCACGGTCGGCGTCGTCGGCGGCGAGGCTGCCGAAGAGCGACACGACCAGCAGCAGAAAGGGAAACAGCGACAGCAGCGCGTAGTAGGCGATGGCCGCCGCGTGGGTGAGGTCGTTGCTGAAGAGCAGTTCGCGGAGCGCGCCGCCGGCGGCGGCCGCGGACACTCGAACCTCGCGGAGCACCTTCAGCGCGAGGCGACTCCGCCTCAGCGCCCGGCGACGAGCACCGAAGCGGAGGCCCCCGCGGCGGGCCACATCACGAGCCGGCACGCCTTCCGTGCTGTCCGGTCCGGGGGGCCGCTGGGCGCGCCGCCGGCGGCACCGTGCGGGGCTTGGCGCGCTGGTCGAGAATCTGGTGCTTCTTCATCTTGCTGTACAGCGTCGGGCGGTACAGCCCGAGAATCTGCGCGGCCTCCTGCTTGTTCCAGTTGGTGCGCATCAGCGTCTGGACGATGGCCACCTTCTCGATCTCGGCCAGCGTGCGCTGCGGCGGGATCGTGAACTCCTCCACCGACGGCACTTCGTCCCGGATCGACTCGGGCAGATCCCCCGGCTGGATGTCGCCGGTCTTGCACACGAGCACCGCGCGCTCGATGGCGTTCTCGAGCTCGCGCACGTTGCCGGACCAGCGGTTGCGGATCAGCAGATGGTAGGCCGCCGGCGAGATCGCCCGCACGCTGCGGCCGTAGCGCTCGTTGAACTTGGCGAGGAAATGGTTGCAGAGCAGCGGCACGTCTTCCGCGCGCTCGCGCAGCGGCGGCACCTTCAGCGTGATCGTGTTGATGCGGAAGTAGAGGTCCTCGCGCAGGCGGCCGTCGCGCAGCGCGTTCTCGAGCTCGATGTTCGTGTCGCAGATCAGGCGGAAGTCCACCCGGATCAGCCGATCGCTGCCGATCGGGCGGTACTCGCGCTCCTGCAGCACACGAAGGAGCTTCGTCTGCAGGTAGGGCGGCATCTCGCCAATCTCGTCGAGGAGCAGCGACCCGCCCTCGGCCATCTCGAAGAGCCCCACCTTGTCGCTGGTGGCGCCCGTGAACGCGCCTTTGCGGTACCCGAACAGCTCGCTCTCGATGAGCTCGGTGGGAATGGCCGCGCAGTTGATCTTGATGAACGGCCCGCGCACACGGTTGGAGTTGTGGTGGATGGCGTTGGCAATCAGCTCTTTGCCGGTACCGTTCTCGCCCTGAATCAAAATGTTCGCGTCGCTCGCCGCCACACTCTCGATGAGCTCGAAGAGGTCCTTCATCTTCTTGCTCTGCCCCACCACGTTCCCGAAGCTGTACCGTCCGCGAACCTGTTCCTTGAGTCGCAGGTGCTCGGCCCGCTCGCGGGTGAGCTCCACGGCCTTGTCGAGGATGTGGACGAGTCCGGCCTGGTCCACGGGCTTTTCGAGAAAATAGAACGCTCCCGCCTGACCGGCCTCCACGGCGCGCGCCACGCCGCCCTGGGCACCGACCACGATGACCTGCGGCGCCTCGTCGGCCTCTTTCAGCCGCCGGAGGAGCGCTATCCCATCCGTGTCAGGCAGCTCGAGGTCGGTCAGCACCACGTCGGGGCGCCACTGGCGGAAAATCTCCTCGCCGCGGGCGCCAATCAGCGCCGACCGCACCTCATAGCCTTCGGCCTCGATGACGATGCGAAGCCACTCCGTCATCGCTGGTTCGTCGTCGATCACGAGTACGCGCCGCCGGCGTTTCGTAGCGATAGACGACATGGTCGACATTTTCTGTCAGTGCCCCCGACGCCGAATTTACCATGCGACGTTTTGAAACGATACAGATTCGGCCCACCTGAGCTGCAACAAGACAGTGTGTATTGGATTAAGTCTGATGAGCTTGACTGGAGCCCGTGTCCTATAATCCGCCACTAGCCGTCTTGACACGCCAGGACCCCTGCTGATGAATCACGCGCTGGCCGCACCAGTTCAAGACGGCTACGCCCGCCCGGAGGGCGGGCAATCAAACACTGCTCTAGCGGGGCGGAGCCTGCGGGCTCGCAGGTTCGAGGCGGAGCCTCGCTAGACGTGGACCTCCTTCCAACCCAGATCCGGCGCGGATCACCCGAATCGAGTTCCAACCGCGCTCACATGGAACGCCTGGTCGGCGACCTGAAGGCCCGGATCGAACGGGCACGGCAGGGCGGCGACGAGCGCTCGGTGAAACGTCATCGAGAACAGGGCAAGCTGCTGGTGCGCGAACGGGTGGAGCGCCTCCTCGATCCCGGCTCTCCGTTCCTCGAGCTTTCCCCGCTGGCGGCCGACGGCCTGTACGACGGCGAGGCCCCCGGCGCTGGTCTGGTCACGGGCATCGGGCGTGTCGAGGGGCGCGAAGTCCTGATCGTCGCCAACGACGCCACCGTGAAGGGCGGCACGTACTATCCGGTCACGGTGAAGAAGCACCTGCGCGCGCAGCAGGTCGCTCTCGAGAACCGGCTTCCCTGCCTGTACCTGGTGGACTCGGGCGGCGCGTATCTGCCGCTGCAGGCCGAGGTCTTTCCAGACCGCGAGCACTTCGGCCGGATCTTCTTCAATCAAGCCCGCATGTCGGCGGAAGGCATCGCCCAAATCGCCATCGTGATGGGCTCGTGCACCGCGGGCGGTGCCTACGTGCCCGCCATGTCTGACGAGACCATCATCGTCAGCGGCACGGGCACGATCTTCCTCGGCGGTCCCCCGCTCGTGAAGGCGGCCACCGGCGAGGACGTGACCGCCGAAGAGCTCGGCGGCGCGGACGTGCACGCGCGGCTGTCGGGCGTGGCCGACTACCTGGCCAACGACGACGCCCACGCCCTGGAGCTGGCGCGCACCATCGTGTCCACGCTGCACGGGTCCAAGCAGCTGCCGGGCGACCGCACGCCGCCGGCAGAGCCCGCGCACGATCCGGCCGACCTCTACGACATCGTGAGCGCCGACTCGCGGCACCCCTACGACGTGCGCGAGGTGATCGCGCGTCTGGTGGACGGCTCGCGGTTCGACGAATTCAAGCGGCTCTACGCGACGACCATCGTCACCGGCTTCGCGCGGCTCCACGGCTTCCTCGTGGGCATCGTGGCCAACAACGGCGTGCTGTTCTCCGAGTCGGCCCTCAAGGTCACGCACTTCATCGAGCTGTGCAACGCGCGCGGCGTGCCGCTGGTGTTCCTGCAGAACATCACCGGCTTCATGGTGGGCCGCCAGTACGAGCGCGGCGGCATCGCCAAAGACGGCGCCAAGATGGTGCACGCCGTCGCCAATTCCGCCGTCCCCAAGTTCACCGTGGTCATCGGCGGCTCGTTCGGCGCCGGCAACTACGGCATGTGCGGCCGCGCCTACGATCCCCGCTTCCTGTGGATGTGGCCCAACGCCCGCATCTCGGTGATGGGCGGCGAACAGGCGGCCTCCGTGCTCAGCACGGTGAAGCGCGATCAGCTCTCGCGCGAAGGGCGCGCGCTCAGCGCCGACGAGGAGGCGCAGATTCGCCAGCCGATCCTCGAGAAGTACGAGCGCGAGGGATCGCCCTACTACTCCACTGCGCGTCTCTGGGACGACGGCATCATCGACCCGCTGCACACGCGCGACGCGCTCGCGCTCGGCATCTCGGCCGCCTACAACGCGCCGATCCCCGCGGTCCGCTACGGCATCTTCCGGATGTAGCCCGTGTTCACACGGATCCTGGTGGCCAACCGCGGGGAGATTGCGGTGCGCATCCTGCGCACGTGCCGCGTCATGGGCATCGAAACCGTGGCGGTGTATTCCGACGCCGACGCCCGCGCGCTCCACGTCACGCTGGCCGACCGTGCCGTGCGGATCGGCGGCCCCGCGCCGGTCGAGAGCTATCTCTCGCAGGCGGCCATCCTCGACGCCGCGCGGGCGAGCGGCGCGCAGGCCGTGCACCCCGGCTACGGGTTCCTCTCGGAGAACGACGCCTTTGCCGCCGCCTGCGCCGAGGCCGGCCTCGTGTTCATCGGCCCGCCGCCTGATGCGATGGCAGAGCTGGGCTCCAAGACCGCCGCCCGCCGCCTCGCCGAGGCCGCCGGCGTGCCGGTCGTCCCGGGGGCGGTACCCGGCGATCAGAGCGATGCCGCGCTCATCGCCGCGGCGCAGCAGGTCGGCTTCCCCGTGCTCCTCAAGCCGTCGGAAGGCGGCGGCGGGATCGGCATGAAAGCGGTCCACGCCGCCGCCGAGCTGCCCGCGGCCATCGCCCAGGCGCGGCGCGAGGCCGAAGCCGCGTTCGGCGACGGCACGCTCTACGTGGAGCGGCTCGTGGCCAGGCCGCGCCACGTCGAGTTCCAGGTGCTCGGCGATCGGCATGGCACGGTGGTGCATCTCTTCGAGCGCGAATGCTCGATCCAGCGCCGGCACCAGAAGGTGCTGGAAGAGACGCCGTCCACCGCCGTCACGCCGGCGCTGCGGGCCCGCATGGGCGCCGCGGCCGTCGCGCTCGCGAAAGCGGCGGGCTATGCCAACGCCGGCACCGTCGAGTTCCTGGTGGACGGTCACGGCGACACGGCGAGCTTCTATTTCCTCGAGATGAACGCGCGGCTGCAGGTGGAGCACCCGATCACCGAAGCGGTCACCGGCGTCGATCTCGTCCGCGCGCAGATCGAGGTGGCCGCCGGCGGGCCGGTGCCGTGGACACAGGAACAGCTCTCGCAACGCGGACACGCCATCGAGGTGCGCGTCTGCGCCGAAGACCCGCGACAGGGCTTTCTGCCGCAGGCCGGCGTGCTGGCGCTCTATCGCGAGCCGTCGATGCCGGGCGTGCGGATCGATTCGGGCGTGCGCGAGGGCAGCGAGGTGTCGGTGCACTACGACTCGCTGCTCGCCAAGCTCGTGGCCTGGGGCGAGACGCGGGAGGCGGCGCGGCAGCGCGCCCGGCACGCGCTGGCCCACTACCCGATTCTCGGCATTCGGACCAACGTGCCGCTGCTGC
Organism: Vicinamibacterales bacterium; assembly: GCA_035646375.1. Taxonomy (GTDB): domain Bacteria; phylum Acidobacteriota; class Vicinamibacteria; order Vicinamibacterales; family UBA2999; genus DASYRM01. The sequence goes on from DASRPM010000292.1 coordinate 9,113, forward strand.
TGCGCCTGCTCGCCCACGAGCGATTCGTCGCCGGCGATCTCGATACCCATTTCCTGCAGACCGAAGCCGCGGCGCTGGTCCCGGCCGAGGACACGCCATCGGCCGACGCACGCGCCGTGGCGGCGCTGGTGCGGCGCGGCGAGCCCGCCGCGCCAGCCGCGAGCGACAGCGCCACCGATCCGTGGTCGTCGCTCGGAGGGCGCCGTGTCTGAGGAGGCCGGCGACATCACGGTCACACCGCTCGGGGCTGGCCGGTTTCTCGTGACCCGCGGCGGACGGCAGCGGCTCGCCTACGGAACGCACGCGGGCGGCGCCACGTGGGTGTTCCTCGACGGCGACGTGACCGTGATCGGTCCCACGATGGCGCGCGCGCGCACGACGGCGGCGGATGAGCAGGCGTCGCTGGCAGCGCCCATGCCCGCCACGGTGCTGGCGATCACCGTGCGACCGGGCCAGAAGGTGGCGGCCGGCGACGTGCTCATCCGTCTCGAGGCGATGAAGATGGAGCTGCCCGTGCGATCGCCTCGCGATGCGACCGTGGTTGCGATAAAGTGCCGGGAGGGTGAGCTCGTGCAGGCGGGAGTCCCGCTGCTCGAGCTGGATGAGGCGTGACCACGAAACCGACGCGCAACGGCGTTGACATCGCGCCCGAGCCGACCGCCGACGACCTCGATCGCATCATGGAGTCGGTGCGCCGCGGCTGGACGGCCACCCTCACGGTGCGCCGCCAGGCCCCCGACGACATCGGCTACCGCGAGGTGTACGTGAAACTGGATGGCCGCCGCATCGGCATGCTGAGTTACGGCACCGCCCTGACGGAGAGCATCGAGCCGGGGCGCCACACCCTCCAGGTGGACAACACGCTGTTCAAGAAAACGATGGAATTCGTCGCGGGCGTCAACGACCACGTGGTGTTCAAGACCGCCAACCTCGCGGGCTGGGGCACCTATTCGGCGTGGGCGCTGCTGATCGGATTCCTGGGCGCCGGCCCCTTCTATCTGATGCTGGAACGCGAGGAAGCGGCCGTTCCCAAAGACGGCGCCGCGTGATCGACAAGGATCTGGCCGCGCTCGTCGTGGACCTGGTGGAAAAGGTGGGCCTGCTGCGGCGCGATTTGCAGCAGCGCCACGATCTGGAGAAATACGAGGGGCGCGTGGCCCGCATCGAGCAGAAGGTCTCGGCGCTGGCCGAGCGCCTGTCGGCCGACGATCCCGAGCTGGCCAAGACGCTGCGGACGGCGTGGCAGCTGCCGGCCCGCAGCCTCGCCTTCCGCAACGCCGCTCACCGAAAAAAAGAGGACGGCTAATCCTCTTTCCCTTCCGTCAGGTTGGACAGGTACGTCTCGTAGCCCAGCTCCTTGATCTGATGGAGCTGCCGTTCGAGCCATTGGACGTGCTCTTCCTCGTCCTTCAGGAGCAGCGCGAAGAGCTCGCGCGACGCGTCGTCGTGGTTGTCGCGCGCGATCACGATCGCCTTGTTGTACATCTCCACTGCGCCGAGCTCGAGCTTGTAGTCCGCCTGGAGCTGCCCCTTCACGTCGCTGCCGATGTTGAGCTCGAGGTAGTCCATCTTCGGCACCGCGTCGAGGAACAGAATGCGCTCGATCAACTTCTCGGCGTGCTTCATCTCGTCGATCGACTGCTTCTTGATGAAGTTTCCGAGCGCGTGGTAGCCCCACTTGTGGCACATCTCCGCGTGCAGGAAGTACTGATTGATCGCCGTGAGCTCCTCACGAAGTGCCAAATTCAGCTCGGCAATGACCTTCGCGTTCCCTTTCATGTGCCTCCTAGGTGCGCGGCCGCAGCCGTGCGATGCATATCGTCCAGCGATGGTATGTCGAGTGCGATGCGGCGCTCAACGCCAAACGGACGGCCCATGGCCGAGGCGAAGCCCAGGCGCGTACACGGACGGGGGCACGAGATGTTCGAAGCGGACGGCGCCCTCCTGGCCGCGGCCGGCCTTGGACAGGAGGCGGCGGCGCAGGAGCGGAGGTCCGTTGTAGAACAAGAGCGCCGACGCGGCCGACGCCGGCTCGCGCACCGTGACGTAGAGGTCGGTGACGAGGCCCGCATCCAGCAGCGAGGTCGCGATACGCTGCCCGCCGACGGCCGAGATCACCGCGATGCCGCGGTCGCGCAGCTGGGTCAAGGCCGAGCGCAGGTCGAGCGGGTCGCCGGCGCCGAGCACCTCCACCCACGGGGACTCGCGCAGTCGCGCGCGCGCCGTCGTGACCATGCTGCGGCGCGTCACGACGATCACCGGCACCGACGGCTCGTGGAACAGCAGGCAGCGATCGAAGGGCACCTCGCAGGAGGTGGTGACCAGCACCTGCACCGGATGCCGCGGCAGGCCACGGTCGGCGCGCAGCCGGACCAGCTCCGGGTGCCACACGGAACAGATCCGATTGCCCGTACTGGCGGCGCCCATTCCCCCGAGGACCGCGTCGGCGTCTACCCGCGTGAGGCCTTCGTGGAGCAGATGCGGCACCGTAGAGCCAAAGGCGGCCGCGCCGGGCTGCACTTCGGTGACCACGAGGCTCACCGACGGCAGTTCCGGCGACGCCGGGCCGGCGGAGCGATGGAAGTCGCCGTCGAACAGCCGCCGGGTCCAGGCGTTACCGAACGACAGCAGGTCGGCGCCGCGTGCTTCCTCGGCGAGGGTCGTGAAGCCCACGAGCGGCGCCGCCACCGCTTCTTCCTGTTTGCGGCGGCAGTAGTCCTGAAAGCCGGAAGTCGTCATCTCAGGGTTAAACGCGGCCGTTGGCTTCCGCGAACGGATGCTCCCCGGTTCCGTGCCAGAAGGGCCAGGATCGTGAACACTGTGTTACATTTGTTCAGTTTGGGCTGGTGGCTCGCGACGGGGCGGAATGTCCGATAACACCCTCGACCTGACGGTCGAGCTCGCGCCGCGGGCGCGATTCGACCTCGTCGATCTGCGCCGTCATTTCGCCGACGAGCACGCGGCCCTGTCCACCTATCCCCGGACGCTCTACTGGTCGTGTCACACGACCGCCGGCTTTCTCGAGCCCGGCTTGGCTTCCCGGCTCAGCGCTCAGGGTATTCCGACGTATCTCGAAGCGTTCCGGACGCTGTTTCCCGAGGGCGCCGGCTACGAGCACGACCGTCTCGAACGGCGCGAGGACCTGGACTCGGCGCAGCGGGCCGTCGAGCCGCGCAACGCCGACTCGCACCTGGCGTTCATGGCCAGCGGCCTGCGCACCTGCGTCACCCACTCGAACCGCCCCGACGAACCGGTGTTCTTCGTCGACCTCGACGGGATCAACGACGGGCAGCCGCGGCGGCGCCGCGCACGCTTCGTGGGCTTCAACCAGGAGCGTGTGGTCGGAACCGCGCGCGTCGAGGTGCCCGTGTCGGCGCACCCGATCGACTCGATCAACCTCAAAGATCCCCGTCTCGGCGTCTACCCGCAGCTGGCGGACTTCGTGAAGCGCGCGGGCGTTGCCAAGGGCAAGCTGCGGGTCTCGCTCGCCAGCTCGGAGCGCCACTCGGCGCTGACCGTCAACGAGTACGAGACGCTGCTGATGAAGTACGACCTCGCCGAAGTGCTGTCGAACCCGCTGCGCTTCGTCGCCGAACAGTACCGGAATGCGATGGCGGATCCGCGGGCCGTCCCGGCCAAGACGCTCGGCTACGCGAAGTACGACCTCGTGCGCGTGCTCAATCGCGGCCTCGACACGTTCGGCCTGCGCGGCTCGATCGTCGAGCGCGTGCTGGCCCGCACGCTGGCGGTGCCGGCGGCGCGCTTCTTCGGCATGCGGCGCTCGGTGAACCTGCTCGTGTCGAGCGACGAGGGCAACCCCGGCATCGTCGAAGGCACCTACCAGAGCCCCATCCTCGTGCAGTGGCAGCAGGCGCCGCGCAGCGCGCGCCTGCTGGACGTCACGCTCACCGAACTGCTCTAAGGCGCAGGGCGGTCTGAAGACCGCCCTCTACACCCGTCCCACCCGTCCTACCCGTCCCACCTGTCCCACCTGTCCCTCTATTTCGGGATCCGGTCCGGCATCTCGGCGGCCACGTAGGTGATGGCCGCAATGGCCGCCGCGGCCTTCGACAGTTCCTCGGGTGCGATCCGCTCCACGGTGTCCGCGGCGGTGTGGTGGATCTGGAAGAGACGCGACGCGTCGCCCAGATATGCGAGCGCGGGGACGTTGCCCGCCTGGACGATGGGATCGATGTCAGGTCCGCCGCCGCCGGCGCCGAGGTCCTGCAGGCCGAGCGGCGCCAGCAGCGTGGCAATCTGCGCCATGACCATCCGGCCCGCGACGCTGCCCGAGAACCCCAGCGACGCCGGGGCAAACACCCCCGAGTCCGACTCGATCGCCAGCACGTGGTTCGCGGCCTGGTGCGCGTATTTGGCGCTGTAGGCCGCGGCGCCGTTCATGCCGTGCTCTTCGTTCGTCCACAGCACCAGGCGCACGGTGCGGCGCGGCTGGATGCGGAGCTTCTTCATGAGGCGCAGCGCCTCCCACGTCACGATGCAGCCGGCGCCGTCGTCGGAAGCGCCGGTGCCCACGTCCCACGAATCGAGGTGGCCGCCGACGAGCACCACCTCCTCCGGCCGCTCGCGACCGACGATCTCGCCGATCACGTTCGCCGACGCCGTCTCGCCGTCCATGCGCCCGCTGGTGACGAGCCGCACGCGGACGCGCCGGCCGGCGTTGGTGAGCCGTACGATCCGGTTGGCGTCCTCGGCGGCGATGGCCGCCGCCGGAATCTGCGGCTGCCCCGCCACGTAGGCCACGCTGCCGGTGTGCGGCGTCCGCAGCCCGAGCGGCCCCACCGACCGCACCAGCACCGCGGCCGCGCCGTACTCGGCGGCCAGGCGAGCCCCGCCGGTCCGGTACGACATCGTCTCCGAATAGGTCGTGTAGGTGAAGTCGTACAGGACGATGCGGCCCGGCACCTGGGCGCGCTTGGCGCGCAGGTCGTCGAAGCTGCTGACCGGCACGACCTCGGCCTCGATGCCGCCCGGCGGCGTGGCCACCGTGCCGCCGAGGCCGAGCATCGCAATCGGATGCCGCGGCGGGTCCACGATCTCGGCGCTCTCGACGCCACGCACCCATTTCGGCACCATCACCCGCTCGGTCCGCACGTTGTCGAGGCCGTCGGCCTTCATCGCGTCGGCGGCCCAGGCAATCGCGCGCGCCAGGTTCTCGGACCACGCGGGGCGCGCGCCGTAGGTGTCGGTCAGCTCGGCGAGCCGCTGCCAGGCGAAATCGTTCTCCTGCGCCGCCGTCATCAGCTTCTGTGCCGTGCTGCGGTAAGGGTCGAGCCACGACCCGAAGGTCTGGGCGCGCCCGAGCACGCCCGTGCCGGCGAGGACGGCGGCCACGGCCACGACCGCGGCACGCCACCGCGCGACGCCGCTACTTGAAGCTCTCGGGGAGGTCCGTTTTGGTGTCACGCAGGATTTGCAGAACCGCCTGCCGATCGGCGGCCGATAACTGCTGGGTGATCTTACGCGTGTCGCGCCCCGAGAGCACGTCCGACAGCCGTCCGTACACGGCCTGCCGCGCCGCGGCCGGCAGTCCATCGAACGCCTCGCTGTAGATCAGGAAGCTGCACGGATACCGGAACAGCCGCGTGCGCAGATCGAGCTCGCGCAGCGACCGCCCCTTGGCGTCGCGCGGGCCCTGCGCGGCGAACCACTCCGCGTAGCCCGACGATCCGCGCACCTGGCCTGGCAGCGGCGCCTCGTCGAGCAGCAGCATCGCGTCGGCGAGCTCCGCGGCAGCCTCCTTCACGCGCGCCGCCGCATCCGCCGACGGCTGCGCCTCGGCCACGCGCGCCTCCCAGCCCAGACGCCCGATCAGATTGATCACCGTCGTCTGGTGGGCCAGCACGAGCTGCGCCACGACGTCGCTCGTCTTGGCGAGGTACCCCTTCATGTCGAAGAAGCCCTCCACGGTCGGCAGCGGCGCCTTCGGATTCCGCGGGCGGGCGAAGTTCTTCTCCGCCGGCATCACCGGGATGTTGCCCAGATGCTGCGCGCCGCCCGTGTCGCCCGTCACCCACCAGCCGCCCCATCGCTGCTCGAGCGGGCTGCCCTGCACCGTGGTGAAGCCGTTGGCGTAGGCGTTGGGATCGTCGGGCAGCGGATACATGCTGGTGGTCATCAGCCCCGGCACCCCGCGCGTCTCCCACGACAGGTGGCAGGCCAGGCAGTCGTTCTTGCGCTCGAGCACAACCGGGGCGTCGGACTCGCCCGGCGCCTTCTGAGTGAGCGTATAGAAGATCGAACCCTGCCGCCGATCGGCGGCCGCGATCTCCAGCACGTCGGCGCCGCGGACCCAGCCGACGAACACGCTGTCGCCGAAGAAGACCGCCCGCGGGTTGTGCATCGTGATCAGATCCGCCTGGAAGCTCGTCTTCGAGAACACCAGCGCCTGCGACGACACCGGAATCGCCAACGCCTCGAGCAGCGAGCGCAAGTAGCCATGATCGGCCTCGTACGACAGGCGCAGCTCGCCTTTCGCCAGCCGTTCGTTCAGGCGCACGATGGGGTTGTCGACGTCGCCGGCCGTGTAGCGAATCGCCGGATGGTCGCGGGACAGCACGAAGGCATCGCGGCGCTGGGCGGACACCACGGCCGCCGCGAACGCGGCCACCGCCACGACGAACACCAACCGGGCGCGCTTGGGGGACTGCATGTGTCGTGTCCGTATTTTCGCTGATTCGTGCCCTGGGCGCCTCACCCGCCCTGCCCCCTGCCGTGGCCTGTTCGCTTTGCGCGTGCAGCCGAGCTCGACATTGGCCGATATTCCGGCCGTGAGCGTGCATGCCCCGCTGGCGCCGGCCGACCCGGTGTCACTCCTGGACGTCGACGAGGCCGAACGGATCCGCCGCCGTGAGCGCAAGCGTGCGCACGACGCCGAGCGGCGTCTCGAGGGCTGGGAACGCTATCGCGCGCTCATTGACGCCAGCGACGAGGCGTACGAGCTCATCGACATCAGCAACCGCGAGGCCCGCTTCGCCCTGATCCTCATGGGCGCCCTGAACGCCGTGGCGCTCGTGCTGCTCACCCGCTCCGACGTCCTCAGCCTGCTGCCCGCCCGCGACCGCTACTGGATGGTGGGGCTCTTCGTCGTCTACATCGTCATGGCGGTCGGCTTTCTCATGCAGGCCATCGAGGCGCTGCGTCCAGGGCGGTTCCGCCCGAGAATCTGGGACTGGAACGGCGGCGAAGACGACCGTCCCGCCGGCGTTCGCTACTACGAGGACGTCATTCAGCAGACCCCGGCCGAGCACTGGAGGGCGTGGCAGGACGTGCGCTTGATCCAGCTCAATTCGGAAATCGCCGTGCAGGTCCACAGCCTGTCGCTGAAGAACCACGCCAAGCACGCCGCGATCCGCCGGCTGTACGGCGGCCTGCGTCTGATGGCGCTCATCCTCGGCGCCCTCATGATCGTGTTTGCCTGGCTGGTGTGGACGCAGCCCGAACCGCTGCGCAGCGTGCCGATTCGCGTCGAGTCGAACCGGCCGATGCCCATGCCGGTGCCGTCGGTCCCGACAATCCCGTAGCTGGCGGTGCAGGTCCGCGCAGCCGTTGGCAGACGGCCGCGCCCACCCCACGAACTGCGACGCGCCGCGCGATTCCGCGCACCACGCCCGGCGTCTCGGGCCGATACCACCCTTGTGAAGAAAGGCACAGAGCACTTGTTTTTGGCCGCGCTCGCGCTGATGGCGTCTGCCGTCGCGCCCGCGCAGGCGCAGGACACCGGCGTGATCTGGGATCGCCGCCCGACGTTCGTGCTGGGCGAGACGTCGCGAATCGAGATTCACGCGCGCGTGCAGAGCGACTACCTGGTGCGGGACGAAGCGGATCCCGAGGCCACCTCCCTCGGCTTCGAGGATCGGCTGTCGCTGCCGCGCAAGCGCGTCGGCGTCGAAGGCGTGCTCTTCGACCGCGTCACGTTCCAGGTCGAGGGTGAAGTCGGGGACGACACGCCGTGGCGCGACGTGTTTGCCGACGTCAAGGTGCATCGCGCGCTGCGCGTGCGCGCCGGCCAGTTCAAGGTGCCCTTCAGCCTCGAGCAGCTCACGAGCGGCACGGACCTCGATTTCATCGCCCGCGCCGCCGCGGTGACCGACCTGTCGCCATCGCGAGAGATCGGCTTCATGCTGCACGGGCGGGTGGCGGACAAGGCGATCAAGTACGAGGCCGGCGTATTCGAGGTCGACGCCACGTCGCGGCTGTGGACGGCTGGCGCCGTCCGGACGCTCGCCGGCCGCGTCACGGTGGCGCCGCTCGCCGACGGCAAGTCGCGCGGCTCCGACGCGCTGGAAATCTCGGCGGCGCTGCTGCGCAGCGATCAGCCCGAAGGCCGTGGTGGCCTGAATGGGCATCTGGTGATGGGCGAGACGTTCTTCCGCCCCATGTTTGTGAACGGCACGCGCACACGCATGGGTGCCAGCGTGGCGTGGAACGGCACGCGCGCCTCGCTGCGCGGCGAGCTGATCCGGTCGCTCGACACCCGCCTCGGCCAGGGCATCGACAACGGTGACCTCTCGGACCTCGTTTCCACCGGCGGCTATGTTGCCGGCATCTGGCACCTCGCGGCGCGCGACGGCCGACGCTGGGGCCAGGCGCCGCTTCGCGGCCTCGACCTCACCGGGCGGTTCGACCGTCTGTCCTTCGGCAGCGCCGCCCAGTCGGGCGAGGCCTTTCTCAACCCGCGCGCCGACCGGGTGGCCCCGATCGGCAAGGACGCCTGGACGGCGGGCGTGAACTGGTACGTGAACCGCTGGGTGAAGGTGCAGGCCAACACCGTGCGCGAACAGATCGTGGATCCGCTCTCGCTCCTGCCCATCGGCGCCGCGCCGCTGTGGAGCACGGTTGTCCGCTTTCAGGTCGCGATGTGATGATGTCAACGATTGTTACCGGCGCCCTCGCGAAGCGGGGGCCATTGAACACCGTGCGGCGCCTTGCCGCGCTCGCGCTGCTCCTGGCATGCTCCGCCGCGCCGGCGCCGGCGCAGACCCAGGCCCAGCTGTTCGACGACACCACCGTGCACACGGTCGAGATCGTGATGCACTCGCGCGACTGGAGCGACCTCCACGCGAATTTCCGCACCAACGATCAATACCCCTGCGACGTGATCTGGAACGGCGTGCGGATGCGCAACGTCGCCGCGCGATCGCGCGGCAACGGCAGCCGCTACGAAGCCAAGCCCGGACTCGAGCTGACCTTCGACTACTACGCCAGCCAGCAGCGGTTCCTCGGTCTGCGGTCGCTCGTGCTCGACAACCTCGTGACGGACCCGTCGATGATTCGCGAGGCCACGGCCATGGCTCTCATGCGGCGCGTCGGGGTACCGGCGCCGCGCGTGGCTCCCGCCCGCGTGTTCGTCAACGGCGCCTACGCCGGGCTCTACATGATGGTGGAGCCGGTGGACACCGTCTTCGCGCAGAAGGCCTTCGACCGGCCCGGGCTGCTCTTCGAGTACCGCTGGACCTATCCGTTCTTCGCCAGCTTTCCCGGTGAGTCGCTCGACACGTACGCCACGCTCTTCGAGTCGCGCAACCTCGGCGTGCATTCGATGGCGGAGCTGTATACGCCGATGCGCGAGCTGTTCCGCACCGCCAACGAGGCGCCCGACGGCGCTTTCAGCCAGCTGGATCGGTATCTCAATCTGACTGGCTTCATCCGCGCGGTCGGGGCCGCGTCCTTCATGGCCGAATGGGACGGCCTCTTCGGCTACGACGGCATGAACAACTTCTACCTGTATCGCATCGGCGAGCAGGCGCACCTCATCCCGTGGGACCGCGATCAGGCCTTTCACGCCGCCGACTACCCGCTCCTGTCCGGCGTGGCCAACAACGTGCTCGGCCGGCGGCTGCTCGAGGATCCGGAACTGCGCGCCGCCTACGTGCAGGCCGTGACGGAGACGACGGCGGCGGCCGAGACCGACGGGTGGCTCGAGCGCGAGTTCACGCGGCAGTACACGCTCATCCACGACGCGGCGATGGCCGACCCGTTCAAGCTGGCCACCAACGACGCCTTCGAGCAGGCGTTTGCCGAGCTCGTCGCCTTTGCGCGCACGCGCCCGGCGTTCGTCGCCGCCGAGCTCGCCCCGCTGCGCTGAGTACGTAGTTGCGGGTTCAGACCCGCCTCATGGTCTCGTGAACACGATCAGGTGCTGCCAGGGCAGGTCGTCGTAGACCCGCGCCTGCTTGAAGCCTTCGAGCTCGACCTCGGTCTTCACCTGCGCCTTCGTCATCTTGTGCAGCGGCAGGATCGGCACGTTCGGATCCTCGGCGCGGTACTCGAACAGCGCGAGCCGGCCACCCGGCTTGAGCGCCTCGCGCATGCGCTGGAGCATGCGCTGCGGCTGCGAGAACTCGTGGTAGACGTCCACCATGATGATCAGGTCGAGCTCGCCCGCCGGCAGCTTCGGATCGTCGAACGTGCCGAGGACCGGAACGACGTTCGTCACCTTCGCCTTGGCGGCGTTCTGCTGCAACAGCTGCAGCATCCCAGGTTGCACGTCCACCGCATAGACGCGGCCGGCCGCCCCGACGAGCCGGGCCAGACGCAGGCTCATATAGCCCGAGCCGGCGCCGACGTCGCCCACCGTCGAGCCCTTCGCCACCTTCAGCAGGCGCAGGCCGAGATCCGGATCCTCCTCGCGCTCACGCTCCCGTCGCTCGAGCCACGGGGCGCCTTCGACGCTCATCGTCCCCGCGAACTGGCGTCCGGTGACCGGATGAACGCCCGATTGCGCGACGACGGTCGACATCGCGCACGCGGCAATCAGCGCGACCGCAACGGAGGGACGCAGCGGGTTCGTCATCATGTCAGAGCATACCCCTCAGTCAGGGCGGTCTGAAGGCCGCCCTCTACGTTGGCGCGTCCTGGGCTAGCGCGCCGCGTCCAGGGCGCGCTGATCGGCCACGGCCATGTCCAGCAGCCGGCGGGCGTTGGCGTTGCCAGGTTCGGTCTCGACCGCGCGCTTCAGCTCGCTGACGGCGTCGTCCAGGCGTCCCGTCGCGATGAGTGCGATCGCCAGGTTGGACCGCGCCGTGGCGTCGGCGGGCCGCACCGCCAGGTACTCCCTGAGAACGGCCACCGCCTCGGGGAACACCTGCGCGCCCGACAGGGCGAGGCCGAGAAGCCGCAACGCCTCGGGATGCCGCGGCGCGACCTCGAGCACCAGCCGCGCCTGGGCGGCTGTATCGGCCCAGCGCCGATCGACGGCGTAGATCTGCGCCAACCGCAGCCGCGAAGTCAGCACCTCGAGCAGCGGCGGCTCCAGCCAGCGCAGCCGCTGCGGAACGCCCGCCGTGGCCACGAAGGCCTCGAGCTCGGAGGCCGCCTCGGGAAACCGTTGCGCGTTCAGGAGCAGCGCGCCCAGCTGATACCGTGCCCGCGAGTCGCCGAGCGCGATCGCCGCGCGCAGCTCCTTCTCCGCTTCGGCATTCTGCCCCTCGAGCGCCAGATGCTCACCGAGCAGATGGTGGGCCACGGCCGTGGGACGGCGCTCGACGGCCGTTCGCGCCAGCGTCACCGGCGAGGCGTATTCAGCCGTGCGGCGCACCGTCAGCGCCGCCAACCCCGCCACCGACAGCCCCAGCAGCACGGCGCTCGCCACGCGAGCGGCGCGGCGCGTCTCTCCGGTGGTGCCGAGCACGGCGCGGAGCACCGCAGCCACGCCGAGCACGGCCAGCACCACCAGCGCCATCAGCGGCAGATACATCCGTCGCTCGGCGCCGACCTCCGTGGCAATCGGCACGACGCTCGACGCGGGCGCCAGGGCGATGAAGAACCACGCCCCGAGGTATCCGAACCGCGGCGCTCGCACCAGGGCGACCAGCGTGATCGCCAGCAGCGCCACGACCCCGAGCGCGTACGGCAGGACGTCACCGAGCGTCAGCGTCTCGGGCCAGCCGTACAGCACCACGAGACCCGACGGCCAGATCGACAGCCGAAGATAGTCCACGACGATCACCGCCTGGTTCAGCAGGTAGGTCCACGGCGACACGCCCGACGAAAACCCGCTGACCGCCGCGCGCGGCCCCGACAGAACGATGCCGCCAAGCACCAGCCATGACGCCGCCAGGCCCAGATACAGCGATCCACGCGCACGCGCCGCCTCCCGCCACGACGGATACAGGTAGACGCGGTCGTAGAGCGCGACGAGGAGCGGAGCCACCGCGATCGTTTCCTTGCAGACGGTTCCGGCCAGGCACGCCACGATGGCCAGGGCGTGCCAGCGGCGCCCGGGCGCCCCCTTGCTGCGAATCGCCGCATACAGCGTCAGCAGCAGGAAGAACGCCATCATCGATTCGGTGCGCTGCGAGAGGTAGTTCACGACCTCGGTCGTGAGCGGATGCACGCCCCACACGAGCGCCACCGCGAGCGCGACGCCGGCGGCGTCCGCCGCGAGCACGGGCGGCATCGACGGCAGCGTGAGCGTGCGGCGGACCACGCCGAACAGGAGTAAGGCACAGGCCACGTGCCACGCGAGATTGGTGACGTGATAGCCGGAGACTTCGAGCTCGTGCAGCGCGTAGTCCGCGGCAAACGTGAGGTTGACGAGCGGGCGGCCCGCCACCGGCGAGTCGGGCCGCGGCGCCAGCACGCGATCGAGGCGGGTGAGGTCGCGGATGTCCGGGTTCTGGACCACCGACGCCTGGTCGTCGATCACGAACGGGCCACGGAAGCTGTTCGAATACGCGGCCAGGATGACGGCCACGATTGCGGCGATGCGCCACACCCCGCTCACGGTGCCACAAGATTACACGCGACGCGTGTGTGCGGGCCGACCTCAGCGAGCGGCGTCGAGCGCTTCGCGTACGCTCGACGCGAGGTCTTCGAGCGAGAACGGCTTCTGCAGGAAGTGCACGCCTTCGTCGAGCACGCCGCGCGGCGCCAGGGCGCTGGCGGAGTATCCAGAGACGAACAGCGCCTTGAGCTCGGGTCGCGTCTCGCGCAGCCGTGCGGCGAGCTCGCGCCCGTTCATCTCGGGCATCACGACGTCGGTCACGAGCAGGTGCACGCGGCCTTCATGCGTCTGGAACAGGTGAATGGCTTCGCTGGGGGTGCCCGCGGTCAGCACCTTGTACCCGAAGCGTTCGAGCACGATCTTGCTGAGCCGCAGCACGGCGGACTCGTCTTCGACGAGCAGCACCGTCTCTTGCCCGGGTTGCTGTGAGCCGGCCGCCATGTCCGTCGTTGCTCCCGTCACGTCCGCCTCGACCCTGGGCAGGAAGATGCGCACAGTGGTACCCCGCCCGACCTCCGAGTCCACCTCGATGGCCCCGTCGTTCTGCTTCACGATACCGTAGACGGTCGCCAGCCCCAAGCCGGTACCCCGTCCCACCGGCTTGGTCGTGAAGAACGGCTCGAAGATGTGCGCCACCGTATCGGAACCCATCCCGTGGCCGCTGTCGGTGACTTCGAGCACGGCGTGAGGCCCTGGAACGACATTCTCGTGCCGCGGGCGCTCGCTCGCTCCGAGCGTCGCCAGCCCAGTCCGGATCGTCACCCGGCCCACGCCGTCGATGGCATCGCGCGCGTTGGCCGCCAGGTTCGTCAGCACCTGATCCACCTGTGACGGATCCACCCGTACGCGCCCGGCATCGGCCGAGGGCAGCCAGATCAACTCGATGTTCCCGCCAATGAGCCGCCGCAGCATGCCGAGCGACGCCTCCACCGTGGCGTTCAGGTCGAGCACCTTCGGCGTCACCACCTGACGCCGGGCGAAGGCGAGCAGCTGGCGCGTCAGGCCGGCGGCGCGCCGTGCCGCCGCGCGAATCTCCTCGAGGTCACCACGCACCGGATCGCCGGCAGCCGTGGCGTGCAGCGCCAGCTCCACGTGTCCCGTGATCACGCTGAGCATGTTGTTGAAGTCGTGGGCGACACCGCCGGCCAGGCGTCCCACCGACTCCATCTTCTGCGCCTGTGTGAGCTGCTCCTGCAGCTGGATCCGCTCGGCTTCCGCCAGCTTGCGGTCCGTGATGTCCTGCGCGCCGCCGACCGTCCGGACCGAACGCCGCGCGCGGCCCTCGCCGCGGAAGAAGGTCTGGGAGCGCACCTTGAGCCACCGGAGGGCGCCATCGGTTCGCGTGAAGCGGTACTCGACATCGTAAAAGCCGTCAGAGTCAGGCGCGTGCGCCCGCGAGACGGCGTCGAGAATCAGCTGGCGATCGTCGGGGTGAATCCACTGCGCCTTGTCGCGGTCGTCGGTGCTGGGATGCGGCGGCACCGGGTCGTCGGGGCGCAGGCCGACGATGCGGCGCAGCTCCGGTGACCAGTAGCGCTCGCCCTTCACGTGATCGTGATCGAAGAAGCCGATGTCGGCGACGCGAATCGCCTGGTTCAAACGCTCCTCGCTCTGGCCGAGCCGCTCTTCGGCGAGCTTGCGCGCTGTGATGTCGCGCACGATGGCCTGCGCCGCCACGATGTCGCCGGCGTCGTCGCGCATCGGCTGCACGATCGTGCTGAACCAGCGTAGCCGGCCGCCGGCGTCCGAGATCTCCTCGGTCGTGATCGTCTGGCCGGTCTCGATCACATGACGGATGCCGCCCCGATAGCGCTCGGCGACGTCCGGCGGAAACAGCTCGTCCACCGTCCGTCCTTGCACGTCCTCGGGCGTCAGGCCGAGCGTCGACGCCGCGGCGTTGTTGACGTAGAGGAAGCGCCCGCTGGCGTCAGCCGTGAAGATGGTGTCGAGCGCCGACTCGACGAGCGAGCGATAGCGCTCTTCGCTCTCGCGCAGCGCCTGCACGGCGCGCGCGCGATCGCTCACGTCGCGGAACGAGGCGACGAATCCAGCCAGACTGCCGGCGGGCTCGTCGATGCGCGTGACCGATCCCGCGATCGGGAACCGCCGGCCGTTGCTCGCGATGCCCAGGGCTTCCCCGGTCCAATTGCTGCACACGTTCAGCGTGGCCGGCGAATGATCGGGCGCCTGATCGGGCTCGACGAACGACGACAGCAGCCGGCCGCCGACGTCGGCGGCGCGCTGATACCCCCACAGCCGCACGAACGCGCAGTTGACGAACGAGATGCGGCCGTGGACGTCCGTGAAGGCGATGGCGTCCACGCTGGCGTCGATCGCCTGCGACACGAAGTACAGACGCTCGGCGTCGGACAGGCGTGCAGACGGATCGGAACGGTGCAAAAAAATCGGAATCAGCATGCCGAGGCCGCAAAACCACCGGTGGCGCACCGGCGGGGGCGCCGGCGAGCCCGGAGATTCTACACTCCGGGGCTATCATCTCAATGGGTTTTCAGTGCATGTCTGACGCTTCGAAGCCGCCGGCCCCACTCGATCCCGTGCGGGGCGTCTTTCTGGGCGACCTGGCGCACGACCTCAGCGCGCCGCTCACCGCTATTCACGGTGCCATCGAGCTCATCCTCTCCGGCGCCTACGGTCCGCTCGACGGCGAGCAACGCGCGATGGTGGTCGAAGTGCTGGCGAGCGCGCGCGAGATGCGCGCCATCGTGCAGGACGTCGCGGACCTCGGCGCCCTCGACGGCGGCCGCCTCGTGTTCGGCGCCGCACGTGTGGACGTCGCCGCGATGGTCGACGAGCTTGGCGCCTCGATGGGCGAGCTGGCCAGGCGGCGCGGTGTCTCGTTCTCTCTCGACGCGTCGAACGCGCGCACCCCGATCGAGAGCGACGATCGCCGGCTGCGCCAGGTGCTCACGTGCGTGCTCGGGTACGTCACGAAGGCCACGCGCCGCGGCAGCCGGATCGCGGCCACCGTCTCGCAGGAGGATGGCCAGCTTCGCGTCGAGGTCCGCGCCACGGGCATCACGCCGAGCGGCGATCCGCAGTCGCTCTTCGCCGATCGACGCGATTCGGCGCCGGGCGTGCCCAAGCCCTATCGCGGTCCCGGTCTCGGGTTGCCGCTCGTCGGCCGCGTGGTTCAGGCATGGGGCGGCCGCACGCACGCCGAGCTCGTGGACGGCACGCTGGTCATCAAAGTCGACGTCCCGGTCTGACGCGGTCCGCCTTCCTGCGGGCCGCGTATTAAGATGTCGGCCGCATGAGCACACTTAGAATCAAAATCATCGTCGGCAGCACGCGCGCGAACCGGTTCAGCGAGAAGCCGGCCCAATGGATCCTCGGCGAGGCGCAGAAGCGCGCCGATCTCGACGTGGAGCTCCTCGATTTACGCGATTACGCGCTCCCGTTCTTCGAGGAAGCCTTCCCGCCCGGATACGCCAAGGACAACTACGACAATCCGATCGTCGTGAAGTGGCGCGAGAAGATCCGCGAGGCCGACGGCTTCATCATCTGCACGCCCGAGTACAACCACGGCTACCCGGCGGTGTTGAAGAACGCGATGGACTACGTCTATTTCGTCTGGGGCCGCAAGGCCGTCGCGTTCGTGAGCTGGGGCGGCACCGGCGGCACGCGCGGCGTCGAACAGTTGCGGCTCGTCGCCGTGGAGCTCGACATGGTGCCCCTCCGCTGGGCCGTCCACATTCCGAACCCGTGGTTGATACAGGACATCAGCGGGGTGGCGACCGAGCAGAACAACGCCGCGGCCAAAACGCTGCTGGACAATCTCACGTGGTGGACGGG
>DASRPM010000293.1:0-29690 GCA_035646375.1 Vicinamibacterales bacterium
CTCGTCGTAGAAGCGATACGAGTACACCGCCTTGGGCGAGATGAGCGACGGGATGATGTTCTTGCCGAAGTCGTGCTGGCTGTCCACGTTCGCGGCATCGTCCTCGAGCGCCTTGACCAGGACGTCGGCCTTGAAGATGTAAATGCCCATGGACGCCAGCGCCAGATCGGGCGAGCCGGGAATCGAGGGCGGCACGGCCGGCTTCTCCTGGAACTCGCGGACGCGGTCGCGTTCGTCCACGCCGACGATGCCGAACCGGCGGCCGTCGGTCACCGGGATCTCGAGCGTCGCCAGAGTGGCGTCGGCGTTCTGGTCGAGGTGGTACCGGAGCATCTTGGAGTAGTCCATCTTGTACACGTGGTCGCCCGACAGCACCACGACGTGGCTCGGGTTCTCGCGCACGATGGAATAGAGGTTCTGGAACACGGCATCGGCCGTGCCGAGATACCAGTGCTCGCCCACCCGCTTCTGGGGCGGCAGGAGCTCGATGAACTCGCCAAGCTCCTCCGACACCATGTTCCAGGCCATCCGCACGTGCCGGTTGAGCGACAGCGACTTGTATTGGGTGGCGATGAAGATGTGCCGGAACCCCGAGTTGATGCAGTTGCTGAGCGTGAAATCGATGATCCGGTAGGGCCCCCCGAAATATACGGCCGGTTTGGCCCGTTCCGCGGTCAGGGGGTGCAGGCGCTCGCCGGCGCCTCCGGCGAGCAGGATTACGAGAACGTCGTCCAGAAGCGCCATGGCCGAAGCTCGATCATAGTCTCGCGACCTGTCTGTTGTGCCAGGGAAACTCAATTGTTGCGCGCATTTAGCGCCGCTCCCCTCGATTGACTTGCCCGGAGGTCCACGCCTATGATCGGACTTCGGTACCCCCTTAGGAACAAGAGAGGCACAATGCAGATTCGACGGGTCCTGGCGATTGTTGCCGTCCTCGCGCTCTCGGCCGGGGCGTTGGAGACGGCGGCCCAGAAAAAAGACGACAAGAATCAACCCAAGCGCTCGAAGATCGAGCAGCAGGACGTCGATCTGTCGGTGGCGATGCTCGACCGCATCATACAGGGCGCGCAGCCGGCGCCCACCGACTTCACGCTTGCCTGGGAAGCGAACCATTCCACCAAGGGCCAGGACGGTCAGACCTACGTGCCGTTCACGATGCTCGTGGACAAGGCGCTCGCCGGGAAGCAGGTGGCCTTCTACGTGCGCGTGGTCGAAAAGGGCGCGCCGCCGCCGGCGCTCCCCGATCCGAAGGCCAAGGACGACAAGAACGCGCCGGTCCGTCCGACCTATCCGTGGGAGCGCATCTCGTTCACGGGGGTCCCCGATTCGGGCAAGATGTCGCGCGCGTTCCTGCTGAAGCCGGGCGAGTACGACGCGTACATCACGCTGAAAGAGAAGTCCACGACCGAGATCAAGGATCTGGCAAAGGCCGCGCCGCCGAAGATGGCGTATCTCAAGCGCGAACTGTCGGTTCCAGATTACAACGGCGCCGAGCTGAAGATGAGCGCGCCGATCCTTGCCGCCACCGTCGAGCCGCTGGCCGCGCCGCTGTCACCGGCCCAGACCGAGGAAAACCCGTACAGTGTCTTCGGCGCGATGCGGATCGTGCCGTCTCCCGACGGCAAGTTCTCGAAGGCCGGCGAGTTCAGCATCGTGTTCTTCGTCTACGGCGCCGGTGATGCCGGCGGCGGCAAGCCGAACGTGGCGCTCGACTATTCGTTCTACGTGAAGCAGGGCGAGGGCGAGAAGTACTTCAACAAGACGGCGCCGCAGGAGCTGAACGGTGCGACGCTGTCGCCGGATTTCAACGTGACACTGGGTCACCAGGTGCCGGGGATGTTGTCGATCCCGCTTGCGAGTTTCCCTGTGGGCGACTACCGCCTGGAAATCAAGGTGACCGACAGGGCCGGCAACAAGACGATCACGCAGAACGTCACCTTCTCGGTCACCGCATAGAGCGGGGGCGGGAAGGGCAACCGTGCGGGGACCGCGAGGGCACGGGAGATGAGAAACAGACGCATGCTGGGTAGCGCCGCCGCGGTCGGGCTGTGCCTGACGCTCCCCGCGCTGCCCGCCTCTGCCCAGGTTGCTCGTCCGCAGCCGCAGCTCGTGAGCCGGACGGCCACCGCGGCGTCGATCGAGCTCACCGGCGTCGTGCAAGACCGCGGCGGCAAGCCGGTGGTCGGCGCCGTCGTTTCCGCAATCGGCGCCGAGTCTGCTTTCGCGGTGTCGGATCGCGAAGGGCGGTTCACCTTCCGGTCGCTGCCCGCCGGCCCATACGTGGTGCGCGCGCACCTGCAGGGCTACCTTCCGGCGCGGCCGCGTGTGATGCAGATCGGCACCACCACGCGCGGCGACTTCACGATCACCCTGGTGAAGCGGTCGGAGTCGGCCGACACACCGCCGGTGCTCGCGGCTGGCATCGGTCCGGTGGACGAGCCGGTTGCCGAGCAGCCTGAGAACGAGGCCACACACGAGCACGACGAGCTGGCGTGGCGACTGCGTCACCTGAAACGCAGCGTGCTCAAGAGCGAGGGCGAGCGCGTGCCCGGGCTCGACACGCTGCTGCTCGCGGACAACCCGCTGTTCGGGCTGGGACGCGCGGTCGGCGAGTCGGCGCGCATCGCGTCGTCGATCCTGGCGGACCTGCCGCTCGACGGCCAGTTCAACCTGCTCACGACCACCTCGTTCGACCGTCCGCAGGATCTCTTCGCGCCCGACGCGGCCCTGCCGCGCAGCGTCGCGTTCGTGTCGCTCTCCTCGCCGATGGCGAACGGCGAGTGGCGGATGCGCGGCGCGCTCACGCAGGGCGACCTGTCGTCGTGGACGGTCGCCGGGTCGTACGCACGCGCGCTGCAGGCGGCGCACGCCTATCAGGTCGGCTTCTCCTACGGCATGCAGCGCTATTCGGGCGGCAACGCCGAGGCGCTGGCGGCCGTGCGCGACGGCGGCCGCACGGTGGGCGTCCTGTACGGGTACGACACGTGGACGGTGGTTCCGGCGGTGAAGCTCGAGTTCGGCGGCCGCTACGCCAACTACGGCTACCTCGAGGAGCAGGGGCTGCTGAGCCCGCGCGCCGGAATCGAGGTGAGGCCGCTCGACGATCCGCTGACGCTGCGGGCGAGCGTCGCGCATCGCGAGACCGCACCCGGTGCCGAGGAGTTCATTCCGCCGGCGATCGGCGTGTGGCTGCCGCCGGAGCGGACCTTCTCGCCGGTGTCGCGGCGCGGAGAGTTCAGGCCGGAGCGCGTCGATCACGTCGAAGTGGCGGCCGAGCGCCAGATGGCGGGCGACGTCGTGGTCGGCGTGCGGGCATTCCGCCAGCGCGGCGAGGATCAGATCGTGACGCTCTTCGGCGTGGCCGCCGTGGACGGCGTCATGGGCACCGGCCACTACCGCGTCGGCTCGGCGGGCGACTTCGAGGCGACGGGCTGGGGCGTGAGCGTGAGCCGCAACGTCGCGGAGGGCACGCGCGCGTCGATCGACTACTCGCGCGCCGGCGCCGAGTGGGTCGGCCGCTCGCCAGACTTCTGGGCGCTGGCCCGCCTGGCGAGCCAGGTGCTGCGCCGGTCTGACGTCGTGCACGACCTGACCGCCACCATCGAGAGCCTGGTGCCGGCGACGTCCACGCGCATCTTCGTGCTCTACAAGCTCAATACCGCCGCGGCGACGCCCGGTTTCGAGCAGGCATCGGCCGGCGGCGCTCGCTTCGACGTGCAGATCAACCAGGCGCTTCCGTTCAGCGTGGCGAAATCGCGCTGGGAGGCGCTCGTGGCCGTGAAGAACATGTTCCACGACGAGTTCGACAGCCGCTCGTTGTACGACGAGCTATTGGTGGTGCGGGCGCCCACGCGCGTGCTCGGAGGCGTCACCGTCAAGTTCTAGGAGATCAGACGCCGTCGCGGTTTCAGGGAGGCACTGCTCGCTGGCCTCCCTTTTTTAGCAGCATTTTCCGGCTCCATTTCATTGAATGTCCACTTCTGATCGTTGGATTCCCGATCGTCCCGGCCTGCCAGGTAGTGGCGCGACCTGGGGCCGCTTCTCACGGCCGGCGCTGCCCGTCGTCGTCGTGTCGCTGCTTCTGTGCCTCGGTGCGACCAACATCGCCTCGCGCGCCGCGTTCCGCGAGGTGGAGGACGGCGTGCTGTGGGCCACGCGCGCCGAGGGGGTGGTGGCCGCCGACATCGCGGACGGCACGCCCGCGGCGGCGGTCGGCATCCAGCGCGGCGACCTGCTGCTCTCGATCAACGACCGCCCGATCGAGGATCCGGCCGACGTCGTGGCGATCCTGCACGGCGCCAACCGGGGCGAGACGCTGCGCTACACCGTGCTGCGCCTCGGCTCGCGCGACGTCATCGACGTGCGCGTGGCGCCCATTCCCGGCGGCCCGGGCATCCTGTACTTCCTGCTCGCGGGGGTCGGCACCTTCACCCTGCTCGTCGGCGGCGCCGTGCGGCTGCGGCGGCCGCGCGATCCGGCCACGCTCCACTTCCTCTGGCTGTCGGTGGCCTTCTTCGGCGTCTTCACCTTCTCGTTCAGCGGCCGGCTCGATCGCCTCGACTGGGTGTTCTTCTGGGCCGACGAAGTGTCGATCCTGGCGCTGCCGCCGCTCTTCCTTCACTTCACGCTCGTCTTTCCCGAGCGGTCCAGGCGCCTGAGCGGCACGCGGTTCGGCCGCATGATCGAGGTGGCGAACTACGCGCCGGCGATCGTCCTTGGCCTCGCGCGCGTGGTGTCGCTGACGCGCGCCTCCGCCGACGCCGCCCAGTTCGTCCGCGTGAGCACGGCGCTCGACCGGATGGCGTTCCTGTACCTCGCCGTCTGCTTCATCGCCGGCCTGGTGGTGCTCACGCGCGCGCTCCGGCGCGTCCGCACCGTGACCGCGCGGCGGCAGCTGCGCTGGATCGCGTGGGGCACCGCGTTCGGCGCCGGTCCGTTTGCCTTCGGATACGCGCTGCCGTATGCCCTCGGCGTCACGCCGTCGCTGCCGATGCAACTGTCGGCGATTCCGCTCAGCCTCATTCCGCTCGCCTACGCCTCCGCCATCGTCCGCTACCGACTGATGGACGTCGAGGTGATCGTCAAGCGCGCGCTGGTGTACTCCGCGGTGCTGTCGGCGGTCGTCGTGATGTACGTCGTGCTGCTGAAGGTGGTGCAGCGCATGTTCGTGCAGGGCAGCGCCGGCCACGAATGGGTGATCGCCTTCCTGGCGACGCTGGTCGCCGTGCTGCTCGCGCCGCCGGTGAAGGATTTCGTCCAGACCACGCTCGACCGCGCCTTCTACCGCGACCGCTACGACTACCGCCGGGCGCTCATCGGCTTTGCCCGCGACCTGAACAGCGATCTCGACCTGGGCCGCCTGAGCGGCCGCCTCGTCTCACGGGTCGTCGAGACGCTCGAGGTCGATTGCATGGCGCTGCTGGTCGAGAGCGAGTCGGGCCCGAACTGGGTGGCGATGCACGCCTACGGGTTCCCGGCCGCGCCGCCGGCGCTGCCCAAGCACTCCGGCATCGGCCGGCGCGTCGCCGGCGGGAACCCGGTGGCGCTCGACGACCCCACCGCGGTGGGGTGGTTCGCCGCCGAGGAGATCGAGTTCTGGCGCGACGCGAGCCTGTACTACTTCGTGCCCTGCATCTCGCAGACGGGCGCCACGGCGGTGCTCGCGCTCGGCCGCAAGCATTCGAGCGAGCCGCTCAGCAGCGAGGACATGGCGCTGCTGGCCGCGGTGGCGGCGCAGATGGCGACCGCGCTCGAGAACGCGCGGCTCTACCGGCAGCTGCAGGTGAAGGCGCTCGAGTTCGATCGCCTCCGGGCGTTCAACGAGAACATCCTCGAGTCGCTCGACGACGGGCTCTTCGTGGTGGACCTGCACGACAAGGTGGTGCGGTGGAATACGGCGCTCGAGACCCTCTACGGCGTCTCGCGCAGCGCCGCCGCCGGCCGCGCCATCGACGATCTCTTCGACGGCCCCTGCGTGGAGGCGATCCGGGCCGCGCGGCGCGATTCGCCCACCGGCGCCGTGCTGTCGCGCGTGCCGCTGCATTGCCGCGGCGCCAAGGCGGGCCAGACGCTCATCGTCAACTGCGCGATCGCGCCGCTTCGCGGCGCGACGGCGGACACTGCGCCGCTGCGCGCGGCGGCGGCCTCCGATGCGATGGCCGAGGGCACGGTCGTCATCCTCGAGGACGTCACCTCACGCGTCCAGTTCGAGGAGCAGCTGCAGATCTCGGAGAAGATGGCCTCGATCGGCCTGCTCGCCGCCGGCGTGGCGCACGAGGTGAACACGCCCCTCACCGGCATCTCGAGCTTCACGCAGATGCTGCTCGAGGGCGCCGACCCCGACGACCCGAAGACGCGCCTGCTCGAAAAGATCGAGCGGCAGACGTTCCGGGCGGCCAAGATCGTCAACGGGCTGCTCAACCTGTCGCGCCCGGCGTCGAGCGCCACGTCGGAGCTCGGGGTCGTCGATCTCAACGTGGTGATTGCCGACGTGCTGGGCCTCCTCGAGCATCAGTTCGGCACGCACAGCATCATGCTGCGGCGCGAGCTGAGCGAGACGCCGGTGCTGGTGCTCGGCATGGAGCACAAGCTGCAGCAGGTGTTCCTCAATCTATTCCTGAACGCCAAGGACGCGATGCCGAAGGGCGGCTGGCTGTCGGTGCGGACGTCGATGGACGGCGACCGCGTCGTGGCCGAGGTGGCCGACACCGGCTCGGGCATCCCCAACGAATACCTGGCGCGCATCTACGATCCGTTCTTCACGACCAAGGCGATGAACCAGGGCACCGGTCTTGGCCTGTCGATCACCTACGGCATCGTGCGCGAGCACGAGGGGTCGATCGACTGCGAGAGCCAGGTGGGGCAGGGCACGAGGTTCGTGCTGTCGCTGCCGCCCGCCCGGACGCGCCCGGCACTCGCGACGCGGCACTGAAAGCAGGGTAGTTCACATGGCTCGCACGGGTTCGGTTCTCATCATCGACGACGAAGAGGTGATGCGCGAAATCCTCGAAGCGCTGCTCGCGCGCGAGGGGTATCGCGTGAAGGTCGCCTCGAGCGGCGAGGAGGGGCTCGAGTACGCGCGCTCGACGTCGTTCGACGCCGCCGTCGTGGACGTGATGATGCCCGGCATCGACGGCATTACGACACTCGAGGAGCTGAAGAAGCTCGACGAGGATCTCCCGGTCGTCATGGTCACGGCCTTCGCCTCGGTCGAGACGGCGATTTCGGCGATGAAGCGCGGCGCCTTCGACTACATCACCAAACCGTTCAAGAACGACGAAGTCGTCGTCGTGGTGCGGAATGCCGTGGAGCGGCGGCAGCTGGTGGCCGAGAACGCGGCGCTGCGCCAGAGCCTGCACGCGCAGGCGCAGAAGTTCTCCGGCATCATCGGGCGCAGCCCGCGCATGCGTCAGGTGTTCAACCTGATCATGCAGGCGGCGCCGAGCCGTTCGACCATTCTGATCACCGGCGAGAGCGGTACCGGCAAGGAGCTGGTGGCGCGCGCCATCCACGCCAACTCGCCGCGCGCCGACCGCGCCTTCGTCACCGTGAACTCCGGCAACCTGCCGCCCGACCTGCTCGAGTCGACGCTCTTCGGTCACGTGAAGGGGGCTTTCACCGGCGCGATCAACCCGAAGAAGGGGCTCTACGATCTGGCCGACAAGGGCAGCATCTTCTTCGACGAGATCGGCAACATCCAGCCCGAGACGCAGGCCAAGCTGCTGCGCGTGATGCAGGAGCGCGAGTTCATGCGGCTCGGCGGCATGGAGACGATCCGTGTCGACGCGCGCATCATCGCGGCCACCAACTGCGATCTCAAGGAGATGGTGGACGAGGGCCGCTTCCGCGAGGACCTCTATTACCGGCTGCACGTCATCAACATCTACCTGCCGCCGCTGCGGGAACGGAAGGACGACATCCCGCCGCTCGCGCAGCACTTCGTCGAGAAGTACGGCGAGGAGAACAACAAGGCCGACATCGAGCTGAAGCCCGAAGCGCTCGACCTGCTGATGGAATACAACTGGCCGGGCAACGTCCGAGAGCTCGAGAACGTCATCGAGCGCGCCGTGGTGCTGAGTCAGACCGCCAGTATCGGGGCGGATCTGATACCCGACCATGTGCGCACGGCGCCGAGCTTCCGCATCCCGAACTTCGTGGTGCCGCCCGAGGGGCTGTCGTTCAAGGACGTGATCACGAACGTCGAGCGCCGGCTCATCGAGTCCACGCTCGAAGCCGCCGGCGGTGTGCAGAAGAAGGCCGCCGAGCTGCTCAGGATCAAGCCGACCACGCTGAACGAGATGATCAAGCGCCACGACATCGGCGCCCGCCGCCGCAAGGGTTCGGCCTTCAGCGAGCCGGATGAAGAGTCCGATCAGCCTCGCTCGCGCACGACGACCGAATTGACGCGGGAGTGATTCACTTACCTGACCCTATCGCGGCTTGACCCGCGCCATCAGCCGTTCGAACCGTCCGACGACCGCGTCCCAGCGGTAGTGCTGATCCACGTAGCGCCGCCCGGCGTCGCCCAGCCGCTCGCGGAGCTCGGGGCTGCGTACCATGAGCCGCATCGCCTCGACGAACTCCTCGCGGTTCTCGTAGAACAATCCGGCGTTTGCGCGGCGGCAGTGCGCCACGGCGGAGGCGTTGCGCGCGCTCGCGAGCACCGGCGTGCCCACGGCCATGCTCTCGAGCACGGACTCCGCCAGCAGGTCGTCGGGGGCCGGCGCGATGGTGATGTCGGCGGCCTCGTACGCGATCATGCGCTCGCGCTCGGGCAGCATCCCGGCCTGCCGCAGGTACGGCTCGTCGGGCACCCGCATCATCTTCACGCCCATGAGCACCAGCGACATCTCGCCGTCGGTCGAAGCGTAGCCGTCGAAGTATTCGAGCATCTCCTGACAGCCGTTGTCGGGCTCGACCCGGCCGCCATAGAGCGCGATCGGCCCGTAGAGGCGATGGCGGCGACGGAACGGCATCCCGCGTCCGGCAAGGAACGACTCCTCGGTCACCGGCTCGGCATCGCCGGGCACGTCGTCCTCGGCCGCGACCACGTCAGACGGATCCTGTTGATGCCGCGGATACGCCTGCTGGGGCGACGGCTCGACGCCGATGCCCACGAGCTCCTCGTAATGCGGCTGCACGCGCATGAACGTGTGCAGGACCCGGCGCTCGGAGGTGGACAACAGCCCAAGCGCTCGCGGCATCAGCAGCAGTTCGGCCCACAGTCCCAGCCGCAGCGTCGGCTTGAGATCGACATGGGGAAAGAGCACGCTGTGCTCCGGCGCCGTCGGCAGGCCGAATACGGTCGTGGCCGTCATCAGGCCAAAGAACACCAGGGCGTCGTAGTTCCGGTGCTGGCGCTTGAGATGATCGAGCAGGCCCGGCGTCCACGGCCCTTTGCGGCGCACCCACTCCAGCTCCTCGGCGCGCGAATGCGGCTCGGCCAGCAGCCTCGTCGCCAGGCGGTCGAGCGCCGAGGGATCCGGCTCGCGTTCGGTCACCGGGAAGCGGCGGACACGCACGCCGCGCACGCGGTCCGGACCTTCGGGATAGTCGTTCTTCCACGCCCGTACGTCGCGCGCGCACGTGGTGAGCACGTCGATGTCGTGACGGTGGCCGATGTGCTCGGCGAGCAGCCGGCAGGCGTGCTCGGGCCCGGTGGTCAGGTCGGCGCCGTAGCGGGGCGTGATGAACGCGAGCTTCACGACGTTTTCTCCGGACCGCGCGGCGCGGCGTCCACGGTGGCCGCGGCCGGCGGAATGCCGCGGCGGCGGCCGGCGAACCAGCCCGGGAGCGGCGCCATCGGCGGCGGCGCCGGTGCGGCGATCAGCCGGTCGAACATCTCACGGTACGCGCGCTCTATGACGGGCCACTCGTAGTGCGCCTCGTAGAACGCCCGTCCATTCTCACCCAATTCGCCGGCCAGCGCCGGATCGTCGAGCAGCCGGTCCAGCATCGCCTCGAACTCGCGGCCGCTGGCATAGAACAGCCCGCCATTGCTGCGCAGGCACTGGCCGGCCAGGACGTCGCAGCGCCCGTTGGCGAGCACGGGCACGCCGAGGGCCCATGCCTCGATCATCACCATCGACAGGCTCTCGAAGTACGACGGCATGACGAGCGCCTCGGCGCCGGCGAGCACGTTGTATTTGTCCTGGTCGCTCACGTACCCCAGATGGCGGATGCGCGGGTGCGTGGGAATCGGCAGCACCGGGGTGCCGATGAGCACGAGGTCGAGCGGCCGGTCGGTCCGGCTGGCGTACTGCACGAAGTAGTCGAAGAGCTCGGCACACCCTTTGTTGACGTCGATCCGGCCGACGTAGAGCACGTAAGGGCGGTCGAGCCCGAACTTCACGGCCGCCCCGGCGGCGTCGGCGGCGTCGGGAATCTGCGAGCCTACGCCGACGGTAACGCCCGGCACGCCGTCGTTGCGGTGCAATGCTCGAATGAGGGCGCGCTCCTCGGGCGAGTTGTACATGATGCCGCGCGCGCCGCGGAGCACGGGCCCGAGAATCTCGAGGCCCACCGCCGGATCGCGCTCGGTGGTCGGCACGAGAACGGCGTTGGCGGCGGCCGCCCGGGCGCCGTGAAACGCGGTGTGATAGCGCAGGCTGAAGAGCACCACGAAGTCCACCTCGCGCGCGACGTGCCGGACGCGCGCGATGAGCGCCGGGCTGACGGGCCCCTGGCTGTCGAGCCACGCGAGCTCGTCGGCAATCGAGTGGGTCTCGTCGAAGACGAGCGACGAGTGGCGGGCGAACTCACGCGGGTCGCGCTCGCGCGCCACGGCGAAGCGCTCCACCGCGATGCCGTTCACGCGCGTCGCGCCCTCGGGGTACTCGTTCTTCCACGACACGTAGTCGCGGGCGCAGGTAGTCAGCACCCGCACGTCGTAGTGTGCCGCCAGGCGCTCGGCGATGTAGCGCGCGTGCAGCTCCGATCCGCCGCCGATATCCTCGGCGTAGCGCTGCACGACGAGAGCCAGTGTCCTGGCTCCGGACACCTGCGTCACACGTCGGACGGATCGGCCGCCGGCGGCGCGGCGTCGGGCGCGGGCGGCGTGTCGGCCGGGCGCTGGGCCGGTTCAGGCGACGATGGCGCGACGGCCGGCGCCGGGGCTTCGGCCACAGGCGGAGGCTCGCTCACGATGGCCGCCGGAGCCTCCGGCGGTGGCGCCGGCGAGTCGAACGAGACGATTGCCTCGGCGGATTCGAATGCCTCGCCCGCCTCGCCGTCGGGACCGTCCTCGAAGGCGTCGTCGTCGCCCTCCGGGGCTTCGGCCTGCGTGGCCAGAAGCGCAGCCCCCGCGGCGAGCGGCTCGCCACCGGGACCCGCGCCGCGCCGGCCGCGGCGCCGGCGCCGTCGTCGTCGCGCACCGTCCGGTGAGCCCTCGGTGCTCGCCGCCGCCGAGTCTCCGCTGGGCCCGCTGGGTCGCGGCGAGGGGCTTGCGGCCGCCGACGCGGGCGCATCGAACGTGCGCGATGGTACGGGAGACGGCGCGGGAACGGCTTCGAGCCCGCGGATTCGCCGCTCGGTGAAGTCCGCACGGGTCGACAGCGATTCCACGCGCAGCGCAAGGCTCTGCATCTCGAGGCTGACGCGCGAGACCTCGGTGACGAGCCGCTGCAGCACCGTGTAGTGCAGCGCGTTCCACTCGGCCTGCGTACGCTCGCGCCCGGCCTCACGGCGCGCCGCCTCGCGATTCACCTTGGTCTGCGCGTTCAACGCCGCCGCAATCGGGTTCGGGTTGAAGAACAGCTTGAGCAGCGGGTTGAGGAGGCGGCGGAAGAAGCGCAACAGGCCGTTGTGCGTGTCGTAGATCGTGTGGTCTTCGAACGTGTAGGCGTCGGCAGGCTCCGCCGGCGCGATGTCGGCGGGCGCGCCCGCGGCCTTGCGCAGCTGGTCCAGCAGGCCGGGCTTCACCGTGCGCGGATCGAGAATCGCCTCGAGACGCCGGGCGGCGAGCTCCTGGATCTGCTGCGCCGTCAGGTCGATGCCGTGACGCTGCGCGATGCGCGCCTTGATCTCACGGATGATCTGATCGACGTCGGCCTGGTCGGGCTGCGTCTCCTGGCCACCGCCACCGCCCTGGGGCGGCGGAGGCGGACGGCGGTCTCCCCGGCGCTCGTGACCGCGGCGGCCGCGATGGAAGTGCTGGCGGCGTCCCTGATTCGGATGCTGATCTGCTGCCATGTCAATCGCCAAGTATCCCCCGAATTGAAGCGGGGTAGGCAGGGTGGGCGGGGGAAGCGGGGTAGGGAAGCTCTCCCTTCCCTGCCTCCC
This sequence comes from Vicinamibacterales bacterium, assembly GCA_035646375.1. Classification (GTDB taxonomy): domain Bacteria; phylum Acidobacteriota; class Vicinamibacteria; order Vicinamibacterales; family UBA2999; genus DASYRM01. The sequence goes on from DASRPM010000293.1 coordinate 12,280, forward strand.
CTGCCCACCCCGCCTACCCGCCACTAAATCACATAGATCACGAGAACCACTGCGGCTGTCCACAGGGCCACGCAGATGAGCAGCGGGCGGTCCGTGAGCAGCAGCTCCGACGGGCTGCCGCCGCCGTTGCGCCGGTGTACCAGGTACAGATAGCGAAAGATGCCGTAAAGCACGAATGGAATGGTGATCCCCAGCCGGTCCGAACCGAGCCGCTCGGCCGTTTCGGAGCTGATCGTGTAGACGCTGTAAGCGACCAGGGTCGCCGCCGTCACCACCGAGATCATCTGGTCCAGCAGGTACGGGCTGTACTCCTGCAGGATCGGGCGGTGCCCGGCGGCGCCCTCGGTCAGGAGGGTGAGCTCGTGACGGCGCTTGCTGAGGCCGATGAAGAGCGCCAGCAGCGTCGTGCAGACCAGGAGCCAGTGGCTGATCGGGACCCCGATGGCGACCGCCCCGGCTACCGCGCGCAGCACGAACCCGGCCGCCAGCGTCAGCACGTCGATGATGACGTAGTGCTTCAGGGCGGCCGAATACGACGCGAGCAACGCGACGTAGGCCACCGCGGCCAACGTCAGGCTGGCGTTGACGGCAACCGCCCCCGCCACGCTCAGGGCGGCGAGCACGAGCGCGGCCGTCAACGCGACGCCCGGCGCCAGCGCTTCGGAGGCGATGGGCCGGTGGCGTTTGATCGGATGCTGGGCGTCGGCACCGCGGTCGAGGACGTCGTTGACGAGGTACACGGCGCCCGAGAGCCCGCAGAAGATGAAGAACGCGGCGAGCGCCGCCGGCCACGCGGTGCGGTCGAGCAGGTGTCCGCTGAAGAGCAGCCCGGCGAAGACGAACAGGTTCTTCGTCCACTGCTGCGGGCGAAGAGACCTGAAGAGCAGCGCTGCTGGCGAGGAAGTCGGGCGGCCCAATGGAGACGTCACGGGCGGCCCGGACGCGATCTACTTGGTGGCCGTGAAGCTGCGCACCGCGTCGGCCTCGTTGTCGTAGCTCTCGAACACGGTGAGGAGCTTCGTAATGGACAGCAGGTCCTCGATGCGCTTGGTGAGGTTGAGCAGCCGCATGTTGCCGCCCTGGCGCTTGACAGTGGTGTACGTGCGGACGACCTCGCCCAGGCCGGCGCTGTCGATGTAGGGAACGTCGGCCAGGTTCAGGACCAGCTGTTTGTGTCCCTGCAGCACGAGGCTGTTGATCTTGTCCTTCAGGATCTCGTCGCCCTCGCCGAGCGTCATCTTGCCCTTGAGGTCCAGGATGATGACCTCGCCCGCGGCTCGTTCCTCGATCTGCATAGTTCCTCGGAGTCGTTCGAATGCGTCAGAAAACCCAGAATTCTAGCATTAGACACCGGCAGGTGCTTCCGGGCCTGACACAACGCAAAAGGGGGCCAAAAGACACGCTTTTGGCCCCCTTGCGTACAGAGAATCCGAACGACGGCCGAGCGAGTGGTGCGACCGAAAAGCCCCGGCGATTACACGCCGCTGGCCCCTGCGAACTTCCTCTGCTGGAAGCACTCCTTGCAGAAGATCGGACGGCCTTGAGTAGGGCGGAAGGGGACCGTGGTCTCCTTGCCGCACGCCGAGCACGTGGCCTGTGTCTCCACGCGCTCCCGGGGAAATCCGTCGCCGCGCCCGCCGCTCGGGCTCGACAACGACCGGCTTGCCCTCTTAGCCTTGCATGACTTGCAACGCTTGGGTTCGTTCTTGAACTGCTTGTCAGCGAAAAAGAGCTGCTCGCCCGCCGTCCAGATGAACTCGTTGCTGCAATCCACGCACCTCAGGGACTTATCTTGGAACTCCATCGGTCGCCACCTCGTGAGCTCGTCGTCCTGTGTGTCTTGCTACTCCAACTCGCGCCGGAGCTTCTTACGGTTGCGCTTGCGCGCCAGAGCCTGCTTGGCCCTGCGCTTGTCACCCGGCTTCAGGTAGAAGGAATGTTTCTTGATGTCCTTGATGATGTCTTCCTGCTGGACCTTCCGCTTGAAGCGACGGAGGGCACTCTCGATGGACTCGCCCTCCTGAATCTTGACTTCAGCCACGCCTAGATACACCCCCTCATCGGCTGGATGGCACTGTCTGTAGGACGCTTTACAAAGTGGCGAATACAGTAGGCTATCACAGGCGCGCGCGGATTCTAGGCGTAACACGCCCGCACGTCAACAACTACCGACGCCGTGTCGTATAGAGAGATCCCATCCTTTTCAGGCATGGCCACAGCCGATGCCGGCATGGGCCGAAACTGGCTCCGTCTCGGCAGCGCCCGGCTCTCGAGTCATCTAGATAACAGCAGTATTTTCAGCCACTTACACCCACAGGCATGCGCATCCTGTTGATCGGAGGGGGCGGGCGCGAGCACGCCCTGGGCTGGGTACTCACCGCGGGGCGGCCCGACGTGTCGGTCGTGTGCGCGCCCGGAAACCCCGGGATCGCGTCGCTCGCGACGTGCCGATCCGCCGACCTGAGACAACCGTCGACCTTGTTGGCCATCGCGGAACAGGAAAAGGCAGACCTGACGGTGGTGGGTCCCGAGCTGCCGCTGAGCGCCGGCGTCGCCGATGCGTTTGCCGCCGCCGGGCGCCCCATCGTCGGGCCCACGCGCGCGGCCGCGGCGCTCGAGTGGAGCAAGGTGTTCGCGAAGCACTTCATGGCCCGGCACGGGGTGCCGACCGCGAAGTTCGCCGATTGCGGGACAGCGGATGAGGCGCTCGCGGCGATCGCACGCGGCGACCTCGGGTATCCGCTCGTGATCAAAGCCGACGGGCTGGCCGCGGGCAAGGGCGTGGTGATTGCGGAGGACCGCGCGTCGGCCGAAGCCGCCGTGCGCGAGGCGATGGTCGATCGGAAGTTCGGCAGCGCCGGCGACCGCGTGGTGCTCGAGGAGTTCCTCGCCGGTCAGGAGGCGTCGTACTTCGTGCTGTCCGACGGCCGATCGTTCGTGCGCATGTCGTCGGCGCAGGATCACAAGCGCATCCACGACGACGATCGCGGCCCGAACACCGGCGGCATGGGCGCCTTTGCGCCGAGCCCGCTCGTGACGCCCGAGCTCGAGCAGCGCGTGCTCGACGAGATCGTCGAGCCCGTGCTCAACGGCATGCGACTCGAGGGCCACCCCTTCAGCGGATTCCTCTACGTCGGCCTGATGCTGACCGCGGCCGGACCGAAGGTCGTGGAGTTCAACGTGCGCTTCGGCGATCCCGAGGCGCAGGTCATCCTGCCGATGCTCGACGAGGACCTGCCGCACCTGCTGATGGCCGCGGCCACCGGCACGTTGCCCTCGCGCGCGTTGAAGATTCGCGACGAGCGGCTGGTGGGCGTCGTCATCGCGTCGGCGGGGTATCCGGAGTCGGCGGACTCGGGGCGCGTGATCTCGGGGCTCGAGGCCGCCGCCAGCGTGCCGGGAGCGCTTGTGTTTCACGCCGGCACCGCCGCGCGCCAGGGCGACGTCGTGACCGCCGGAGGCCGCGTGCTCACCGTCGTCGGACGCGGGCCGTCCTATCAGGACGCCATCGCCGTGGCGTATCGAGCTGTCGGCGAGATCCGGTTCGACGGCATGCAGTTCCGCACCGACATCGGACGCAAGGCGCTCGCTGTCGAACGCCTCTCATGAAGTACGCCGTCGTCACCTTCGGGTGCCGCGTCAACCAGGCCGACTCGCTCGAGATCGAAGGGGAGCTGCGCGCGATGGGCGCCGTCGGCGCCGCGCCGTCCGAGGCCGATCTCGTCATCGTCAACACCTGCTCGGTGACGGCCGCGGCTGACCAGGGCGCGCGGCAGGCCATCCGCCGCGTCGCGCGCGACAATCCCGCTGCGCGCATCGTCGTGACCGGCTGCTACGCCACGCGCGCGCCCGCCGACCTGGCGTCGCTGCCCCAGGTGGCGCACGTCGTACCGAACGTTCGCAAGGACGATCTGGTGCGCGATCTCGCGCACTCCTGGGGGCTGACCACCGCCGAGCGTTTTGCCGTTGGCGACGGACCCTGCGGCAGTCTGCTCGAACCTGGTGTCGCCGGACGCACCGCGCTGACGCTGCGAGTCCAGACCGGCTGCGACGAGCGCTGCAGCTACTGCATCATTCCCAGCACCCGCGGGGCCGGCCGCTCCAAGCCGCTCTCCGCGATCCGTGCGAGCGTGGCGCGCGCGGCGGCAGCGGGGTATCGCGAGGTGGCGATCACCGGCGTCCATCTCGGCTCCTACGGACGCGATCTGGGCGACGGCACGTCGCTGCTGTCGCTCGCCCGCGAGCTGGCGGCATGGCCGGGCGACATGCTCTTCCGATTGAGCTCGCTCGAACCCATGGACTGCAGCCGCGAGCTCGTCGATCTCGTGGCCGCGTCGCCGCGCCTCGCGCCTCACTTTCACCTGCCCCTGCAGCACGCGGCCGGCGAGATGCTGGCGGCGATGCGGCGTCCGTACACCCTCGCCACGTACCGGGCGCTCGTGGATGCGATCCGCGAGCGGATGCCGCATGCGTCGATCGGCTCCGACGTCATCGTGGGGTTTCCCGGCGAGACGGACGCGCACGCGACGGCGCTCGAGGCGTATCTCGAGACGTCGCCGCTCACGCACGTGCACGTGTTTCCGTACTCCCATCGTCCGGGTACGGAGGCGAGCGGCTTCAACGACGTGCCGCCTTCGGCGGTGGTCCGCGCACGCGGGGCCGCGGTGCGCGCGGTCGGCGAGCGGTTGTCGCGGGCGTTTCGCGCCGCCCAGGTCGGCACCGTGCGGCGCGCGCTCGTGGTGGACGACGGCTCAGCCGCGATGACTGACAACTATCTCCGCCTCGCGCTCGACGTCACGCGATCGCGCAACGAATGGATCGAGGTTGAGGTGCTCTCGGGCAACCTCGGCCGCGTGATGCGCCTAAGCTGAGCCGCAGACCGAAACTGAGCAGCCGACCTCGGCGCTAAAATCGGCGCATGGTGCACCGACTGAGTCTCATCCAGGGGTTCCATGTGCACGCGACCGACGGCGACATCGGCCACGTCGACGACTTCCTCATGGAGGAGTCGTCCTGGGCGATCCGCTACGTGGTCGTGGATACGAGCAACTGGCTCGGGGGCAAGTGGGTGGCCGTGTCGCCCTCGTTCGTGACGCGAATCGACTGGTCGAACCGGGAGATTTACGTGTCGCTCACGCGTGCGCAGATTCGCGACAGCCCCAACATGGAAGAAGCGCAGGTCCCGTCATACGAGCTCGTCCCGCGCTTCGTGATTATGTAGAAGCCGGTCTTTAGACCGGCCTCAGCGTAAGGGCAGGAGCGGCGGGCTCTACGAACGCAGCAGCAACGCCATCTGCTGCCCCGCGGTTTTCTTCGTCCCGCCGTCGACGATGAGCTGCCCGCACGCCGCGCGGATGTCGCGGCCGCGGCTCTTGCGCACCGACACTGTCATGTGGCGGTCAGCGAGGATCTGCGCGAAGCGTTCCACGCGCTCGTCCGACGGGCGCGTGAACTCGATGCCGGGCGCGGGATTGAGCGGGATCAGGTTCACCTTCGCCTTCATGCCCGCGAGCAGCTTCGCCAGCCGGCGCGCGTCGTCCGGCGTATCGTTCACCCCTTCAAGCAGCACGTACTCGAAGGTGATGCGCGCCCGCTTCTTGAGCGGGAACTTGCGGCACGCCTCGAGCAGCGAGGCAAGCGAGTACTTGCGGTTGGGCGGCACGAGCGCCGTGCGCTGATCCTCGCTGGTCGCGTGCAGCGAGATGGCGAGGTTCGGCATCAGCGGCTCGTTCGCCAGCCGCTCGAGCCCGGGCACGATGCCGACCGTCGACAGCGTGACCCGTCGAGGCGAGATGGCGAGGCCGTGCTCCTCGTGGAGCTGGCGCAGCGCCTTCATCGTGTTGTCGTAGTTGTGCAACGGCTCGCCCATGCCCATCAGTACGATGTTGAAGGGCTTGTCGAGCAGACCGGTGGCTCTCGCCAGCACGCGCACCTGTCCGGCGATTTCACCCGACGTGAGGTTGCGCACGAGCCCCATCTTGCCGGTCAGGCAGAACCCGCACGACATCGCGCAGCCGACCTGGGTCGAGACGCAGAAGGTCATGGCCGGCGTGTCGGGGATGAACACCGACTCCACCTGTCGTCCATCCGCCAGCTCGAGCACGAACTTCCGCGTTCCGTCAGCCGACAGCTGCTCGCTTGCGACGCGCGGTGTGGACACCCAGAACTCATCCTGCAGTCTCGTCCGCAGTGGACGGGACAGGTCGGTCATCTGGCCAATGTCATCGATACCGCGGCGGTAAACCCAGCGGTAGATCTGCCGTCCGTGGAACGCCTGCTCGCCGCGGGCCACGAGGGCGGCCTCGATCTCGGACACATCGAGCTCGGCCAGGTCGATCCGGCTTTTGGATTGCGGCGCCTCGCTCGCGCGTGATATCATCGTTCTCGTCTTCTAAATCCCTATCATATCAATACTTTGCAGCCAACTTTCATGGCGCGTTCAAGTGGCGGTGTCGACAGCCGGCAAGCCGGCTTCGGGAGCTCCCGATGACGGCGCCGCCCATCGTGCGCGAGGTGCTGCCCAACGGCCTGCGGCTCTTGACCGAGCGCATGCCCCACGTGCGTTCCGTCAGCATCGGCGTGTGGCTGGCCCGCGGGTCGCGGCACGAGCCGATCGAGCAGAGCGGCATCGCCCACTTCGTGGAGCACATGCTGTTCAAGGGCACGGCCACGCGGTCGGCCGAGGACATCGCCCAGACGATCGACTCGATCGGCGGCCAGATGGACGCCTTCACCTCAAAGGAATACGCCGGCTACTACCTGAAGGTGCTCGACGAGCACGTGCCGCTGGCGGTGGACGTGCTGGCCGACATCATCATGCGGCCGGCCTTTGCGGAGGCCGACATCGAGCGCGAGAAGAAGGTGGTCCTCGAAGAGATCAAGATGGTCGAGGACACGCCCGACGATCTGGTCCATGAGATCTTCTCGGAGCACCTCTGGGAGAACCACCCGCTCGGGCGTCCGATTCTCGGAACACCCGACAGCGTCAGCGGGCTGACGCAAGACGTGTTGCGCGGGTACTTCGGGAACACCTACGTTGCTCCGCACCTGATCATCGCGGCCGTCGGCAACATCCAGCACGAACAGGTGCGCGCCCTCATCGAGAAGGCGTTCGGGACCCTGACGTCCACGGGGACGCCGCTGGCGGAACGGCCGCCGAACGTGGTGCCGCGCATCGTCGTCCGGAACAAGGAGCTCGAGCAGAGCCACGTGTGCCTCGGGACCAGCGGTTTCAAGCAGGACCACGCGGACCGGTTCGCGAGCTACGCCCTGAACACAGTGCTGGGCGGCTCGATGAGCTCGCGCCTCTTCCAGAACGTGCGCGAGAAGCGCGGGCTGGCCTACGCGGTGTTCAGCGGCCTGAGCGCCTACCGTGACGCCGGCGCGATGACCATCTACGCCGGGTGTGCCAACGACGCCGTCGGCGAGCTCATCGACGTCGTGGTGGGAGAGATTCGCAAGCTGAAAGAAGAGCCGATGTCGGACGTCGAGCTCCGCCGCGCCAAGGATCATCTGAAGGGCAGCCTGATGCTCGGCCTCGAAAGCACGTCGAGCCGGATGTCGAACCTGGCGCGACAGGAGATGTACTTCGACAAGCAGCTCAGTCTCGACGAGACGCTGCAGGGCGTCGAGGCGGTCTCGCGCGACGACGTGCGCCGCGTGACCGAGGAGCTCTTCGCGCCCGCCGGCCTCGCGGCGACGGTGCTGGGCGCGGTCAACGGACTGGAGATTCCGCGAGAACGGTTGCATCTCGGCTGACATGATCCAGCGCTACACCCACCCGGACATGGGTCGCATCTGGAGCGACCAGCGGAAGTACGAAACGTGGCTGCAGGTTGAAATCGCAGCCGTCGAGGCGATGGCGAGGGCCGGCATCGCGCCGCCCGAGGCCGCGCGCGACATCAGGGAGAAGGGCGCCTTCACGGTCGCCCGCATCGACGAGATCGAGGCGGTCACGCAGCACGACGTGATCGCCTTCACGACCGCGGTGGCCGAGCACGTCGGCCCGTCGGCGCGCTGGCTGCACTTCGGCATGACGTCGTCGGACGTCATCGACACCGCGCAGGCGCTGCAGATGCGCGAGGCCTGCGATCTCATCCTGCAGAATCTCGACGCGCTGATGGTGGCGGTGCGGCAGCGCGCCGCCGAACACCGGCAGACGCCCATGATCGGCCGCACGCACGGCGTGCACGCCGAGCCGATGACGTTCGGGCTGAAGCTGGCGCTGTGGTACGCCGAGCTGGGGCGCGACCGCGTCCGCCTCGAGCGCGCCCGCGCGGGGATTGCCGTCGGCATGCTCTCGGGCGCGGTTGGCACCTTTGCCCACCTCCCGCCGGCGGTCGAACACGACGTCTGCCGGACGCTCGGCCTCGAGCCGGTCGTGGTGGGTTCGCAGGTGATCCAGCGCGACGGTCACGCCGAGCTGCTGTCGGCGCTCGCGATTACGGGGTCGACGCTCGAGAAGAGCGCGCTCGAGATCCGCGGCCTGCAGAAGACCGAGATCGGCGAGGTCGAGGAGCCGTTCGCCAAAGGGCAGAAGGGCTCGTCGGCGATGCCGCACAAGCGCAACCCGATCGGCTGCGAGCAGATCGTCGGCCTGGCGCGGCTGCTGCGCGCCAACGCGGGGGCCGCCTTCGAGAACAACGCGCTGTGGCACGAGCGCGACATCTCACACTCGTCGGTCGAGCGCGTCATCCTGCCCGACAGCTTCATCACCCTGGATCACATGCTGCGGCGCTTCACGCGCATCGTCGCCGGGATGGTGGTGTATCCCGAGCGGATGCGGGAGAATCTGAATCGATCGCGCGGCGTGGTCTTCTCGGGCACGGTGCTGCTGGAGCTGGCGCGCCGCGGCGTGTCGCGCGAGCAGGCCTACGAGTGGGTGCAGCGGAACGCGATGCGCTCGTTTCACGAAGCCGGGGACTTCAAGTCGCTGCTGCTGGCCGACGCCGACGTGACGCGCGTGCTCACGCCGGTCGAGATCGAGCGCGCGTTCGATCTCGACGAGCAGCTGCGCCACGTGGACGACATCTTCGATCGCGTGTTTGGAGCCGCGGCGGCAGCCGCGAGTTGAATCTGGAGACCTAGACCGATGCGCGTCCGTGTGTTCGTGACCCTCAAGCCCTCCGTATTCGATCCGCAAGGCACGACCGTCGCCGAGGCGCTGCATACGCTCGGATTCGGGTCGGTGGACGGCGTGCGGCAAGGCAAATATTTCGAGCTCGACATCGCCGCGTCGAGCCCGGACGAGGCAAGGCAGGTGGCCACGGATGCCGCCGACAAGCTCCTGGCCAACCCGGTAATCGAGAGCTACCGGGTGGAGGTGGATTCCGCAGGGGGCAGCCGATGAAGTTCGCGGTAGTCGTCTTTCCCGGTTCCAACAGCGATCACGACGCCCACTACGCGGTCAGTCATCCCCTCGGCGAAGAGGCGCGCTTCGTGTGGCACAAGGACACGAGCCTGGGCGACGCCGACGCGGTGATCCTGCCGGGCGGGTTCGCGCACGGCGACTATCTGCGCACGGGCGCCATCGCGCGCTTCTCGCCGATCATGGCCGACGTGCGGCGCTTCGCCGACGCCGGCGGTCCGGTGCTCGGCATCTGCAACGGCTTCCAGGTGCTGCTCGAAGCGGGGCTGCTGCCCGGCGCGATGCTGCGCAACGACCGCCTGCACTTCCGCTGCGAGTTCGTGAACGTTCGCGTGGAGCAGAACGACACGCCGTTCACGGCCGCCTGCCGTCCCGGCCAGCGGCTGCTGATGCCGATCGCGCACGGTGAAGGCAACTACTACGCGGATGCTGCGGTGCTGGAGCAGCTCGAGCGCAACCGCCAGGTGCTGTTCCGTTACGTCAACGCCGCTGGTGAGGAGACGCGCGACGCCAACCCGAACGGGTCGGTCCGCAACATTGCCGGACTCTGCAACGAGGCGCGCAACGTAGTGGGCCTGATGCCGCACCCCGAGCGGGCCGCAGAACTGGCGGTCGGCGGAGCCGACGGCCTGGTGATGCTGCAGTCGGCGGTGCACTGGTTCACGCGGCGCGCGCCGGCGGCGGTGGCCGTGGCGCGCTCGAGCAGTCTCAGCGCATGACGACACCCGACGTCTCGTCCGACGCCGTCCTCGAGCGCCACGGCCTCACGCGCGACGAGTTTGGCAAGATCGTCTCGATGCTCGGCCGGCAGCCGACGCTCACCGAGCTCGGCATCTTCTCGGTGATGTGGTCCGAGCACTGCAGCTACAAGAGCTCGCGCGTGCACCTCAAGACGCTGCCCACCACGGGCCCGCGCGTCCTGCAGGGCCCGGGCGAGAACGCCGGCGCGGTTGACATCGGCGACGGCCTCGCGGCGGTGTTCAAGATCGAATCCCACAACCACCCGTCGTTCATCGAGCCGTACCAGGGCGCGGCCACCGGCGTGGGCGGCATCATCCGCGACATCTTCACCATGGGCGCCAGGCCGATCGCGCTGCTCAACTCGCTGCGCTTCGGCTCGCTCGACAACCCGCTCGTGCGCCGCAACATGGCCGGCGTGGTGGCCGGGATCGGCGGCTACGGCAACAGCATCGGCATTCCCACCGTCGGCGGCGAGATCGCCTTCGACGAGAGCTACACCGGCAACCCGCTCGTGAACGTGTTCTGCCTCGGCATCTCGAAGGCCGACGAGATCATCAAGGGCGTGGCCTCGGGCGTCGGCAACGCGGTGTTCTACGTCGGCTCGAAGACGGGCCGCGACGGCATTCACGGCGCCACCATGGCGTCGGCGGAGTTCGACGAGAAGTCGGCCGAGAAGCGCCCCGCCGTGCAGGTGGGCGATCCGTTCATGGAGAAGCTGCTCCTCGAGGCCTGCCTCGAGGTCATGCGAACCGACGCGCTCGTCGGCATCCAGGACATGGGCGCGGCCGGGCTCACCTGCTCGACGTGCGAGATGGGCGCGCGTGGCGGCGCCGGCGTGGAGATCGACGTGGCGCTCGTGCCGCAACGCGAGACCGGCATGACGGCCTACGAGATCATGCTGTCCGAATCGCAGGAGCGGATGCTGCTCGTGGCGAAGCAGGGGCGCGAGGCCGAGGTGCAGGCGATCTTCGAGAAGTGGGACCTGCACGCCGTCCGGATCGGGGTGGTCACGGCCGACGGCCTCCTGCGCGTGAAGGATCACGGCACCGTCGTGGCCGAGATTCCGAACACCGCGCTCACCGACGAGGCGCCGCTCTACCGCCGGCCGTTCACGGAACCGGCCTACCTGAAAGAGGCGCAGCAGCTGTCGCTCGCCGCGCTGGGTACGCCCGCGCCCGCCGCGGATGTGTTCCGCCGGCTGCTGGCGTCGCCCACGGTGGCGAGCAAGCGCTGGGTCTACCGGCAGTACGACCACGTCGTCGGCACCAACACGATGGTGATGCCGGGCATGGGCTGCGGCGTGGTGCGCATCAAGGACACGCGTCGCGCGCTCGCCCTGTCGGTGGATTGCAACGGGCGCTTCGTGTATCTCGATCCGTTCGTTGGAGCGCAGCTCGCCGTCGCCGAGGCTTCGCGCAACGTCGCCTGCGCGGGCGGCCTGCCGATTGGCGCGACCAACTGTCTCAACTTCGGGAACCCGCAGAAGCCCGACATCATGTGGCAGTTCGTGAAGGCGGTCGAGGGCATGGGCGCCGCCTGCCGGGCGCTCGACATCCCGATCACCGGTGGCAACGTGAGCCTCTACAACGAAACCGACGGCCGTGGCGTGTTGCCGACGCCGGTGCTCGGCATCGTCGGGCTCATCGAGGACTCCAGCACCGTGGTGCGGCGCCTGTTCCAGCAGGACGGCGACGTCGTGATCCTGCTGGGCGAAAGCAGGCCCGAGCTGGGCGGCAGCGAGTATTTGAAGACCATGCACGGCCTCGTGCAGGGCCTGCCGCCGGCGCTCGATCTGGCCCGCGAGGCCGCACTGCAGCGCGTGCTGATCGCCGGCGCCGCGCAGCGTCTCTTCAAGTCGGCGCACGACTGCGCCGAGGGCGGAGTGGCGGTGACACTGGCCGAGTGCTGCTTCAGCGGCACGCCGGGCGTGGACGCCGATTTGGCGGCCACCGCAGCCGAGGCGGGATTTGGCGACATCGCCACGCTCTTCGGCGAGTCCGCGTCCCGGGCCGTCGTGTCGGTGGCGGCCGGGCGTGAGCGTGAGGCGCTGGATCTGGCCGGGAAAGACGGTGTTCCCGCGGCGGTGATCGGCCGGGTGGGCGGTGGTCGCGTGCGGCTGTCGGTTGGTGGCCGCCGCGTGATTGACGAGGCGGTGGACGCCGCCGAGCGGATCTGGGACGAGGCGATTGCGTCGCGGTTCGAGCGAACCGTCGCGTAACGCCGTACTATAAGAGCAGGCCTCAGGCCTCGAGCCTTTGGCCTTGGGGAACGCCTCGCGAGAACTGGAGCCGCATGTTCGACAAGTTCAAAGACGAGTGCGGAGTGTTCGGGATCTTCGGCCACCCGGAGGCCGCGAACCTCACCTACCTGGGCCTGTACGCGCTGCAGCATCGCGGCCAGGAAAGCGCCGGCATCGCGTCGGCCGACGGCACGCGCATCCGCGCCTCGCGGGCGATGGGCTACGTCAACGACGCCTTCGACAACGAGACGCTCGCCGGGCTCACCGGTCACCTGGCCATCGGACACGTGCGCTACTCGACGGCCGGCGAGAGCCGCCTCGCCAACGCCCAGCCGATCGTAATCGACAGCGCGCATGGGCAGCTGGCGCTCGGCCACAACGGCAACCTGATCAACGCCGGCGAAGTGCGCGACGCACTCGTTCGCGACGGCGCGATCTTCCAGACCAGCACCGACAGCGAGATCGTCGTGCACCTGTTCGCGCGTTCGCGGGCCGAGAACGTCGAGGCCGCGATCCTGGACGCCATCGGTCAGGTGACGGGCGCCTACTCGTTCGTGCTGATGACGAAGGACAAGATCATCGGCGTCCGCGACCCGCATGGCTTCCGTCCGCTGGCCCTCGGGCGTCTGGGCGATGCCTGGGTGATCTGCTCGGAAACCTGCGCCATGGACCTCATCGGCGCCACCTACGTGCGCGACGTCGAGCCGGGCGAGATGGTGATCGCGAGCGCGTCGGGCCTGCGGTCGCAGAAGACGTTCCCGCCGGCGAAGCACTCGCAGTGCATCTTCGAGCACGTCTACTTCGCGCGCCCCGACAGCTACGTGTTCGGCGAGAGCGTCAACGAAGTGCGCACCGAGTTCGGGCGGCGGCTGGCGCGCGAGTCCGGCGTGCCGGCCGACGTCGTGGTTCCGATTCCGGACTCGGGCGTGTGCGCCGCGGTCGGCTACGCCGAGCAGTCCGGCATTCCGATGCGCATGGGCCTCATCCGCAACCATTACGTGGGGCGGACGTTCATCCAGCCGCAGCAGTCGATCCGACACTTCGGCGTGCGCGTGAAGCTCAATCCGGTGAAGAGCATCCTGAGCGGCAAGCGAGTGGTGCTGGTGGACGACTCGATCGTCCGCGGCACGACCAGCCGCAAGATCGTGCGCATGGTGCGCAGCGCGGGCGCGCGTGAAGTCCATATGCGCATCAGCTGTCCTCCCACCATCTCTCCCTGCTTTTACGGCGTGGATACGCCGCGCCGCTCGGAGCTGATTGCGGCGACGCACACGATGGAGGAGATCCGGAAGTACCTCGACGCCGACAGCGTGTCGTACCTGAGCCTGGAAGGGCTGACCGATTCGGTGCCCAGCGGCAAGACCCGCTACTGCACGTCGTGTTACACGGGCGTCTATCCCGTCGCCTTCCCGCGCGACGAGAAGGCGTACCTCCAGCTCGCGCTCAAGCTCAATCCGGAGCCGGCCCCGCCGTCGGCGCCGCAACCGGTCACGACCGCCGGCTTCAACGGCGAGGAGCTGACCGGCGCCGCGGCCGAGCAGCTGGCCGGCGCCGGTTCGTCGCGCGTCCGTCGCTCGGAGTGAGAGGCGCCCGCTGATGGACTACAAGGCGTCGGGCGTCGATATCGACGCCGGCAACGAAGCCGTCCGCCGCATCCGAGGCCTGGCGCGGTCCACGTTCACGCCCGCGGTCCTCTCCGACATCGGTTCGTTCGGCGGCCTGTTCCGGCTCGAGCCGGGGCGGTTCCGCGATCCCGTACTCGTGGCGAGCGCGGATGGCGTCGGCACGAAGCTCAAGGTCGCGTTCATGGCCAACCGGCACGGCACGGTGGGCATGGACCTCGTGAACCACTGCGTCAACGACATCCTGGTACAGGGCGCCGAGCCGCTCTTCTTTCTCGACTATCTCGCCACCGGACGGCTGTCACCGGAGGTGGCCGAGTCGATCGTCGGCGGCATGGCGGCGGCGTGCCGCGAGAACGGCTGCGCGCTGCTCGGCGGCGAGACCGCCGAGATGCCGGGATTCTACGCGGAGGGTGAATACGATCTGGCGGGCTTCATCGTCGGCGCCGCCGATCGCGAGCAGCTGATCACCGGGCGTGGCATCGGGGCGGGCGACGTCCTCATCGGCGTGCCCTCGAGCGGCCTCCACACCAACGGCTACTCGCTCGCGCGCCGCATCGCCTTCGAGCACCTCGGGCTGACCGTGGACAGCCAGGTGCCCGCGCTCGGCCGCACCATCGGCGAAGCGCTGCTCGAGCCGCACCGGTCGTATCTGCAGCTCGTCCGGCCGATGCTCGGCGGCGGCCTGATCAAGGGCATGGCGCACATCACCGGCGGCGGCATCACCGACAACCTGCCGCGCGTGCTGCCGGCCTCGATGGTGGCCAACGTGGACCTCTCGCGCTGGCACGTGCCGCCGATCTTCCAGTGGCTGATGGAAGCGGGCCGCGTGCCGCTCGACGACATGCTGCGCACGTTCAACATGGGCGTCGGCCTCATCATCGTGACGTCGGCCGCCAAGGCCGGTCACGTGATGGAGGAGCTCTCGGCCCGCGGCGGCCGCGAGGCGCGCGTGATCGGCGAGATCGTCCCCGGCGAGGGGCCCGCCGTCACGTATACCGGCAGCCCGTCGCTGGGGTGACGAGCGTGCCGTCGCGGCGGCTCGGCGTCCTGATCTCGGGCCGCGGCAGCAACCTGCAGGCGCTCATCGACGCCATCGCCGACGGACGGCTCGATGCCTCGATTGACGTCGTCATCTCGAACGTCGCCGGCGCCGGCGGCCTCGATCGCGCCCGCGCGGCGGGCATCGAGACGGCGGTCATCGACCACCGCGGCTGGCCGTCGCGCGACGACTACGACCGTGCGCTCGTCGAGGAGCTTCGGGGGCGCGAGGTCGATCTGGTCTGCCTGGCGGGATTCATGCGCCGGATCGGTCCCGTCTTCATCGCGGCCTTTCCCAACCGGATCGTGAACATCCACCCGTCGCTGCTGCCCGCGTTTCCGGGCCTTCACGCGCAGCGGCAGGCGCTCGCGCACGGCGTGAAAGTGAGCGGCGTCACGGTGCACCTGGTGACCGCCGAGCTCGATGCCGGCCCGATCATCGTCCAGCGCGCCGTGCCGCTGCTCGAGAACGACACAGAAGAAAGTCTCGCGGCGCGCATTCTGGTCGAAGAGCATCAGGCGTATCCCGAGGCAGTCCAGCGGCTGTTGGACGGTGGAGGGACGGTCGTTGGACGCCGATTCGTGAAGGCCAAGTCGTAAGCCGTAAGCCGGTAGAATTCCGTCACATGGATCTCTACGATGAACTGGCGTGGCGTGGCATGGTCTACGACACGACCGAGGGGCTGCGCGAGGTCATCGCCCGCGAGACGCTGACCGCCTACATCGGCTTCGATCCCACGGCCGCCAGCCTGCACGTCGGCTCCCTGCTGCCGGTGATGGCCCTGGCGCGGCTGCAACGCTGCGGTCACTCGCCGATTGCCCTCGTCGGCGGCGGCACGGGCCTCATCGGCGATCCGAGTGGCAAGACCCTGGAACGTTCGCTGCTGACGCCCGAGCAGGTGGACGTGAACGTGCGCGGCATCCGGGCGCAGCTCGAGCGGTTTCTCGACTTCGATCATGGGGCGCACGCGGCGCGCCTCGTCAACAATCACGAGTGGCTGGGCGAACTGAGCGCGCTCGAGTTCATGCGCGACGTGGGCAAGTACTTCACCGTGAACTACATGCTCGCGAAGGAGTCGGTGAAGCGGCGCGTCGAGAGCGAGGACGGCATCTCCTACACCGAATTC
The DNA here is from genome assembly GCA_035646375.1 of Vicinamibacterales bacterium. Taxonomy (GTDB): domain Bacteria; phylum Acidobacteriota; class Vicinamibacteria; order Vicinamibacterales; family UBA2999; genus DASYRM01. The sequence continues at coordinate 28,417 of DASRPM010000293.1, forward strand.
AGCTACCTGCTGCTGCAGTCGTACGACTTCCTCGTGCTGCACGATCGCTTCGGCTGCACGCTGCAGATGGGCGGCAGCGACCAGTGGGGCAACATCACCGCGGGCCTCGATCTCATTCGCAAGCTGCGTGGCGCGCGCGCGCACGGGATGGTGCTGCCGCTCGTCACCAGCGCGGCGGGTACGAAGTTCGGCAAGACCGAGGCGGGCACGGTATGGCTCGACCCGGCGCTCACGACGCCGTACGAGTTCTACCAGTTCTGGTTCAACGCCGACGATCGCGACGCCGCGCGCTATTTGAAGTTCTTCACGTTCCTCGACGCGCCGGCGGTGGCGGCGCTCGAAGCGGCGAGCGCGCGCGAGCCCGAGAAGCGCCACGCGCAGCGCGAGCTGGCGCGTGAGGTGACGAGGCTCGTGCATGGCACGACGGCCGTCCAGGACGCCGAGGCTGCCGCAGACAAGCTCTTTCGCGGCGATCTCTCGGCGATGTCCGTCGCCGAACTGCTGCAGATCTTCCCCAACGTGCCGTCGTGCGATCTGGCGCTCGTGGCCGCCGGGTGGCTCGTGCCGGAGCTCCTGACCGCGGCTGGCGTGGCGGCGTCGAAGAGCGAAGCCGTCCGCCTTGTGAAGGGAGGAGGCATCTCGTTGAATGGCCGCCGAATCGCCGACGAGAAGGAGCGCATCACCCAGGCGCAGGCGATAGAGGGCCGTATCTTCGTGATTCGAAAGGGGAAGCGGGACAATTTCCTGGTGCGCCTGGTGGGCGCGTAAGCGCCGGTTGTTGACACGAGGGCCGGGCTCACCTACTATTCATAGGTTCGCTGGGTGGTTGCTACACGCACCGAGCGGGTCCGAGCGGACCCCAGAGTTGCGGCGCGCAACCGCCAGAAGCGGCGGCCCCGTCCGGGTTAGCCAGTTTCCTCGTGAAATTAAGGCTTGACAAGGGTTGGTTCGGCCTGTAGTATTGGAAGGTTCCCCCAAAAACGACCCGTCTGGGTTGAAAACGTGGGAACCTCGGCGAGGCTGAGACAGCAGCGCTGCGGTGCAGCGAAGCCGTCGGGTCTGGTTGGGCTTCCGGTTCTTTGAAAACTAGATAGAGCGTGCAAGCACTTAACGTGATCTGATCGAAGAATCGCAAGATTCGAGATTGGATCGCCCGTCGAGTGTCAGCAGGTGGCGTCTCGCAGAAAGCGCGCAAGCGCAGAAGCGGACGAACCATCTAATAAGACCAAGTAAGACAACGCAAGAGCCAAGTTCAACAGGCGATCGCGTTAAAA
>DASRPM010000294.1:0-6784 GCA_035646375.1 Vicinamibacterales bacterium
GCCGACCTGGTGCGCGGCCGCGACCTGATCGTCCTCAGCGACGAGATCTACTCGCGCATCTTCTACGACGAGGCGCCGGAGTCGATCACGCAGTTCGAGGGCATGCTCGAGAAGACGGTCATCCTCGACGGCTTCTCGAAGACCTACTCGATGACCGGCTGGCGTCTGGGCTACGGCGTGTTCCCGCAGTGGCTGGCCCCGGCGGTCGAGCGGCTGATGGTCAACTCGAATTCGTGCACCGCCAGCTTCACGCAGCGGGCCGGGCTCGCGGCGCTGCAGGGGCCGCAAGACTGCGTGGACGTGATGGTGACGGAGTTCCGCCGCCGGCGCGACGCCATCGTGGCCGGGCTGAACACGATTCCCGGCTTCCGCTGCTCCACGCCCTCGGGCGCGTTCTACGCGTTCCCGAACGTCACCGGCACCGGCATGTCGAGCAAGGCGCTCGAGGAGCTGCTGATGACCGAGGCCGGCGTCTCGTGCCTGAGCGGCACCGCGTTCGGCGAGCACGGCGACGGCTACCTGCGCTTCAGTTACGCCAATTCGCTCGAGAACATCGAGGAAGCGCTCGCGCGCATCCGTCGCGTGTCGTCGCGCTGGGCGACGTAGTCGTAGGGGCCGGCTTCAGCCGGCCCCCACTTAACGGCGAATCAGCGCGAGGAGTTCGTCGACTTCCTTCGGCAATCCTGGCGTCAGGATCTCGGCGCCGGTGGGCGTGACGAGGATCGTGTCCTCGACGCGGACGTGGAGCTGCTGATCGGGCAGGTCGATGATCGGCTCGATCGCCATCACCATGCCGGCCTCGAACGGCGCGTTCCAGTCGCCGACGTCGTGCACCGACAGCCCGACGTAGTGCCCCACGTAGGCGTTGCCCGGGTCGAAGCCGTGGCGCTTGTAGATGTCCTGCGCGATCTTCGCCACCGTGTCGCGGGTGACGCCCGGCTTGATCGCCGCGATGATCGCCTTCTGCGTCTCGAGCACGCAGTCGTACGCCTTGCGCTGCGCCTCGGTGAACCGCCCCGACACCGGCCACGTGCGCGTGATGTCGGTGGTGAGCTGGTCGAGCGACCCCGCGTAGTCCATCACAACCAGCTCGCCGGCCTTCATCTGCCGGCCGCTGTCCTCGTAGTGCCACTGGTTGCCCATCGGGCCCGAGCCGACGATGGCCGGATACGCGGCCATCTGCATGCCGTGCTTCACGTGCCAGTAGGTGGCCTCGGCCTCGAGCTCGTACTCGTACTTGCCAGACGCCGTGGCCTGGATGGCGCGCTTCATCGCCTCGGCGCTGATGCGGCCGCCGGCGCGCAGGATCTCGATCTCGCGCGGCGTCTTGATGAGCCGCAGCCGGTCGATGTGTGGTGTCGCGTCGCGAAACTCGTAGTAGGGGAACTGCAGGCGCAGCGCGGCGATACGCTGCGCGTCCTGGTTGGGTGCGAACGCGAACGGGTTGACCAGGCGGCGCCCCGCCTCGATGGCGGCGTCCACCCGGCCGCTGCTCACGTCGTCGCGCTCGGACAATCGGGTCCAGAACGTCTCCGGTCCGGATACTCCCCGCCGCCGGCCGAGGAACTCGCCGAGCTCCGAGATCGGCCGAATCGACGTGAACGCATGCGCTTTCGCCGCGTCCGACTCGTCGAGCCAGTTGCCGCCCTCGTAGCGCACCTGCACCGGCGTGAGCTTCGGCAGGAACAGGTGCGACGCCTTCGTGGCCGCGTCGATCACGAGCACGCCGTTCAGCGACTCGTTGCCGGTGAGATAGAAGAAGTCGTTGTCCTGGCGGAAGCGCACCCCCGGCGTGCCCTCGGTGGCGCCGAACATCACGATGAGGCCGCGCTGCACGGCGGCAGCGAGCTTCTCGCGACGCGCCGCAAACTCGCCGGGCGGATAGCCCATGCGCTCGGCGTAGGCCGATGAAGCGAGGAGCGCGAGCACGACGACGAGGAGCGGTCGGAGCATCGGATCTCCAGGGCGGGTCTAAAGACCCGCAACTACGTTGCAGGGCGGCCTGAAGGCCGCCTCTACGCACGGCCGAGGGTTACGCAGACCCAGTCGTCTTCCTGCTCGCGGCGTTGCGGGGTGAACCCGGCGAAGCTGGCAATCACGTCGGCCTCTTCGTCCACCTGGAAGCCGCTGAGAATCAGCTTGCCGTGTTTGCCCGCGAGCGTGCCCATCACGGCGGCGCTCGCCATCAGCAGGCTGCCGGTCAGGTTGCCGAACACGATGTCGGCCGGCTCGAACTCGGTGGTGCGCAGGTCGCCCACGAGCAGCGTCACGATGGCCGCCGGGTTGAGCGCCAGGTTGTCCCACGCCGCGTGAATCGCGTCCTCGTCGTCGTCGATGCCGCGGACGTTGACGCCGCCGAGCAGGCTGGCGGCGATCGCCAGCACGCCGGAGCCGGTGCCGACGTCGATGACGGTGCGCTCCTTCACCTCGAGCGCCTGGAGCGCCGCGAGGCACAGGCGGGTGGTGGCGTGATGTCCGGTGCCGAAGCCCATCGACGGACGGATGGCCACGACGATCGGTGCGTCCCAGGGCGGCGCCACGATCAGGTTGCCGACGCGAACGGCCTTCAGGCTGGCCTGCGAGCGCGCGGCCCAGTCTTCGTCGGGCACGTCCACCGCGGTGAGCGCCAGGCCCGCGAACTCGCGTGCGATCGCCTGCTGCGCGCGGTCACGCCCGCTGCGCGTGCGGAAGAAGACGCGCCAGCCGGCCGGCGCGCTCTCGTCGATCGCCTCGACGTCGAAGTCCGTGAGCGTGGCCTCGAGCAGGTCGCCCTGCACGGCATCGTGCGCGTCGGGCGCGTCGGCGGGCGGCAGGCCCGCGATGTCCAGAGCGGGCCACGTGCGGGGGTGTGAAGACACCGGAGGGCCTCAGCCGAAGATGTCTTTTACGCGGCCGAAGAGCCCCTTGTCGTCGTCGCCCTGTCCCACGGCCTGGGGCTCGACCGGCTCGGCCGGCAGCGTCACGGCCAGGTCCTCGAGCAGCTTCCGCTGATCCTTCGACAGCTTCCTCGGGATGGAGACCTTCACGGTCACCTGCAGATCGCCGCGGCCACGCCCCGACACGTCCGGCATGCCCTTGCCACGCAGCCGGAACGTCGTACCGGTCTGGGTGCCGTCGGGGACGCGCAGCGGCTCGGTGCCGTCGAGCGTCGGCACGGTAATCTCGCCGCCGAGCGCCAGCGTCGGGTACGACACCGGTACCTCGCAGAAGAGATCGTTGCCCTCGCGCTGGAAGATCGGATGGTCCTGCACGTGCACGACCACGTAGAGGTCGCCGGGCGGGCCGCCGGCAGGACCGGCCTCGCCTTCACCCGTGAGGCGCAGCCGCTGCCCCGAGGCGATGCCCGGCGGGATGCGGACGGTGAGCTTGCGCTCCTTCTGCACGCGGCCGGCGCCCTTGCACGTCTGGCATGGCTTGGCGATGACGGTGCCGGTGCCACGGCACTGGCCACACGTGCGCGCCACGGTGAAGAACCCCTGCTGATAGCGCAGCTGGCCGCGGCCCTGGCACTGCGGGCACGTGGTGGGCTTCGACCCTTCCGCGGCGCCGTTGCCGCGGCACGTCTCGCACTGTTCGGCGCGCGGAATCTGCAGCGCCATCTCGGCGCCCTTTGCCGATTCGTCGAACGAGATCTCGAGGTCGTAGCGCAGGTCCGAGCCGCGCTGGGGGCCGCGGCGCCGGCCGCCGCCGAAGATGTCGCCGAGCCCGAAGACGTCGCCCAGGCCGCCGAGGATGTCCTCGAAGCCCGTGAAGACGTTGGGATCGAAGCCGCCGGTGGCGGCGCCGCCCAGGCCGGCGTGGCCGAAGCGGTCGTACATGTGCCGCTTGTCGGTGTCGGCGAGCACCGCGTAGGCCTCGGCCGCTTCCTTGAAGAGATCCTCGGCCTTCTTGTCGCCCTGGTTGCGATCCGGGTGGTGCTTCAGCGCGAGCTTGCGATACGCGCTCTTGATCTCCTGATCGGTCGCCGTCTTGGCGACGCCCAGGACTTCGTAATAGTCGCGCTTGCTCACGATGTGGCGACCTTCACCATCGCCGGCCGCAGCAGGCGGTCGCCGAGCATGTAGCCGCGCTGCATCTCTTCCATGACCTCGCCGTCACGATGCGAGTCGCTCGCCTCCTGGCTGACGGCCTGGTGAAAGCGCGGGTCGAAGTCGGCGCCGAGCGCCTCGATCGGCGTGACGCCGCGCTTGCGCAGCAGATCCACCAGCTGGCGGTGAATCAGCTCGACGCCGGCGCGGAGCCCGGCGGCTTCGGGGCCCGACGGTGCCACCAGCGCGCGCTCGAGGTTGTCCACGACCGGCAGGATCTCGGTGAGCAGGCCGGTCGCGGCCGATTCGGACTGCTCGCGCCGCTCGCGATCGATCCGCTTGCGGTAGTTGTCGAACTCGGCGGCGGTGCGCAGCAGGCGGTCCTGCAGCGCGTCGCGCTCGGCCTTCAGCGCCTCGACGTCCACCGGCTCGGCGGCTTCGTCGCGGGCCGCCGGGGCGTTCGGCGACTCCTGCTCGTCCTGCTCCTGGAAGGGCTCGTTGTTCATCGCTCGATTGACGGGAATGGCTAGGCGCTGCGGAGGACGCGGGACACGGCCTGCGTGGTCCCGTCCACCAGCGCGATGGTGCGTGAATAGTCGATGCGTGTCGGGCCGATGATGCCGACGGTGCGCGTGGCGCCGCCGTCCACGGCGGTGGCCGCGATCAGGCTGAACGGCCGCAGGCCCGGCGCGGTGTGCTCGGCGCCGATGACGACCGTCACACCCGGCCCGTCGATGTATTCGCCGAGCAGGTGGAGCAGCCGCTCCTTCTGGTCCATCATCTCGAGAAGCGCGCGCATGGTGGCGAGCGACACGCCCTCGGCGCCGCCGTTCTCGAAGAGGGCCGAGGCCCCTTCCACCGAAAAGGTCTGCTGGCGCGAAATGTCGTCGAGCGACGCCTGCGCCAGCCGCAGCGCCCGGCGCAGCAGTTCGTCGTAGAGCGAGCGGTCCATCTCGAGCCGCGCGGCCACCGCGTCGCGGACGTCGAGCAGCGGCAGACCCGCGAACTCGGTGTTGAGGTAGTTGGCGGCCCGGACGAGATCGTCGGAGCGCAGCGCGCCGTCCGCTTCGATCGCCTTCTGCGTCACCTTGCCGTCGCTCGCCACCACGACCACCAGGACGCGCTGGCCGCCGAGCGGCACGAACTCGATGCGCTGCAGGATGGCGCCCTCGTTGTCGGAGATCGCGAAGGCGACGACGCGCGCGGCGCGGGCGACCAGGTGCGACACGTCGGAAAGGAGGTCGCCCATGAGCGGCGACCGCTCGGCCTGCTGACGCAGACGAATCTCGACCGTCGCCGACGGCTTGGCCGGCTTGCGCCCCTCGAGCAGCTGATCGACGAACACGCGATAGGCCATGTCGGTCGGCACGCGGCCAGCCGAAGTGTGCGGCTGGTAGACGAAGCCGGCCTCCTCGAGCTGGGCCAGCATGTTGCGCACCGTGGCCGACGACACGCCAAGGCTGCTCTCGCGCGCGAGCACCTGCGACGACACGGCTTCGCCGGTCTGGATGTACTCGCGGACCAGAGTGGCCAGCAGGCGGCGCGACCGATCGGGGAGCTCAAACGAACCCATTGGTTTTACAGGGGCTTACAGGCCTGAAACCTAGTATAGCAGGGTCGCTCGGCTACACTTCGGGGCGCTCCACCCTACACTTTGGCCCGGAGGATTCCATGGCCGCACCGCTGCCCGAGACGATCGACGACGTGCTGGTCCGGCTCAATCGCCTGCTCGACGACGCCGTCCGGGACGGCCGCCGGATCGGCTACTTCGTCGCCCTCTACGAGCGAGTCACCTCCAACGTGCGCCATGCGCTCATCGCGGGCAACGTGTTCGACGACGGGCCCCGCATGGAGCGCCTGGACGTCGTGTTCGCCAACCGGTTCATCCAGGCCTGGGAGCAGCACGTGGCGGGCCAGAAGCCGACCGACAGCTGGGCGGTGGCGTTCCAACGGCTGGAAGATCCTGGCCCGCTGGTCATCCAGCACCTGATGCTCGGGATGAACGCCCACATCAACCTGGACCTCGGCATCGCCGCGGCCACGGTGGCGCCAACCCGGCCGCAGCTCGAGGCGCTACACGCGGACTTCAACCGCATCAACGACGTCCTGGCACGGCTGGTGAAGATCGTGGAAGTGCAGCTCACCACCATCTGCCCGCCGCTGTCGCGGCTCGCCGACCTCGTGACGGTGGAGGAGCGCATCTTCGACTTCGGGATGGCCGCGTCGCGGGACATCGCGTGGAAGCTGGCGCAGGACCTGGTGGCCGCGCCGCGCGACACGTGGCCGGCCGTCATCGCGCGCCGCGACGCGATCTCGGCGCTCGCGGCCCGCGCACTCTATCCGCTGGATGGCCTCGCGAAGGTGACGGCCCTCGCCGTCCACGCGCACGAGTGCCGCGACATCCGGTTGAACATTCAGGTGGTGGCGAGTTAGGCGGAGCCCGGCCCAGGGCCGCCTGAAGGCGGCCCCCACGTACGTGGGTCAGCGCTTGAGCGCGCCTTCCCAGCGCATCGACATCGCCGCGACGGTCGGCTCGGCCGTCTTGCCGTGCTTCACGGCAATCAGCTCGGCGACGATGCTGACGCCGATCTCCTGCGGCGTGATGGCGCCGATGTCGAGACCGATGGGCGCGTGCACGGGGCGCAGCGTGTCCGGAGTCACGCCCTCCTCGCGCAGCATGTCGAAGATCCGCTTCACCTTGGCTTTGCTGCCGATCAATCCGAGATAGCGCAGCGGGGAGCGGAGCAGTCCGCGCA
>DASRPM010000295.1:0-10206 GCA_035646375.1 Vicinamibacterales bacterium
GTGCGGCCGCGGTGCAACCCGGGAATGAGATCGGCCATCGCCACGTAGAGGAAGCTGGCGGCGGAGACCACCAGGAAATAGGGCAGGAGTGCCGGCAGCTGGTCGAACGCGACGAACGCCGCCACCGCGCCGAGGATGCTCGCGAGCGCGGAAAGGACGTTGAGCGTCAGCGCCTTGCCGCGCGAGTAGCCGGCGTGGAGCAGGATGGCGAAATCGCCCACCTCCTGCGGGATCTCGTGCGCGGTCACGGCCACGGCGGTGGAAATACCGAGCGGCAGCGACGTCATGGCGGCGGCGGCAATCACCGCGCCGTCCACGAAGTTGTGGAAGGCGTCGCCGATGACCACCGGCAGCACGGCGCCGTCGTGCACTTCGCAGTCGTGCGTGTGGCAATGGCGCCAGAGCACCAGCTTTTCCAGCACGAAGAACAGCAGGATGCCCAGGAGCAGCGTGGGGAAGACTTCACGCGCCGGAAGCTGCTCGAGCGCCTTCGGCAGGATCTCGAGCATCGACGCGCCGAGCAGGGCGCCGACGGCGTAGCTCACCAGCCACGGAATGAGTCGGGTGCGCGCGGGCTCCTTGATCAGCAGGATGCTGGACGCGACGAGCAGCCCGCCCAGGCCGCCGAGGACGGTCAGCCCGAGCACGAGAAGGAGCGTAGACACGAAGGGCCATCATAGCCCGCCGGCCCTTATGAAGACGTGGCGGTATAGCCGCGGCGGGCGCGGACGGTGAAGCGGCGATCGCGCACTTCCACCCGGATCGCGTGCCAGCGGCCGTCGCGTTCCTCCGTGCTCGAATAGGCCAGCGAATACTGCTTGCTCAACTCGTCGGCCAGCCGCGCCGTGGCCGCCTGCAGATCGCCGAAGCCGCGGACGATCTCGGTACGGCCGCCGGTGTCGTCGGTCACGTCGCGTAGCGCCTCGGGGTTCACTCGCTCGCCGGTCGTGCGCGTCCACGTCCCGCCGCCGGTGCCACCGCCGCCGCCCCCGATGATCGGGGGCAACTGAATGGGTCCCCGTGGCCGGGGAAACGGGTTCGGCACGGGGACCCCGATGATGGGCGGCCGCGTCCGGCCCGACTCGCGCTGCACGGCGCCATCGACGCCGAGCGCGTAGACGAGCACCTCGCTGTCGCGAATCTGCTGCCGCAGCAGCTGTACCGAGATCATGCTGCTCGTGTCGTTGCCGTCGGAGATGACCAGCACCGCCTTCTTCTTGTGCCGGCCGGCCGCGGCCATCGGCAGCGCCTTGGCGATGGCGTCGTAGATGGCGGTGCCGCCCACCGGATCGACGCGGCTGACGGCGCGGCTGATCGCGGCGCGGTCCGTGGTCCACGCCTGCGACACGCGCGCGGTGCTGGCGAACTCCATGAAGAACAGCTCGTCGTCGCGGCCGAGCAGATCGTAGATGAAGCGATCGATGGCCGAACGCGCCGCGGCCATCTTGTCGGGGGTCATGCTGCCGCTGGTATCGAGCAGGATGCCCAGGCTCACCGGCGTCCGGTCGCTGCTGAAGTGCGAGATCTCCTGCCGGCGCCCGTTCTCGAAGATCGCGAAGTCGTCCTTCGTGAGCGACGGCACGAAGCGGCCGTACTCGTCGGTGACGGTGGCTGTCACGTTGATCAGGTCCACGCCGCTCTTGAAGCGGAACCCGTCCTGCGCCTGTACTGCCAGGCTGCCCGTCGCGGCGAACAGCAGCGGGAGGACGAGGATACCCAGGACGCGGCGCGACGGGGAGCGAGGCTGTGGTGAGGTCATGGCGTTGCGACTGCCGACGGGTGTCCGGCCCGCCGATCGATGTGTGCGAGCGGACCAAGCGGCGTTTCGAACCGAACCTGATACCGGCGGACGTCGTCGCCGCCGGATACGGATACCTGGAACGACGATTCGCCACCGAGGTCCAGCGCGGCGTCGTCGATCGGCGCGTGCGCGCTGGCGACGATGCGGCCGGTGCCGTCGCGCCCGGTGACGACCGCCGTCACCGGCGCCGCGTCACGGCCTCGCACGCGCACCGTACCGGTCACGGTGAGGAGATGGCCGGTGCGGTCGTGACGCATGTCGAGCAGCTCGAGCGATTGCGGCTGCCGCGATGCCGGCGGCGGCGACGCCGTGCCCGGCCCGCGGGTGACGAGCAGCGCGGCGACGACCAGCACCGCCGGCACGGCGCCCGCGGCGATGATCCAGCCGCGCCGCGGGAGTGCCGTCGCCTGCTCCTCCGCGAACGTCTCCAGAGGTACATGGCCGCGGGGCTGCAGGTCCGCCTCGGCGAGGCTGAACGTGTCGGGCGGTCCGTCGAGGGCCGCGGCGAGTGCCGCGACACGCGCCGCCGAACGCTGCTGCGCCTCGCGATACTGCGTCCACACCACGACGGCAAGCGCGCAGGCTGCCGTGATCGCAACCATCGCTATCAAGGGGAGCATCATCGCAGGTTGAACTCCATGGCTACTTCCACCGCGACATCCACAGGTACACCGAGTCGGCGTGCGGGTGCAAAGCGCCACTGCCGCACCGCCGCCACCGCGCGCTCGTCGAGGCCGTAACCCAGGCCGCGCGTCACCCGCGCGGAGGTCACCGTGCCGTCGGCGCGCACGACCACTTCCATGAGGACGTCGCCGGTCACGTTGGCGCGCCGTGCCTCTTCCGTGTACGTCGCCTTGATCTCCCGCAGCAGTCGGGGTGGCTCGATCCCGCTGCCCGGGCGGTACGGACCGCCGCCCGCGCCGCCGCCCTCGCCGTCGCCCACGCCCGCGCCGCGCCCGGGTCCGTTGCCGCCGTCGCGGCCGCTGCCCGCGCCATCCGCTCCGGGACCGGCGCTCGCGACGGTGCTTGGCTTTGCGTCGATTTCACCGTTCCGCTGCTCCACGGCGGCTGCGATCGGCGCCACGGGCGCCTGCAGCGGCTCGACGGGCGGGGGCTCCGGCTCGGGCGCCGGTGCCGGCTTCGTCACCGTCTCGGGCACCGAGACTGCCTCCACTTCGTGAGCTGCCGGCTCGAGCATTCGCGTGGCCGGCCGCGGCGTTCGCGCGCCGCCACCGCCCCCACCGCCGCCGGGGCCCGGCTCGACCAGAAAGACGAGACGGCTCGGCTCGGTGGCGTTCGACGTGGCCGCCGCGGGCGTCGCGGATCGTCCGAGCGCCAGGATCGCCACTACCGCCGTGACGTGAACGGCCATCGACCACGCCCCCGGTCGAGGCATGGCACCCCGGCCGTGCGTGGTCAGGCGGAAAAGGTCGTGCTCCACGGGATGGCTGGACAGCAGCGCCGAGTGCCGGAGCATCCGAGCCGCGGCCACGGCGTCGATCTCGGCCACGAACCGGGTCCCGGACACGAGCGGCAGCCGCCCGCGCGAGACGAGCGCCTCGACCGTGGCCGCATCCACATACGCGGCCCGTGCGATCTCGTCGAGCGAGTAGACCTCGGGCGCCCCTGCTGTCATGGCAAGGAGGAAGGGAGGCAAAACCCTTGCCTCAATTGGGGCGGCTGTTTGCTGGCGAATTGAAGGAAGTGTCCGCGGCGGGCGCGGCCGCCGTCCGCAGGAGAGAGCAAACCCTTGGATCTACGTCGTCCTGAGGCCTTCGGCGAACTTCAGGCCTTCGCGGTCGCCAAGGTCACGGACCGCGCCGAAACCGGCCTGCCGGAGCGCCGCCGGCGTTCCGCCGGCCGCGTCGTAGCCCCCCTGGGCGGCCGGAGTGGCGCGCAGCATCGAGCGCAGGCCCGTGGCGGTGCCCGGCTCGATCGAGATGAGCCGCCCACCCGGCCGGAGCACCCGATGTCCGTCACGCAGCACCGCCACACGCGCTTCGGCGGCGGCCGCGGCGAGCTGACCGCGGGCGCTGTGAACCACCACGAGGTCGAATGCGCTGTCGTCGAACGGAAGTCGATCGAGGACACCGACGCGCACTTCGACGAGCACGCCTGCCCTCTTGGCGCCACGCTGCACGCGCACGGCCTCGTCGTCGTTCGAGACCATGTGGACGGCGGTTCCGCTCAAGCCGGTTTTCGCCGCGAGCTGGCCGGCGAGCGTGGCGTCGTCCACGCCGATCTGCAGCAGGCGTTCTCCGAGTTTGACGCCCGTCATCGCCACCGCGAGCGGATCCATATCGAGCCGGCGAAACGAAAAGAGCGCCATTTCTTCTTGATGATATAGTGGCCGGTTGTGACTCAACCAATCGACATCACCCCCGCGAAGGGCAAACTGGGCATTCTCCTGGTTGGCCTCGGGGCAGTGAGCACCACCACGATCGCCGGCGTGATGGCCATCCGCAAGGGTCTGGCCCAGCCGATCGGCTCGCTGACGCAGATGGGCACCATTCGTCTCGGCAAGCGCACCGAAAACCGTGCGCCGAAGATCGACGGATTCGTCCCGCTCGCGGGCCTCAACGACATCGTATTCGGCGGCTGGGACATCTTCGAGGAAGACTGCTACGCCGCCGCGCGCGTGGCCGGCGTGCTCGAGAATTCGCAGCTCGAACAGGTGCGCGGCGAGCTCGAAGCCGTGAAGCCGATGCCGGCCGTCTTCGACCAGCGCTACGTGAAGCGGCTCGACGGCCCCAACGTCAAGAAGGGCAAGAACAAGCGGGACCTCGCCGAGCAGCTGATCGCCGACATCCGCGCGTTCAAGTCGACGCATGGCTGCGACCGGCTCGTGATGGTGTGGGCCGGCAGCACCGAGGTCTTCATGAAGGAAGGTCCGGTGCACCAGACCGTGGCCACCTTCGAGAAGGGGCTCGAAGAGAGCGACGACTCGATCCCGTCGAGCATGGTCTATGCCTACGCCGCGCTGCGCGAGGGCATCCCGTTCGTCAACGCGGCGCCCAACCTCACCGCTGACATCCCGGCGATGCTGGAGCTGGCGGCGAAGAACAAGTCGCCGCTCGCCGGCAACGACATGAAGACCGGGCAGACGCTGATCAAGACGATCATCGCGCCGGGCCTCAAGGCGCGCCTGCTGGGCGTCAAGGGCTGGTACTCCACCAACATCCTGGGCAATCGCGATGGCGAGGTGCTGGACGACCCCGAATCGTTCAAGACCAAGGAAGAGAGCAAGAAGAGCGCGCTCGACTACATCTTCCAGCCGCACCTCTATCCCACGCTCTACGGCGACCTGACGCACGTCGTGCGCATCAATTACTACCCGCCGCGCGGCGACAACAAGGAAGGTTGGGACAACATCGATCTGATCGGATGGCTTGGCTATCCGATGCAGCTCAAGATCAACTTCCTCTGCCGCGACTCGATTCTGGCGGCGCCGATCGTGCTCGATACGGCGCTGTTCATGGATCTGGCCAAGCGCGCCGGCCTCTCGGGCATTCAAGAGTGGCTGTCGTTCTACTTCAAGGCTCCCATGCACGCGCCGGCGCTCTACCCGGAGCACGACCTGTTCATCCAGCTGATGAAGCTGAAAAACACGCTGCGCCACATGATGGGCGAAGAGCTCATCACGCACCTCGGTCGCGAGTACTACGATTAGCCTTCCTTCGCCCCGCTAATCGAACTCTGTCTCTTTTGCCCGGCTTCGCCGGGCGAAGGCGTAATCGAACATGATCCGTTCCGCTTCCCTCGGCGGGTTGTTTATCGGCGTTCTGTCGGCACTGCCCATCGTGGGCGCCGCCAATTGCTGCTGCTGCCTGTGGGTGGTCTCGGGCGGCGCGCTCGCCGCCTATCTCCAAGTGCAGCAGGAGAACCGCACGCTTACCGGCGGCGAGGGGGCCGCGGTGGGCGCGCTGGCGGGCGTGATCGGCGCGTTCGTGTGGCTGCCGCTCGTCGTCATGATCGCGGTGGTGATGGGCCCGCTGCAGCAGGCCTTCCTCGAAGAGTTGGCGCGCAACGCGCGAGACATTTCGCCGGAGGCGCGCGAGATCCTCGAGAGCATCGGCGGCAGCCGTAACCCGGCGTCGTACGTCGTGCTGTTCATCCTCCAACTGGTCATGGGCACGCTGTTCGCCGCGCTCGGCGGCGTGCTGTCCGCGACGTACTTCAAGAAGGAAGTGCCCCCGGCCCTCGGCGGCGACTGGACTCCTCCGCTCCCGCCCAGTAACCCGTTCTAGTAAGGGCAGGTCTTTAGACCTGCCCGTCAGGTATCCTGATCGGCGCGCATGGCTGACCAGAACCCGTCTGTCGAACTGTCGGATCTCCTGCAAGAGGATCGGCGCTTCCCCCCGTCCGACGCGTTTCGCGCCGCCGCGGTGGCCAACGACGAAGACGTCTACGCGCGCGCCGAGCGCGACCCCGAGGGCTTCTGGGAGTCGTTTGCCAAAGAGCTCGAGTGGTTCACGCCGTGGACGCAGGTGCTCGAATGGAAGCCGCCGCACGCCAAGTGGTTCCTCGGCGGGACGCTCAACGTCTGCGTCAACTGCGTCGATCGCCACGTGCGCGGGCCGCGGCGGAACAAGGCCGCGATCATCTGGGAGGGCGAGCCGGGCGACCGCCGCACGCTCACCTACTTCGATCTCTACCGCCAGGTCAGCCAGTTCGCCAACGTCCTGAAGTCGCTGGGCGTGAAGAAGGGCGACCGCGTGGCGCTCTATCTGCCGCTCGTTCCCGAACTCGCGATCGCCATGCTGGCGTGCGCGCGCATCGGCGCGGTGCACTCGGTGGTGTTCGGCGGTTTCAGCTCCGAGTCGCTCCGCGACCGCATCAACGACGCCCAGGCGACGCTGCTCGTCACCGCCGACGGCGGCTGGCGCCGCGGCCAGGTGGTCCCCCTCAAGCAGATGGCCGACGTGGCGCTCGAGGGCACGCCGTCGATCGAGAACGTCGTCATCGTGCAGCGGCTGCAGGGCGCGCCGGTGCCGGTGCACGTGAAGGAAGGGCGCGACCACTGGTATCACCGGCTGATGCAGGACGCCTCGTACGTCTGCGAGCCCGAGCGCATGGACGCCGAGGACATGCTCTACACGCTCTACACGTCGGGCATGACGGGGAAGCCGAAGGGCATCGTCCACACCACCGGCGGCTACCTGGTGGGCACCTACGCGACGACGAAGTGGGTCTTCGATCTGAAGGAAGACGACGTCTACTGGTGCACGGCCGACATCGGCTGGGTGACCGGGCACAGTTACGTGGTCTACGGCCCGCTCGCCAACGGCGCCACCGTCGTGATGTACGAGGGCGCGCCCGACTGGCCGCAGAAGGATCGCTTCTGGGAGCTCGTCGAGCGCTACGGCGTGACGATCTTCTACACCGCGCCCACGGCCATCCGCGCCTTCATGAAGTGGGGCACCGACTGGCCGGCCCGGCGCGACATGTCGTCGCTGCGCCTGCTCGGGTCGGTGGGTGAGCCGATCAACCCCGAGGCGTGGGTCTGGTATCACCGCTTCATCGGCGGCGAGCGCTGCCCCGTGGTGGACACCTGGTGGCAGACCGAGACGGGCGCCATCATGATTGCGCCGCTGCCCGGCCTCACGTCCACGAAGCCGGGTTCGGCGACGCGGCCGTTCCCCGGCATCAAGGCGGAGCTCAAGACCGACAAAGGCGACTCGATTGAAGGCGCCGGCGGCGGGCTGCTGACGCTCACGCGGCCGTGGCCCGCGATGCTGCGGGGCATCTACGGGGATCCCGAGCGCTACGTGAAGCAGTACTGGAGCCGGTGGACGCCGGACGTCTATTTCACGGGCGACGGCGCCAAGCGGGACACCGACGGATTCTTCTGGCTGCTCGGACGCGTGGACGACGTGCTGAACGTGGCCGGCCACCGTATTGGCACCATGGAGGTCGAGAGCGCGCTCGTGGATCACCCCAAGGTGGCCGAGGCCGCCGTCGTCGGCCGGCCGCACGAGCTCAAGGGGCAGGCCGTGGCTGCGTTCGTGACGCTCAAGGAAGGCGTGGTCGGGAGCGAGACGCTGGTGGGGGACTTGAAGGCCCACGTCGTGCAGAAGATCGGCGCCATTGCGCGGCCCGACGACATCATCTTCAGCGCGGACCTGCCGAAGACCCGCTCCGGCAAGATCATGCGGCGCCTGTTGCGCGATATTGCAGAAGGCAAAGCGCTTGGCGACACGACCACCCTGGCGGACCCCAGCGTGGTGGCCCGTCTGAAGGAACAGTACGAGGACGAACACTGAAAGCCTTAGCCTCTGGCCTTTAGCCTTTAGCCAGAGCGCTCCAGAGGCCAAAGGCTGGCGGAACCGACCCTCATTGGAAGACGTATCGAGAACCTGATGGCTTTAATCGAGACCCGCGACCTGTGGAAGACCTACGTGATGGGGGAGGAGGAAATCCATGCCCTGCGCGGAGTCTCCATCCAGATCGAACGCGGCGAATACGTGGCGATCATGGGACCATCGGGGTCCGGAAAATCCACGCTGATGAACCTGATCGGCTGCCTCGACACCCCGTCGAAGGGCAGCTACCTGCTGAACGGCAAGCAGGTCAGCGAGATGAACGACAACGAGCTGGCCCGCATCCGCAACCAGGAGATCGGGTTCGTGTTCCAGACCTTCAACCTGCTGCCACGAGCGTCGGCCCTGCAGAACGTGGAGCTGCCGCTCGTGTACGCAGGCATCCCGGCCAAGGACCGTCTCAAGCTGGCCAAGAGCGCCATCGACCGCGTGGAACTCACGTCGCGTATGACCCACAAGCCCAACGAGCTGTCCGGCGGCCAGCGCCAGCGCGTGGCGATTGCGCGAGCGCTGGTGAACAGTCCGTCCATCCTGCTCGCGGATGAGCCGACCGGCAACCTCGACTCGAAGACCGGCGCCGAAATCATGGCCCTGTTTGCCAAACTGCACGAGGCCGGGAATACGATCGTGCTGGTGACGCACGAAGCCGACATTGCGGCTTTCGCGCATCGCACGATCTCGGTGCGGGACGGGCAGGTCGAGAAGGACGTTCGCCGCGCGGCCTGATCTGACCCCGCGCCCAGTACTTGATGCCTGGCCTCCGGCCGGGTGGCGAGGGCGCTCGTGGCAACAGTACAGATCGATCCGGATTCAGGACCGGCGAGTCTCTACCGCGATCTGCTCGACGCGTGGAACCGCCGCGACGCGGCTGGCATGGCCGCGCTCTTCACGCACGACGGCAGCCTCGTCGGGTTCGACGGCAGCCAGATCAACGGCGGCCCGCCGGCCGTCGAAGCGCACCTGGCGCCGATCTTTGCCGGTCACGCCACGCCGGCCTATGTCGGCACCGTGCGCGAGGTGCGCGAGCTGGCGCCCAAGGTCAGCCTCGTGCGCGCGGTCACCGGGATGGTGCCCGCGGGCCGCCGGGAGCTGAACGCCGCGCTCAACACCATCCACACGCTGGTTGCGGTGGAAGGCGGCGGCAGGTGGCGCGCGTCGATGTTCCAGAGCACGCCGGCCGCGTTTCACGGCCGCCCGGATCTGTCACGCGCGCTCACCGACGAGCTGCGCGCGCTGCTGCCGCCCTCGGCGGGTGCCGATCCGGCGGGCGCCGTTCCCGAGCCGGCGATGACGGGCGTCGGCAACACCGCGCGCTGGATTGCCGCCAGCCGCGCCAAGGAGAGCGAGCTCACGCTGCCGCTGTTCAGCGATCCGTACGCGCGCGAGCTCGCCGGCGAGGCCGGATTCGATCTGCAGAAGAGCATGCGCGCGGCCATGGGCGCGCCGGGCGATGGTCCCGATCTCTACCTGTCGATCCGCACCAAGTTCCTCGACGACGAGCTGCACAACATCGTGCGCTCGCGCGCGCTGCATCAGGTGGTCATCCTGGCGGCCGGCATGGATACGCGTGCCTTCCGCATCCCGTGGCCGTCGGGCGTGCGCCTGTTCGAGGTGGACCGCGACGAGATCTTCGATCACAAGGAGACTGTGCTGGGGCGCGCGGGCGCATCGCCGTCGTGCGAGCGCCGCGTGGTGCGCGCCGATCTGGCGCGGCAGTGGACGGCGGCCCTGCTGTCGGCCGGCTTCGAGAAGTCCAAGCCGGCGGCCTTCCTGGTCGAAGGGCTGCTGATGTACCTCGAGGAGCCCGAGGCGCAGTCGTTGCTCACGGCCATCGGTGAGATCGCCGCGCCCGGCAGCTGGCTGGCGGCCGACGCCGTCAATCGCGAGGTGCTGACCTCGCCGTACACGGCGCGTTACATGACCGCGCTGCGCGAGGCCGGCAGCCCGTGGAAGTTCGGCATCGACGATCCCGAGGCGTTCTTCGCGAGCTACGGCTGGTCGGCCACCATCGTGCAGCCCGGCGATCCCGACGCCAGCTTCGGCCGCTGGCCGTTTCCAACCGCCCCGCGCGCCATGCCGGGGCT
Organism: Vicinamibacterales bacterium; assembly: GCA_035646375.1. Lineage (GTDB taxonomy): Bacteria > Acidobacteriota > Vicinamibacteria > Vicinamibacterales > UBA2999 > DASYRM01. The sequence continues at coordinate 10,206 of DASRPM010000295.1, forward strand.
G
>DASRPM010000296.1:0-7773 GCA_035646375.1 Vicinamibacterales bacterium
CGGCCCGGTGCGGCTCGTGCGGGGACCGCGCCCGCATGGCTCGAATGGGCACGACAGGATAGTAGCCTCTCGCCTCTGGCCTTCAGCCTCTGGCAAGAGCTTCCCTGCAAACACAGGTAGTCCTAGAGGCCAAAGGCTGGAAGCCAAAGGCTCCTACAATGTCGCCCATGCGCCCGCGCGCAAAGGCCCTCTACGCCCTCCTCGCGTTGCTGTTCGTGGTCGTGGCGACCTACCGCGCGCTCGACTTCATCGAACGGCTCGGCGACCTCCAGCAGGGGCAGATCCACGTGCGCGAGCCGTTCGACGTGGACATGCCCGAATTCCGCCTGGGCAGCGTCGAGGAGGAAGCGGCCGCGGCGGGGCTGATGGCCGGCGACGTGGTCCGCCGGATCGGCGGACGCTCCGTGCGCTATCTGGTCGCCGACCTCTGGGTGCCGCTCCGACGCGCGCGCGCCGGCGACCGGCTGGTGGTCGATGTCTGGCGACCCGGGTCGCCGCCCGACGAGACGCGAAGCGCCTCGGTGGTCCTTCGCCCGCTGCGCACCGGCGCTCCGACCGCGGCCGAGTGGGTGGGCTTTGCAGTCTTCAACGTGGCGCTGCCGCTCTTCTGCGCCGTGCTCGGGTTCTGGGTGGCGGCGGCGCGCGTCACCGACCGGCGTGCCTGGCTGCTGCTGCTCCTCGTCCTGAGCCTGGTCGAATTCACTGGCGGTTACTTCCGCTTCCTGGGCGGCCGCGAGGACTGGATCGGCGTGATTGCCGCGGCGTATCAGCCGCTGATGGCCAACCTGTGGCCGACGGCGATGCTGTTCTTCGCGCTCTCGTTCCCCGAGCGGCTCGCCATCGATCGCCGCCTTCCCTGGCTCAAGTGGGTCGTCATCATCCCCATCGCCGTGCGAGTCATCGGGCTCAACCCGCTGTACGACTTCGTGGCGCGGCGCGACCCGCCGGCGGCGCTGCGCCTGCAGGATTCGCTGGCCTGGACGGAGACCTACTTCGGCATCTCGTATCCGCTGTTCATCCTGCTGTTCCTCGCGATCATGGGCTACCGCGCCTATACCGAGCGCCAGCCCGATGCGCGCCGGCGCCTCTGGCTGCTGCTCGCCGGGGCGGGCCTCAGCGTGGCGCCGCTCGTGGGCTTCCTGGTCGGGCTGTCGTTTGGCGTTCGGGACCTGCCGGACTGGGTCTTCTTCGTCATCGTGGGCCCGCTGATGCTGTTCCCGCTCACCATGGCCTACGTCATCGTCGTGCACCGGGCGATGGACGTGCGCGTGGTCGTGCGGCAGGGGCTGCAGTACCTGCTCGCGCGCGGCTCGCTTCGGGCGCTCCAGCTCGTGATCAGCTCGGCGACGCTGGCGGGTGCCATCGTGCTCGCCTCGCGCAGCGCCGGCTTCGCCAGCCAGGCGATCGTCATGGCGGTGGGGCTCGCGGTCGTCGTGCTGATCCGGCGCTTCTCCGAGTCGCTGCGCGAACGGGTCGATCGGCGCTTCTTCCGCGACGCCTACGACGCCGATCAGATTCTGAGCGAGCTCGCGGACAAGGTGCGGACGATGGTCGAAACGCGTCCGCTGCTCGAAACGGTGACGCACCGCATTGCCGAGGCGCTGCACGTGCCGCGCGTCGCCATCCTCTTGAACGAGGGCGGCCTGCTCTCCATGGCGTACGGCGTCGGCTTTGCCGACCCGACGCCGGTGGCGATTGCCGCGTCCGGCGCCACCGCCCGCCGGCTGCAGCACGACCCGCACGCGCCCGTCCACCTGAACGAGGGGGACTCGTGGCTGAAGACGGCCGACGACGACGAGCGGCGTGCGCTCGAACATCTCGAATCGGAGCTGCTCCTGCCGCTCTCGCTCAACCAGAAGCTCGTGGGCGTGATGAGCCTGGGCGCCAAGCGATCGGAGGAGCCGTACTCGCCCTCCGATCTGCGGCTGCTCGGCTCGGTGGCGACGCAGGCGGGGCTGGCGCTCGAGAACAGCCGCCTCAACGCGCAGGTCACGCTGGAGATCGCCGAGCGCGAGACGCGCCGGCGCGAGCTCGAGATCGCCCGCGAGGTGCAGGAGCGGCTGTTTCCACAGAGCTATCCGCCGGTGCCCGGCCTCGAGCTCGCCGGCGCCTGCCGTCCCGCGTTCGCCATCGGCGGCGACTACTACGATTTCGTCCCGCTCGAGGCGGGCCGGCTCGGCATCGCCATCGGCGACATCTCCGGCAAGGGCATTCCCGCCGCGCTGCTCATGGCCACGCTGCGCGCGTTTCTTCGCGGGCAGACGGTGCGCGGACGTGCCGACCTCGCGGGGCTGATCGCCGATCTCAGCGGGCTGGTCTACGAGAGCTCGGCGCCGAACCGCTATGCCACCTTCTTCTACGCGGAGTACGACCCGGCGTCGCGCCGGCTCGTCTACGTCAACGGTGGTCACAACCCGCCGGTGGTGCTGCGCGGCGGCAGCTCGACTCCCGCCGACGTGGTGCGCCTCGACGCCGGCGGTCCGGTGATCGGCCTGCTCCCCGAGTGCGTGTATTCGCAGGGAGAGGTGCAGCTCGGGCCGGGCGATCTGCTGGTGGCGTTCACCGACGGCGTCAGCGAAGCGATGAACGGCTCGCAGGAAGAGTGGGGCGAGGAGCGGCTGCTGCCGGTGCTGCAACAGACGAGGTGCGAGCCGCCGGCCGTGGTGATCGAGCGCGTGATGGCCGCCGCCGATGCCTACGTGGCCGGCGCCCCGCAGCACGACGACATGACGCTCGTGGTGGTCAAGTGCACGTAGGCAGGTAAGCAGGTGGGCAGGTAGGGCGTTTTTGTAGAGGCGGGTCTTCAGGCCCCTGACACGCCTTAAGCCCTGAGCCCTAAGCCCTGAGCCAGTACCATTCGGTATGCCGTCCGATCCGCACAAGCCGCTCCGCGACGACGTGCGGCTGCTGGGCGAACTGCTCGGCGACACGATCCGGGCGCAGGCCGGCGAGGCGATCTTCGCGACCGTCGAGCGCGTGCGCGCCCTGGCCAAGAGCGGCCGCGCCGGCAACGACGCCGACTTCCGCGAGCTGGCCGACGACCTGTCGCGCGTGGCCGTGGACGACGCGCTGCCGATCGCGCGGGCGTTCGCTCACTTCCTCCACCTGGCCAACATCGCCGAGCAGCACCATCGCGTGCGGCGGCGTCGCGCCTACCTGCGCGACCCGGCCGCCGCGCCGCAGCGCGGCTCGTGCGAAGACGCCTTCGCGCGGCTGCTCGCCGCCGGCATCACGCCAGACCAGCTCCACGCGTCGGTGAGCGCCCTGCAGGTGGAGCTGGTCCTCACCGCGCACCCGACCGAAGTGGCGCGCCGCCGGCTGGTGCAGAAGCACAACCGTATTGCCGCGGCCCTGGCGCAGCGCGACCGGCCAGATCTCACCGCCCCCGAACACGACGAGCTCGTGGCGGGGATCCGCCGCGAGATTCTGGCCGCCTGGGGCACCAGCGAGGTGCGCCAGCAGCGGCCCACGCCGATCGACGAGGTGCGCAGCGGCCTCATCGTGTTCGAGCAGAGCCTCTGGGACGCCTTGCCGCAGTACCTGCGCGGCGTCGACCGGGCGATCCGGGCCAGTACCGGCCGCGGGCTGCCGATCGAGGCGGCGCCGCTGCGGTTCGGCTCCTGGATCGGGGGCGATCGCGACGGGAATCCGAGCGTGACGCCGGAAGTGTCCCGCCGCGCCGGCCTGCTGGCGCGCTGGGTCGCGGTGGGGTTGTATCTGCGCGAGATCGAAGCGCTCCGCGACGAGCTCTCGATCGAGAGCGCCACCGAGGAGCTGCGGGCGCGGGTGCCCGGCAGCTCCGAGCCGTATCGCGAGCTGCTGCGCGGCGTGCGCACGCGTCTCGGCGCCACGCATGCCTGGATCGAGACCGCGCTGCAGGTGGCCAGCACACCGGCGCCCGGCGCCGACGTATACGTGACGGGCGACGCGCTCGCCGCGGATCTGCTGCTCTGTTACCGCTCGCTCGAGGCCACGGGGCAGCGGCTCTTGGCCGACGGACGCCTCACGGACGTGCTCCGCCGCGTGGCCGCCTTCGGCGTCACGCTGGCGCGGCTCGACATCCGCCAGGATTCCACGCGCCACACCGAGGCGATGGCCGCGATCACCTCGGCGCTCGGCCTCGGGTCGTATGCCGACTGGGACGAAGACGCGCGGCTGGCCTTTCTGCTGCGCGAGCTGTCGAGCCGCCGTCCGCTGGTGCCCGACGGCCTCGACGCCGCGCCGGAGATCCGCGACGTGCTCGACACGTTCCGCATGATCGCCGAGGCTCCGGCCGGGTCGCTCGGCGCCTACGTCATCACCATGACGCGCAGCGCGTCGGACGTGCTGGCGGTGGAGCTGCTGCAGAAGGCCATGGGGGTGGCGGCGCCGCTGCGCGTCGTCCCGCTGTTCGAGACGGCGCGCGATCTGCAGCAGGCGGGCGCGGTGGTGGACCGGCTGCTCGCCGAGCCGTGGTATCGCGCGCGGATCGGCGGGCGGCAGGAGGTGATGATCGGCTACTCGGATTCGGCCAAGGACGCCGGGCGCGTCGCCGCCGGCTGGGAGCTGTTCAAAGCGCAGGAAGCCGTCGTCGCGTCGTGCGGCCGGCGCGGCGTCAGCGTGACGCTCTTCCACGGCCGCGGCGGCAGCGTGGGGCGGGGCGGCGGCCCCACCCATCTGGCCCTGCAGTCGCAGCCGCCGGGCTCGGTGGACGGCACCCTCCGGGTGACCGAACAGGGCGAGATGCTGCAGGCGCTATTCGGTTTCCCCGAGATTGCCGTCCGGACGATGGAGGTCTACACCACCGGCACGCTCGAGGCGTGGCTCACGCCGGGGCGGGCGGGTCTCGACGAATGGCGCGCCTGCATGGACCGCCTGGCGGACGACGCCCGCGACGGCTACCGCCGTCTCGTGTACGAGGATCCGCGCTTCATCGAGTACTTCCACGCCTCCACGCCCGAAGCCGAGATCGGCGAGATGAACATCGGCAGCCGGCCGGCCCGGCGGGGCGGCGGCACCAGCGTGGCCGGCCTGCGGGCCATCCCGTGGCAGTTCGCCTGGACGCAGACGCGTCTGATGCTCGGGGCGTGGCTGGGCGTGGAGGAAGCCCTCGACCGGGCCACGGCGCGCGGAGAAGGGGAGCTGCTGCGCACGATGTACCGCGAGTGGCCCCCCTTCCAGTCCGCGATCGACCTCATCGAGATGGTGCTCGCCAAGGCCGATGGACGGATTGCCGCCGAGTACGACCGCCGGCTGGTGCCGCCGCCGCTCCAGCCGCTCGGCGAGGAACTGCGCGCACGGCTGGCCCGCGCGGTACGCGGCTTGCGGGCCATTTCCGGCCACGAGGAGCTGCTCGAGGCCTCGCCGGTCATCCGGCGCTCGATCGATGTGCGAAACCCCTATGTTGATCCGTTAAATCTGGTACAGGTCGAGCTGTTGCGCCGGATGAGGGCGCAGCCCGACGCCCGTGTCCATACCGCGCTCATGGTGACCGTCAACGGTATTGCCGCGGGCATGCGTAATACGGGGTAGGCGCACGGGACGGAGCGGCGCCTGGCACTGAAAATAAGGCCTGGCCAGCTCTTCCTATTTCGCGACACGGGCGACATAATCGAAGGCGCAACAATGGGTTGCGCCCACTTCTCCTGAGGGCCGCTTGATATATTGCCAGCGCTGTGGGGCCGGCATGAGCCAGTCGGCCGGTGCTTGCCCTCTGTGCAAGGCCCCACGGTTCACCCAGACCGCCGCTGCCGCGACGCTCACGCCTGTTCCAGGCGGTGACGCCGAGACGGTGTACGCGCCGGCGTTCGATCCCGACGCGACATCGTTCGTCGCGCCCGGATCCGTGGGTGCCCCTCCAACGCTCGGCAACGGCAAGGGCAACGGCAACGGCCATCACGCCGCGGATACCACCGGGCTGCCGCCCGATTCGACCGAACTCCCGGCTGGCGCGGACCAGACGATGTGGGTGGGCGCCGAAGAGGCGACGACCTTCAACCGTCCTGGCGACGTACCCGCCGCCGGCGTGCGTCCGACGGCCGCGATGCGCGCCGCCGAGGGCCCTCTGCACGTGGGCCAGCAGTTCAGCGCGCGCTACATCATCGTGCGGCTGCTCGGCATCGGCGGCATGGGCGCCGTGTACCAGGCGTGGGACACCGAGCTGAGCGTGATGGTGGCCGTGAAGGTGGTGCGGCCCGAGGTCACGAAGGACCCATCGACGGCTCGCGAAATCGAGCGGCGCTTCAAGCAGGAGCTGCTGCTCGCGCGCCAGGTGACTCACCGCAACGTCGTGCGCATCCACGACATGGGGGAGATCGACGGCATCAAGTACATCACGATGCCGTTCATCGAAGGCGACGACCTGTCGTCGATCATCCGCAAGTCGGGGCGGCTCCCGGTGGCCAACGTCATGGCCATCGCGCGCCAGGTGGCGTCGGGCCTCAAGGCGGCGCACGACGCCGGCGTGGTCCACCGGGACCTCAAGCCCGCCAACATCATGCAGGGCGGCGACTCCGAAGCCGTGATCATGGACTTCGGCATCGCGCGCACCGCGTCGGATCAGAAGGCGGCGGCGATTGCGAGCGTGCGGAAGGTGGGGACGCTGTCGAAGTCGCTCGAGAGCGAGCTCACCCGCGTGGCCGCCACGACGCAGGCGTCCACGATGGCCGGCGCCATCGTCGGTACGGTCGCCTACATGGCGCCCGAACAGGCGCGCGGCGAAGAGGTGGACCAGCGCACCGACATCTACGCGTACGGGCTGATCCTCTACGACCTGCTGCTCGGCAAGCGCCGCGTCGACGACGGCGGCGCGGTCTCCGACCTTCGGAAGCGGCTCGAGCATGCGCTGCCACCGCCGCGCGCCTCGCTGCCGGACGTTCCAGAGCCGCTCAGCCGCTTCGTCGCGCAGTGCATCGAGCCCGACGCCGCCAAGCGGTTTGCGACGACCGCCGACATGGTGGCCGCGCTGGCGCGGCTCGACGATCGCGGCAAGCTGCGGCCGATCAAGCGCGCCGTCGGCCTGCCGATGGTCTCGGCGGGGGCGCTGGCGCTGCTGGCCCTCTCGGGCGGCGTCTACTGGTTCACGCGTCCGCCGGTGCAGCCCGACAACGTGGTCGTCGTCATCGCCGACATGGTGAACCGCACGGGCGACCCCGCCTTCGATCGCACGCTCGAGCCGGTGATGCAGCTGGCGCTCAACGACTCCACGTTCATCACCGCCTTCGAGCGGAGCGGCATGCGCAGCTTCGGTGTGTCGCCCGCCGCCGCGCTCACCGAAGCCGCCGCCCTGAAGGTGGCGCTCGAACAGGGCGTCGGTGCGGTGCTGTCGGGATCGATCGCCAAGCAGGGAAGCGACTACATCGTGTCGGTCAAGGCCATGCGGCCGGTGACGGGAGAGGAGCTCGTCAGCGAGCAGGCGACCGCCGCGGGCAAGGATACCGTGCTGCAGGTGGCCACGCAGCTGATGGCCGAGGTGCGCAACGCGCTCGGTGACGACGCGTCGGAAGAGGCCAAGCAGCTCAACATGGCGTCCCTGTCCGTGACCTCGCTCGACGTGGTGCGTCCCTATGCGGCGGCCATGGCGGCGGCGTCCGCGAACAAGTTCGAGGACGCGCTGCAGAACGCGCTCAAGACGATCGAGATCGACAAGAACTTCGGCCTCGGCTACCTGATTGCGGCGAATCAGTCCGCCAACCTCGGGCGCTCGGGCGACGAGCTCAAGTATCTCGAGGCCGCGATGCAGCACCTCGACGGCATGACGGACCGCGAGCGCTATCACACGCGCGGCGCCTACGG
>DASRPM010000297.1:0-22957 GCA_035646375.1 Vicinamibacterales bacterium
CGCTGGCCGAATGGGTTGGCGCCCGGCTTCGCGATCAGGGGCTGCCCGCCGAGCCGGTGATTGCCGAGGACTTCGGCTGGTGCGTCCCGGTTCGCCTGGCGCCCCACGCGGTGTACGTGGCCTGCGCCAGCGAGGAGGAGATGCCGGACGCCTGGCGCTGGCAGCTCTTCGTGTTCGCCGAGGGCGGGTGGCTCAAGCGCCTGTTCGCCACGGACACCCGGCCCGAAGCGGTGCAGCGCGTGTTCACCGCGGTGCGCCAGGCGCTCGAGTCGTCTCCCGACATCCGCAACCTCACCGAGGAATCCGCCGAACCGTGACGACCGTTCTGGTCTATTTGTGGGCGCCGATCGCCAACCTGCTCTGGTACGTCTACACGATCGTGATGGCCATCCTGTCGCTGGTGCTCTGGCCGTTCGACCGCACCGGCGAGCTGCAGCACTGGTGCGCGCGGTGGTGGTGCCGGCTGGTGGCGTGGACGATCTTCGCGCGCATCCACGTCCACGGCGTGGAGCACGTCCAGCGTGGAAGGCCGTACGTGTACATGGCCAACCACGCGAGTCTGATCGACACGCCGGCGCTCTTCGCCTATCTCCCGCATCAGTTCCGGATCATGGCGAAGCAGAGTCTCTTCAACGTGCCGTTCATGGGCTGGCATCTGCGGACCGCCGGGCACTTTCCGATCGATCAGGGCAACCCGCGCAAGACCGCCACCAGCCTGCGGCGCGTGATCGAGGGCGTGAAGGCGGGGCGCTCGCTGGCGGTGTTCCCCGAAGGGCGGCGCACCGACGACGGTCAGCTGCAGGCGTTCGAGCCGGGGGCGTTCAAGATCGCGATGAAGGCCGGCGTGCCCATCGTGCCGGTGACCATCCGCGGCACCTTCGCGATGCTGCCGCGCACGTCGCTCGCGCCGAGACCCGGCCGCGTGGACGTGATCATTGCGGAACCGATCGATACCGCCGCTTACACGGACAAGACGCTGCCGGAATTGATTGAGAGGACACGGGCGGCGATTGCCGCGAATCTGTAGGAAGGGCGGTCTGAAGACCGCCCTCTGCGACCCTACCCGCCCCACCCGCCCTATTTCGTCTCGTCGAACACGACCTGAATGTTGGCCTTCAGCCGCGCTTCGGCGGGGGCGGCGTAGCCCTTGTACTTCTCCGGAATCTTGTAGGCGGCAAACACCTCGTCCACGCTCTTGCCGGCTTTCTTCGCGGCCTGGACGGTGTCGCGGAAGTCGTTGTTGAACGCCGAATATTCCTCGAGGTCGGCGACGGTCATGACGGTGCTGTGGCCGCTGATGATGCCGTCCACTTTGCCCTTGGCCTCTCGCGCGGCGTTGCCCAGCGTGCGCCCGATCTCCACGCCGCTGCCGCCGTTGACGGCGTCGAGGAGCGGGACGTTCTTGCCCGAGAAGATGTCGCCCGCATGCATCACGCGCAGCGCCGGAAACACCACCCAGGCGTCGCCGTTGGTGTGGCCGCGGCCAAAGTAGTAGAGATCGACCTGGTCGGCGCCCTTGCCGATCGACATCTTGTCCTTGAAGGTCCGCTTCGGCAGCCCCCTGCCGTTGTTGTCCTTGAAGATGTTGACCGGCGCGCCCGCCGCCGGCGTGATGCCGGTGGGGGTCTTCATCTCCTGCATGTTCTTCGCGGTGCTCTCGTGCGTCACCACTTCCACCGTGGCCGGGAACTCGACGTTGCCGCTCACGTGATCGCCGTGCGTGTGGGTGTTGATGATCCGCACGATCGGCTTGTCGGTGACGCCCTTGATCTTGTCGAGGAGCGGCTGCCCCCATCCAGGGTTCTTGGTGTCCACCACCGTGACGCCGTCGGTCATGATGAAGACGGCGCTGTTCCCGCCGCCGCCGCGCATCATGTAGAGGTTGTCCTTGAGCTTTTCGACCTCGACGACGCGCGCCGCCGGCTGCGCGCCGCCGGCCGGCTGCTGCAGCGCCGATACGCCAATCGACGCCGCGCCGATGGCCAGTAGAACCCCGAGCACCAGCTGTCTCTTCATAGCTCCTCCCGTGGAGGCGCCCATCATAGATCGGCGGAGCGGCTCGGCTTCGGTGACCAACCTCAGCGTTCGACGAGCGTGAACACCACGGCGCCGCCGCCGCGTACCGCCGCCGGCGCGACGGATACGACGCGCCGGCCGTGCCCGATCGTCACGGTGCGTCCGGACAGCGTGCCGATGGCGGCGCCAAACACGACGTCGCTTAAGAAGTGCTGCCCCAGCTGCACGCGGCCCGCCCCGACCCAGGCGCTGATCGCCGAGGCCGGAAGCCCGGCCTTCCAGCCGTAGTGGCGCCAGACCACGGCGGAGGTGGCAAACGCGCTCGACGTGTGACCGGACGGCATTGAATACGACGTTCCACCTGGATTGTCGGGCCGCTCGCGCTGGATCGCGAACTTGAGCCCTTGCGTCAGCGCGGCGTTGATCGCCTGTGCCCGCACGAGGTCGGCGCCGAAGTGGGCCATCGATTGGCGGCGGGTGATGAACCCCGTCGCGTACGTGCCGACGGCAAATCCCACCTGGGCCCAGCCGTCGCCGATGGTGCTGCCGACGCGATAGAAATCCCGCGGCTCGCCGGCCGTGGCGCCCTCGGCCACCGTGTCGTCGGCCGGATGGACCGCGAACGCCAGGCCGCTCCCGATGCCGAGCGTCATCGCCGTCTCGACCGACGGCAGCCGTTTCGCGTCGAGCACGAGGTTGTGAAACAGGTAGAGGAACGGGTTTCGGTCTGGTGGTGGCGCCTCTGCGGGGGCCTGCGCGAGCGCCGTGGTCGAGGTCGCGAGAACGAACAGCACGGTCGCCACGAGTGGCTTGCGATGGATCATGCGGGACACATCATACAATCGGGTCCGATGTCGTTTTGGCGCCGCGTCATGTTGAGCACGCTGACTGCGCTGGTGGCGTGTGCGGCCGATGCCGCAGCGCAGGCCGGCCTGTCCCCGCTTTCGTTCACCGTGACGCTTCCCGACGGCGCCACGGCCATCGGCGCCCGCGTGGAAGTGTCACCTCCAGGCGCCGGCGCCGTCCGCACCGGTGTGGTCACGGAAGCACGTCCGACGGTGGTGCTCCCGGTGGCCGTTGGTCCGCATCGCATTCGAGTGGTTCTCGGCGGTTACCGCACCGCCGAACAGACCCAGGATCTTCCCGGGAGCGAGCGGCTGATCGTCGTGCGGCTCGCGCCCGAAGCCGGGATGGGCGCCTCGACCATCACGACCGAACGCCGCTCGGAGGCGACGTATCAGACGAACCTCGGGCCCGAGTGGCTGGCCGATCTGCCGAGCGGCCGCACGGTGTGGTCGCTCCTCGATACCGCGCACCCCTTCGTCATCTCGGATCGCATGGACAACGGCGGCTTGTGGAGCGCGCGCTCCGCGAAGCTTGGCGGCTCGGGACCGTCGTGGACGCAGACGCAGTTCCGCCTGGACGGTCTCGACGTCACCGACATGCGCGAGGGCGGCGCGCCGGCCATCCAACCCGATCTCAATCTCTTCGACGCCGTGCAGGTGGAGACCGCGCGTCTCGGCATCGACACCGCCGGCCCCGGCCTCGCGGTGTCGTTCATTCCGAAGCGCCCGGGTGAACTGTGGCGCGGAAGCGGCGAGGCGTTCGTGACGCCGGGGAGCTGGCAGCCGGACCCGGCGGCGGGGAACCCGCCGGAACTGGGCCGCTACGACCATTGGACCGACGCCTCGATAGCGGTGAACGGCCCGATCACCGGCCGCACCGGGCTCTTCGCCTCGATTCGCGGCACTCACGGCAGCCGCTTCGAGCGCGAGGCTCCGGAGGAGCTGAAGAACAACGTCGCATCGCTCTACGCCCACCTGGTGGGCACGGCGGGCGCGGATCGCGAGCTGCGCATCACCACCGCGCTGAGCCGCGCGACCCGGCCGTTCGAGGGGCGCGCGCGCTACGCGAACCGCGACATCGACGAGCGCGGGCGCATGGTGCTCGGCCAGGCCGCTGTCGAGCAGGTGCGGGGAGGACAGCTCCTTGCGGTGTCGGGAGGCTTTCACCGCGTCTCGAATGAACCGCAGGTGTCGGCCGGCGTGCTCGCCGGCAACATCGAGCGGCTTCTCGACGGTGCACCGCTCGCCTACGGCGACGACGCGGACACCGTCAGCCAGCGCTGGACGCTCGCGGCATCCATGGCGCCCGCACCGGGAACGTGGCTGAACGAGGCGCACTGGCTTCGCATCGGTGCCTCCGTTGCCGGCGCGCGCGCCACCAACACGGCCATCTTCCAGCCCGCATTCGGCGAGCTCGTGGACGGCCAGCCGGCGCGGGTGTGGGACATCCACGCCAACGGCCCGGAATCGACGTGGACCTCAACCAGCGTGACCGCCTTCGCGGGCGATCGATGGACGGTGTCCCCGCGCGTGACCGTCGATGCCGGCCTGCGCCTCGACCACGACTCGGGTTCGGCGGACGGCGCCGCCAACGGCATCAGCTGGACGACGGCGCTGCCGCGGTTCACGGTCCGGTGGGCGCCGTGGCGGGACAGTCCGTTCACCGTGACGACCGGCTACTCGTGGTACCGCAACCGGCTGCCGCTCGAGTACCTGTCGGTCGGCGATCCGAACGGGCCCACCGGCGTGATGTCGCGCTGGAACGACAACGGCGATCTGCTGTTCCACGCCGGCGAGCTGACGCCCGTCGCGTACATCGGATTCTGCTGCGCCAACGGCGTCGGCAGCAGCATCGATGCGAATCTGAAGGCGCCGGTCACGGCCGAATTCTTCATCGGCGCCGAACACCGGATGGGCGCCTGGCGCATGCGCATGACCGGCGTCGACCGGCGCGAGCGCAACCTCGTCTCGCTGGTGAACACGGGCATCCCGCTCGGCGAGTACCAGACGATCGATATTCCCGACAGCGGCATCGACGTCGACGGCGGCACCACGATGCAGACGCTCCGCCTCTACGGCCGCACGCCGGCCATGCTGGGGCGCGATCGCTACACGCTGACGAATCCCGAGGGCCTCACGGGCGTGTACCAGGGCGTGGACATCACCGTCGATCGCGAGCTCTTCCGGCGGTGGTACTTCCGTTTCGGCGGCTCGGCGTACCGCATCGAGAGCACGGGCGTGCACCGCGGCTTCCTCTCCACCGAGAACGACCACGGAGCGGTGGGCGAAGCGTTCCTGTGGCCCAACGCGCTCACCGCCGCCGAAGGCCGGTCGTTCTTCGATCGCGCGTTCGTGATCAAGCTGTCGGGCGCCTACCGCGCGCCGGGCGACGTGCGCATCGGCATGATCGCGCGCTACCAGGACGGCCTGCCGTTCTCGCGCATGGTGCTCACCGACGCGTTCGTGCAGGGGCGCGATCTGGTGATGGCGATTCCGCGCGGCGCGCAGCGCTTCACCTACATGTTCACGCTCGACGCGAAGATCGAGAAGGACCTGACGTTCGGGCGCCGGCGGGTGGGCCTGATCGTCGAGGCCTTCAACCTGACCAACGCAAACATCGAGGCCGAGGAATACGTCGTCACCGGGCCCGACTTCCGGGCGGTGTCGGCGATCCAGCCGCCGCCCGCGATTCGCGTCGGCTTGCGCGTCGGGTTCTAGAGAGTCTGGAAAGACAGGATCCGATGGCCAGTGTCTACGATTTCGAAGTGAAAACCCTGCGCGGAGAGCCGCGGCCGATGGCCGACTATCGCGGCAAGACGCTGCTCATCGTCAATGTCGCGAGCGCGTGCGGCTTCACGCCGCAGTACACCGGACTCGAGGCGCTGTACCGGAAGTACCACGACCGCGGCTTCGAGGTGCTCGGGTTCCCCTGCAATCAGTTCGGCGCGCAGGAATCAGGGTCGGAAGACGAGATCGCGACTTTCTGCAGCACGAAGTACGACGTGACGTTTCCGCTGTTCGCCAAGATCGACGTCAACGGCCCGCACGCGCATCCGATCTTCGAGCACCTCAAGGCGGAGAAACCCGGCGCGCTCGGCACCAAGGCGATCAAGTGGAACTTCACCAAGTTCCTCGTGAACGCGCGTGGCGAGGTGGTGGAGCGCTACGGCTCCTCCACGACGCCCGAGCAGATCGACGCCGACGTCGCCAAGGCTCTGGACAGCACCCCCTCCGGTACGTAGACTCCAAGAAGGCCGGCACCACCGGCTCGTCCAAAGCCGCCACCGCAGCCCCTGCCCGCACGAAGTGCGGGCAATCAGGCACTGCCCGGCGGCTTTCGTGTTTTCAGCGACAACTGGAGGATCCATGGCCCAGGACGAGAAGCGGCGCCACATGCGCGAGATCCCGATGGTGTATCCCGCGCCCGAGGCCGACCAGGTCGTGGTGCAGGCCGGCGTCGAGTACCTGCGGACCGACGCGGGCCCGCTGACGCTCGACGTCTACGCGCCGGCGCGCCGGGCGCCGTCGGTGGCGTTGCCGGCGATCGTGCTGGTGGCGGGCTATTCCGACCTCGGCTACGAGAACTTCATGGGTTGCCGTTTCAAGGACATGGCGGTGTCCACGTCGTGGGGGCGACTCGTCGCGTCGTTCGGGATGATCGCCGTCACCTACGGCAACGCGCGTCCCGCCGAGGATCTGCAGGCGATGCTGCAGTACCTGCGCGGCCACGCCGCCGAGCTCGGCATCGATGCCGAGCGACTGGCCTTGTGGGGGCAGTCGGGGAACGGCGCGCTCGCGCTGGCGACGCTGGCCGGCTCGCCACGCGGGAGCTTCAGATGCGCGATATTCAGTTGCGCCTATCTCGCGGATCTCGACGGCGCGACGGACGTGGCGGCTGCGGCGAGCCAATGGGGCTTCACGTATCCGGATGGCTTCGCCCTGGAGAACGTGCCCGCCGACCTCCCGGTGTTCATCGCCAGGGCGGGGCAGGAGCAGGACCCCGGCGTGAATCGCGCGGTGGATCGGCTGGTGGCGGCGATGCTGGCGGCGAACCGTCCGGTGACGTGCGTGAACTTCGCCGCCGCGCCGCACGGGTTCGAGCTCTTTCACGACACGCTCGAGACGCGCGAGATGATCCGGCAGATGATGCGCTTCGCCCGCTTTCATCTGGCCGGCACCGCCGCCGACGGCGTCAACGTCTGAATCCTCGTGGGGACGGCCTTTCTAGCGGCCCAGGGCCCGCTAAAGCCGGCCCCCACGTCAGTTCTGTTTCGCGGGTCCCCAGAAACCGGTGACCGCTTCGATGCGGCCGTGATGGCCGATGGCGAAGACGTTGGTGCCGCGGCCGCGCTCGGTGCCGTCCGCGGCGCGCGCCACCCAGTCGGCCAGCACCGTGCCCTGGCAGTGGCGCACGTCGCCCTCGCGTTCGAGGCGCATGCCCGGCATGAAGCGGTGCACGGCGGCGAGGTGTGGCCGCAGATCGGACAGGCCGTCGATCAGGCTGAAGCGATCCCGGAAGCGGATCTCCTCGGTGGCGAGCCGGTCGAGCAGCGCTTCTCGCCTGGCCGTGTCGGGCTCGGACCACGCCGCGAACCAGCCGTCCACGGCCGTGCTCGCGCCGGCGTGGAGGTCGTTGGCCACGAGGTTGGCGAAGAGCGAGAACTGGAAGCGCCAGCCCTGCACCATCTCGTCGCGCACTTGCTCGTCCGCGAATGCGTGCGACAGGTTAAGCCGCGTGCCCTCGCGATCGTCTTCGAGCCGCACGGTGACGATCGATGCCCCCACGGGCATGGGTGTGCCGCTCACGTAGCCATAAGTGAAGACCAGCCGGGACGGCGGATCGATCTCGAGGATCTCGCCAGCCACCTCTATGCCGCCCGGATGGACGATGCGTACGGCGCCGCCGGCGCGTGCCTCGATCGTCGAGCCCTGGCCCCACCAGCGCGCCCACCGCTCGCTGTCGGTGAAGTAGCCGAAGACCGTGTCGCGGCCAGCGTGAATCAGGATGCTGCGCTCGAGGCGATGCGGCATGGCAAGCGTGGTCATGTCAGTTCGTCTCCTCTCGGCGGCGCGGACGCGGCCCGCGGCGGGTGCTTTCGAACTCGGCCTGGATCTTGAGGCGCCACAGCGCGTCGGCCCACATCTGTTCAAGCAGGGCTCCCACCGGGCCCAGCCGTTCGCGGTGGACGCGGTAGTAGCGGTGGCGCCCCTGCGGCCGCACGCTCACGAGCCCCGCCTTCTCGAGCGCGCGCAACTGCAGTGAGACCGCCCCGAAGGTGACATCGGGTAAGGCGGCGTTGATGGCACCCGCCGGCAGCTCCTCGTTCCAGAGCAGCCGCAGGATTTCCCGCCGGCGCGGCGACGCGATCGCGGACAAAAGCGCGGGATCCAGGGCCACGCTCGATACTTTATATAAAACTAAAATGTTGTCAAGTGGTTCTCCCTAGCTGTCCCACGCGCCCTACCCGCCCCACCTGCCTCTCTTTGGGGCGTTGACCATTCCAGAACGCGCAACGTACAAAGGTGGGTCGTGCCTGCCACGGAATCCCTCACCTCGTTTCAGATGTTCATCGACGGGCAATGGACCGACGCGGCCCGCCGCGACGTGTTCGAGTCGGACGACCCGTATCTGGGAAGGCCGTGGGCGCTCATCCCGCGTGGCACCGCCGACGACGTGGACCGCGCCGTGCGCGCGGCGCATCGCGCGCTGACCACGGGGGAGTGGCCGAAGCTGACGGCGTCGAAGCGCGGGGCGCTGCTGCGGCGGCTCGGCGATCTGATCACGGAGCGATCGGCGCAGCTGGCGGCGATCGAGGTGCGCGACAACGGAAAGCTCCTCGCCGAGATGAGCGCCCAGTGCGCCTACATGGCGCAGTGGTACCACTACTACGGCGGCCTGGCCGACAAGGTCGAGGGCGCCGTGCTGCCCACCGACAAGCCCGACACGTTCAACTTCACGCGCTACGAGCCGCTCGGCGTCATCGCCGCCATCGTGCCGTGGAACTCGCCGCTGATGCTCACCACGTGGAAGCTGGCGCCGGCGCTCGCGGCCGGGAACACCGTGGTGATCAAGCCGTCGGAGTTCACGTCGGCCTCGGCGCTGGAGTTCATGAAGCTCGTCGAGGAGGCCGGCTTCCCGCCCGGCGTCGTCAACGTGGTCACCGGCTTCGGGCCCGACGTCGGCTCGCCGCTCGTCGAGCACCCGCTCGTGGCCAAGGTGGCCTTCACGGGCTCGGACGCGACCGGCGCGCGCGTGTACGAGGCGGCCGCCCGCGGCTTGAAGCACGTGTCGTTGGAGCTCGGCGGCAAATCGCCGAACATCGTGTTTGCCGACGCCGATCTCGACAACGCGATGAAGGGCGTGATCTCCGGCATCTTCGCCGCCACGGGGCAGACGTGCATCGCCGGCTCGCGGCTGCTGGTGCAGGAGAGCGTGCACGATCAGTTCCTCGAGAAGCTCGTGGCGTTCGCGAAGACGGCGCGCATGGGCAACCCCATGGACCGCGACACGCAGATCGGGCCGGTCACCAACCAGCCGCAGCTCGAGAAGATCCTCAAGTACATCGACATCGCCAAGGGCGAAGGCGCCCGCACCGAGCTCGGCGGCAGCCGCGCGTCGCGGCCCGAGTGCGGCACCGGCTGGTTCGTGGAGCCCACCATCTTCTCCGGCGTCAGCAACTCCATGCGCATCGCCCAGGAAGAAGTGTTCGGTCCGGTGCTGTCGGTGATTCCGTTCAAGGACGACGACGAGGCGATTGCCATCGGCAACGACGTCATCTACGGCCTGGCGGCCGGCGTGTGGACGCAGAACATCCGCCGCGCGCTGGTGATGTCGGAGAAGCTGCAGGCCGGCACGGTGTGGGTGAACACCTACCGCGCCGTCAGCTATCTGTCGCCGTTTGGCGGCTACAAGCGATCCGGTCTCGGCCGCGAGAGCGGCCAGGAGATGATCAAGGAATACATGCAGGTGAAGAGCGTCTGGATTTCCACCGCCACCGACGTTCCGAATCCCTTCATTCAGAGATAGAGAAACGTGGCAGGGTGGGCCCCGCTTACCCCGCCTCCACTGACAAGGAGTTCTCGTGGCACTGTTAGGTTTTGTGGGCGTCGGCCGCATGGGCGGTCCGATGGCGTCGCGTCTGCTCGATGCCGGGCACTCGCTGGTCATCTTCGACACGAACGCGGCGGTGATGAAGCCGCTGGCGGATCGCGGCGTGACGATTGCGGCGTCGCCCGCCGAGGTCGCGTCGAAGGCAGAGGTCGTCTTTCTGAGTCTTCCGACACCGCCGGTGCTGCAGGCCGTCGCCATCGACGGCGTGCTGAACGGGACGGCGGTCAAGACGATGATCGACCTCTCGACCACCGGCCCGAGCGTCGCCAAGGTGGTGGCCAGGGCCGCCGCCGACAAGGGCGTGGCGTGGGTGGACTCGCCGGTGAGCGGCGGCATCACGGGCGCCACCAAGGGCACGCTCGCCGTGATGGTGTCGTGCCCCAAGGCGGTGTTCGAACAGGTGGACCCGCTGCTCAAGGTGTTCGGCAAGACCTTCCACGTCGGCGAAAAGCCGGGGTTGGCCCAGATCGCCAAGCTCGCCAACAACCTGCTGGCGGCCTCGGCCATCGTGCTGACGTCGGAGGCGGTGGTGATGGGCGTCAAGGCCGGCCTCGACGCCAAGGTGCTGATCGACATCATCAACGCGGGCAGCGGCCGCAACAGCGCCTCGCAGGACAAGTTCCCGAAGGCGATCCTGCCGCGCACGTTCGACTTCGGGTTTGCCACCGGCCTGTCGTACAAGGACGTCCGCCTGTGCCTCGAGGAGTCCGAGGCGCTGGGCGTGCCGATGGTGGCGGGGGCGGCGGTGCGCCAGATGCTGGCGATCACCAACGCACGGTTTGGCCCTGATTCCGACTTCACCTGCATCGCAAAGGTGGTCGAGGAATGGGCCGGAGTTGAAATCAAAGGCTAGAGGCCAAAGGCTAAAGGCGAGAGGCCAGGAGAATTCAGAAAATGGACAAGGCGACGTTCGAGTTGGGGCGTGAGATTCGGAGCTCGGTGCTGGGCAAGGAGTTCGTGGACGCGGCCTTCAAGGCGGCCGACGACTTCAACATGCCGATGCAGGAGCTCGTCACCGAGTACTGCTGGGGCGCGGTGTGGGGCCGCCCGGGGCTCGACAAGAAGCAGCGCAGCATGCTGAACCTGGCGATGATCAGCTGCCTCAATCGTCCCCACGAGCTGCGGCTGCACATCGCCGGCGCGCTGAAGAACGGCGTCACGCGCGACGAGATCCGCGAGATCTTCATGCAGGTGGCGATCTACGCCGGCGTGCCGGCTGGCGTAGACTCGTTCCGCGCGGCCAAGGAAGTGTTCGAGAAGATTGATAAGGCTTAGGGCTTAGGACTTAGGGCCTGGCGCGACGAGTCCTCCCGGACTCGTCGCAGAGCAGCGGAGTGACCATGACGAAAGTGCGGATAGCAGTCGTCGCGTTGGGCGCGTACTTGATCGGCGCGCTTTCCAGTACGGTCACGGTCGGGCAGGACAAGTGGTATCCGTCCCGGTGGGGCGCCGCCGATCAGCGCGGCGCCGCCAACCGGATCACGCCGGCCAAGGTGCTCGACGCGAAAGCGATGATCACCAAGGGCAGCGTCTACCAGCTGGGGCGCGCCTATGAAGCCGGCATGCCGCTCTTCGGCTCGCGTCATTACAGCCTGAAGGTGCCGTACATGTTCGCGATGGGCGGCAAGAACCAGGCGGGCTATCACGACGACATCATCAGCGGCGAGCTGTCGCAGATCGGCACGCAGTTCGACGGTCTCGGCCACGTGGGCATCGGCGAGCTGTTCTACAACGGGAACAAGCGCGCCGACTTCGCCACCCCCGACGGGCTGAAAAAGCTCGGCGTCGAGAACGTCGGCGCCATCGTCACCCGCGGCGTGCTGATCGACGTGGCGAAGTACAAGGGCGTGCCGCGTCTGAACGCGCCGTACGCCATCACCGTCGCGGACCTCACCGGCGCGCTGCAGCGCCAGAAGGTCGAAATCCGTCCCGGCGACGTGGTGCTGATCCACACCGGCTGGGGCTCGCTGTGGATGAAGGACAACGCCACGTTCGGCGCCAGCTCGCCCGGCATCGGGGTGCAGGCCGGCGAGTGGCTTGCCGGCAAGGAAGTCGTCGTGGTGGGCTCCGACAACTGGGGCGTCGAGGCCTTCCCGAATCCCGACCCGAACCTGTCGGCGCCGGTGCACCAGCTGCTGCTGGCACGCAACGGCATCTACCTCCACGAGAACCTCGCCACCGAGGGGCTGGCGCGCGACAGCGTCTACGAGTTCGCCTACGTGTTCGCGCCGCTGCGGCTCAAGGGCGCGACCGGTTCGCCCGGCAACCCGATCGCGATCCGGTGACGCCATGAGAGCGGGCATCGTCATCGCGCTGATGGTCGTGGCCGGGGCCGAGGTGTGGACTCAGCGCGGCGCGCCGATAGGCGTCCCGCGTTCTCCGATCGGCAGCGGACCCTGGACACTCGACACCGCCGAGCAGCACAAGATCAAGGTGTCGATCGTCGCCGGCGGGCTGGCGAATCCCTGGAGCCTGGCCTGGTTGCCGAATGGCGACATCCTGATCACCGAGCGCCCCGGCCGGCTGCGGCTGCTGCGGAAGGACGGCGTCCTCGATCCCGCGCCGATCAGCGGCGTGCCGGTGGTGAAGGCGCAGCGGCTGTCGGGCCTGATGGACGTCGTGCTCCATCCACGGTTCGCCGAGAACCGCCTCGTCTACCTCACCTACAACAAGGGCCGTGACGACGGCATGCTGGCCACCGTGCTCGCCCGCGGGCGCCTCGAGGGGATGGCGCTCACCGACGTGAAGGATCTCTTCGTGGCGGAGCCGTGGTGGGACGGCGCCGGCGGCTCGGCGTCGCGCATCGTCTTCGGCCGCGACGGCATGCTCTACATGACCACCGGCTCCGGCGGCGGCGCCAACTTCGCTCAGGGGCAGGAGAAGAGCATCCACAAGGGGAAGATCCTCCGGCTCCGCGACGACGGCACCGTGCCCCCGGATAATCCTTTCGTGAAGGATCCATCCTTCAAGCCGGAGATCTACTCGTGGGGCCACCGCAACTCGCTGGCGCTCATCGTCCATCCCGTCACCGGCGAGCTGTGGAACAGCGAGAACGGGCCGAACGGCGGCGACGAGGTCAACATCGTCAAGGGCGGGAAGAACTACGGCTGGCCGGTGGTCAGCATGGGCCGCGCTTATGAAGGCCCGTGGCAGGGCCGCTTCGAGAAGGACGGCATGGAAGGGCCGCTCGTGTACTGGATGCCGGCCGTGGCCGCGTCCGGCATGGCCGTCTATACCGGCGATCGCTTTCCCGCGTGGAAGAACAACCTGTTCATCGGCGCCATGCGCGTGGGCGAGATCCCGAACACGGGCCATCTCCAGCGCGTGGTGTTCAACGACAAGACCGAGGAGATCCGCCGCGAGAGCCTGCTCACCGAGCTGCGCCAGCGCATTCGCGACGTGCGGCAGGGCCCCGACGGCCTGCTGTATCTCCTGACGGACGAGAACCCCGGCGCGTTGCTGAAGGTCGAGCCCGCGCAGTAGCTTTTGTAGAGGGCGGTCTAGACCGCCCTGGAGTCGAGAATGTCCGAAACCAAAACCCTCGCGTCGTACGTCGTCAACGGCACGCTCGCCGACATTCCGCAGGACGTCCTGCGCGAAGCGCGCCGCTCGCTCGTCAACTTCATGGGCTGCGCCGTCGGCGGCGCCGGCGACGAGGCGGTGGACGCCGCGCTGCGCGCCTTCCGTCCGTTCTCGGGCGTGCCCACGGCCAACGTGCTGGGGCGCGCGGAGCGGCTCGACCCGCTGCACGCCTCGCTGATGAACGGCATCAGCTCGCACGTGTACGACTACGACGACACCACGCCGAAGAACTACTGCCATCCCACGTCGCCCATCGCCTCGGCGCTCTTCGCCTACGCCAGCGTGAACCCGGTGCGCGGGCGCGACTTCATGGAAGCGTTCATCTACGCCTTCGAGGCCTCGTCGCGCGTGGCCAACTGCGTCTATCCGGCGCACTACGACCTCGGCTGGCACATCACCGGCACCGCCGGCGTGTTCGGCGCCGCGGCCGCGATCGGCAAGCTGATGAAGCTCACCGAACAGCAGATGATCTGGGCGCTCGGCCTGGCCGGCACGCAGGCCGCCGGCGTGCGCGAGATGTTCGGATCGATGGGCAAGGCGTTCCATCCCGGCCGCGCGGCGCAGAACGGCTACGGCGCGGCGCTCCTGGCGCAGGCCGGGTTCACGTCGGGTCCGCGCATTCTCGAGGGGCCGCGCGGCTTCTCTGCGGTGACGACCGCCGGCCGGTTCAATCTGGCCAACGTGACCAAGGGGCTCGGCACCGAGTTCGATCTGATGGTGAACACCTACAAGCCGTATCCGTGCGGCATCGTCATCCATCCGACGATCGACGGCGCCATTCAGCTCCGCGACGCCAACGGCCTGAAGCCGGCCGACATCCAGGCGGTGCGGCTGCGCGTGGCTCCGCTCGTGCTCGACCTGTGCAACCAGCAGGGCATCACCACCGGGCTGCAGGGCAAGTTCTCCGTCTATCACGGCGCGGCGATCGGGCTGGTGCGCGGCAAGGCGGGCGTGCAGGAATACACCGACGCCGCGGTCAACGATCCCGACATCAAGCGCGTGCGCGAGGCGGCGACGGCGACGGCCGATCCGGGCGTCACCGAGGATCAGGCCGGCGTGGACGTGGTGCTGGCCGACGGCCGCACGGTGTCGGTGTTCGTGGAGCAGTCGCTGGGCAACATCAACAA
Organism: Vicinamibacterales bacterium; assembly: GCA_035646375.1. Classification (GTDB taxonomy): domain Bacteria; phylum Acidobacteriota; class Vicinamibacteria; order Vicinamibacterales; family UBA2999; genus DASYRM01. The sequence goes on from DASRPM010000297.1 coordinate 14,682, forward strand.
GCCGCTCAGCGACCGCCAGCTCGACACCAAGTTCCGCGACCAGGCCGTGGAGAACCTGGCGGCCGACGACGTCGAGCGGCTCATCGAGCTGTGCTGGAAGATTGAAGAGCTGAGCGATGTCGGCGAGCTTGTCCAGGCCGCTGTGCCACAAAGCGCTCGCGCGGCCTCCGCGCGCGCCTAGACAGTAGGGCGGGTGAGGCGGGTAGGGCGGGTAAGGAGAGCACATGACCAATCAGTCACGTCGTGAGTTTCTGGCCGCGTCGATTGCGCTCGCACTCGCGTCGCGCCGCGCGGCGGCGGCCGACCCGGTCCTGGGCCTGATCTTTCCGCCCAAGGACTACCCGGTGCCGCCGGAGGCCACGCGGCTCTATCCGACGGGCGTGAAGTTTCTCTCGCGCGGCATCGGGCTCGAGCGGCTGACGCCCGAGGGGTACGACGCCGCGATTCCGAAGGTCATTCCCGCCGCCGAATCGCTGGTGCGCGAGGGCGCGACGGCCATCTCGGTGATGGGCACTTCGCTGACGTTCTACAAGGGGCGCGCGTTCAACGAGAACCTGACCGCGCAGGTCAGGAAAGCCACCGGTGTTCCCGTCACGACGATGAGCACCGGCATCGTGGAGGGGCTGCGTGCGGCGAAGGCGAAGCGCATCGCGGTGGCCACCGCCTACAACGTCGAGGTCACGGATCGCCTCAAGGCGTTTCTCGAGGAGTACGGGTTCCAGGTGCTGGCGGCCAAAGGACTCGGCTACGAGCAGATCCCCGCGGGCGGCGACATCATCGACAACCGGTTGAGCGAGTTCTGCGCGGAGACCTTCGAAGGGGCCAGAGGTGCCGACACGCTCCTCATCTCGTGCGGTGGGCTCAAGACGCTCGACCTCATCGTGCCGCTCGAGACGCGTTGCAAGGTCCCCGTCGTGTCGAGCACGCCGCACGCGTTGATGGCGAGCGTGCGGCTCGCGGGACTATCGGGCCGCGCGCGCGGCTTCGGGCGCGTGCTCGAACGCGTCTAACCGTCGCTCGGATTCGCGCACACCAGCTCGACCGATCTGCGAGGCGCAACAGCTGAGTCGCGCCGCGTTTTCGTCGATCTGCACGCGCGCTCTTGATACGCTGAGCGCGTGTGCCGTTCGCATTGACGTGAGCGCACCGGCGCTGGAGGCGCGACGGATGTCGGACGCGGTTGGAGGTGACGCAGGCAAGACAAACGCCGAGATTGTTCCCACCGGCATACCAGGATTGGACGACGTGCTGGGAGGTGGTCTCCAGCGACGGCGGCTCTATCTAATCGAAGGCGTGCCGGGCGCGGGCAAGACGACGCTCGCCCTGCAGTTCCTGCTCACCGCCGCGCGCCGCGGAGAATCGGTGATCTACGTCACGCTGTCGGAAACGCTCGAGGAGCTCCAGGCCGTCGCCTCCTCGCACGGATGGATGCTCGATCACCTGATCGTCCACCAGATGACGCCGAACGAGGGCGTGCTGGACCCCGACGAGCAGTCCACGATGTTCCACCCGTCGGAAATCGAGCTCGCCCAGACGACCCGCGCGATTCTCGCCGACGTCGATCGCCACAATCCCTCGTGCGTCGTCCTCGACTCGCTGTCGGAGCTGCGCCTGCTCTCGGGCAACGCGCTGCGCTACCGGCGCCAGATCCTGGCCCTCAAACAGTACTTCGCCGCGCGCGGCTGCATCGTGATGCTGCTCGACGACCTGACCGCCACCGAGCCCGACGGGCAGGTGCAGAGCATCGTGCACGCGGTGGTGCGGCTCGAGCAGCTCAATCCGGAGTACGGCTCCGATCGCCGCCGGCTGCGGGTGGTGAAGTATCGCGCCCAGGAGTTCCGCGGCGGCTATCACGATTACGTCATCCGGCGCGGCGGGCTGCAGGTGTTCCCGCGTCTCGTGGCCGCCGAGCACCGCCAGGTGCTGTCGCGGAGCAAGCTGGCGAGCGAGATCGCCGAGCTCGACGACCTGCTCGGGGGCGGGCTCGAACAAGGCACCAGCACGCTTTTCGTGGGCGCCGCCGGCACCGGCAAGTCCACGCTTGCCGCCCAGTTCGCCGCGGCGGCCGCCGGGCGCGGGCAGCGCACCGCGTTCTTCGTCTTCGACGAGTCGCCGGCCACGCTGCTCACGAGGGCGGAGCAGCTCGGGATTCCGCTGGCCAAGGGGGTGCAGGACGACCGGGTCATGATTCGTCCGGTGGATCCCGCCGAATTCTCACCGGGGGAGTTCGTCGAGCTGATCCGCAAGGCGGTGGAGCGCGACGGCGTCGAGCTCCTGGTCATCGACAGCCTCAACGGCTATCTGAACGCCATGCCCGGCGAACGCTTCCTGTCGATTCAGCTCCACGAGCTGCTGGCGTATCTCTCGCAGCGCAATGTCGCCACGATTCTCGTGAGCGCGCATCACGGCCTGCTGGGCACCCAGATGACGGCGCCGGTGGACGCCACCTACCTGGCCGACGCGGTGGTGCTGATGCGCTTCTTCGAAGCGCGCGGCGAGATCCGGCAGGCCCTCTCGGTCGTGAAGAAGCGCGGCGGCAGCCACGAGCGCACGATCCGGGAGTTCGGGCTCGAGAACGGCGCCATCAGGGTCGGCCAGGCGCTCACGGCGTTCCGCGGTGTGCTCACGGGCGTCCCGGTGTACGAGGGGCCCAACGAGCCTCTCATCAAGCAATGACCGCGGATGATCAGTCCCGTCTCGATCGGCGGCTGCTGATGCTGCCGGCCACGCCGAGGGACGGCACCACGGCGCGGGACGTCCTCTGGCGCGCGGGTATCGAGACCGAGCTCTGCGACAGCGTGCGGGTGATGGCGTCGGAGATGCAGCGCGGCGCCGCCGCCGTGATGCTGCCCGAGGAGTCCATCGGCCTGGCGTCGCAGCTCCTCACGCTCGTCATCGCGCAGCAGGCGCCGTGGTCGGATCTGCCGGTGCTGGTGCTCACGCGCCAGGGCGCCGATTCGGCCGACGCCTCGCTGGCCGTGTCGGCGCTCGGCAACGTCACGCTGCTCGAGCGGCCTGTACGCGTGGCGACGCTCGTGAGCACGGTCCGGACGGCGCTCAGGGCGCGGGAACGGCAATACCAGATCCGGCGGCACCTGGCGGAGCTGCGGCAGGCCGACCAGCGCAAGGACGAGTTCCTGGCGACCCTGGGGCACGAGCTCCGTAACCCGCTGTCGCCGCTCCTCACGAGCCTCGAGCTGCTGCGGCCGGCCGCCGCCACCGAACCGGTGGTGGCGCGCGTGATCGCCGTGATGCAGCGGCAGGCCAACCATCTCGTCCGCCTCGTGGACGACCTCCTCGAGGTGTCGCGCATCACGCGCGGGTTGATCGAGGTGCAGCGCGAGCCGGTTGAGGTGGCCGAGATCCTTGCCGCGGCGGTCGAGACCAGCCGCCCCGTCATCGAGGCGTCGGCGCATCGCCTCACCGTGGACGTGCCCGACGAGCGGCTGACGGTGTTGGGCGACAGCGTGCGCCTCACGCAGGTGTTCGCCAACCTGTTGAACAACGCCGCCAAGTACACCGATCCGGGCGGCTCGATCGCGCTGACCCTGCGCCGTGCGCGCGACACGGTGTTCATCAGCGTGCGCGACAGCGGCATCGGCATCGATCGCGAAAATCTGGCGTCGGTGTTCGACATGTTCACGCAGGTGTCGCGTTCGGACCGGCGCACGCAGGGCGGCCTGGGCATCGGCCTGACGCTCGTGCGCAGCCTGGTGGCGCTGCACGGCGGCTCGGTCACGGCGTCGAGCGAAGGGCCCGGGCGCGGCAGCACGTTCGAGGTGCGGCTGCCGCTCGTCGCCGTGGAGACGGCGTCACCGCCCGCCAAGGACCGGCGCCACGGCTTCGAGGGCTGGCGCGTGCTCGTGGTGGACGACAACCAGGACGCCACCGAGACGTTGCAGACGCTCCTGGAAACGCTGGGGGCCAGCGTGGCCGCCGCCGGCAACGGCCGCGAGGCGCTGGAGGAGTTCGAGCGCTTCGAGCCCGACGCGGTGCTGCTCGACATCGGCATGCCGGGCATGGACGGCTACGAGGTGGCGCGCCGCATCCGCGCGCTGCCGAAAGGCGGCACGACGCCGCTCATCGCGTTGACGGGATGGGGGCAGCAGGACGACATCCGCCGCTGTTTCGAGGCCGGCTTCGACCATCACCTGGTGAAGCCGCTCGACGTGGACCGCCTGTTGGAAATCGTCGTCAGCGCCGGTCCGACGATGCACTAAGAGCTCGAGCCGTTAGAGCGGCTTGCCGAACACCTGCACGAAGTACGAGCGGCCGCGGTCGTCCACCGCGTAGCCGGCGCCGAGCTCGGTGTAGGCGCCGTTCAGCATGTTGGCGCGGTGGCCCGAGGAGGCCATCCAGCTTTCGGTCACGTCTTGCGGGCCGCGCTGCCCGTACGCGATGTTCTCGGCGAACGCCCGCCACCTGTAGCCCGCCGCCGCGAGGCGATCCTGAGGCGCCGGGTAGGTTCCGCCGCTCAGCACGTGATCCATGCGGCCGAGCGACGCCATCTGCTCGGCCTGGAGCTGCGCCGCCTTCATCAGGCGCCCCTCGACGCGCAGCGGCGAGACGCCGGCGCGCGCGCGTTCGACGTTGGTCAGATCGGCGATGCTGTTCGTGATGACGGCGCCCGCCCCGCCGCCGGCCGCCGCCGCGTCGGGCGCGGCCGGGGACAGGCATCCCCAGAGCAGGAAGAGGACCGCGAGCACGCGAGCGGACCGCGAAACCATGCCCTTTCGAGGGGCAAGCCACGTACCGTGCGTTTTCCTTGGGAAATCAGCGGTCTACCCGTTCCTGCACGTCTCAGATTTGAGCACCCCCTGTCAGTTCTGATTCCTCCGAGCCGAGCTGGGCGGCGAAGGCTGCCGAGTCGCCGGAGGTCGAAGGCCCCGGCCTACTCGATTCCAGAGGCCCGGTTCTGCTCCCGGGCGAGTACCGCCTGATCGCGATCGGCATCGCCGTGCGCCACGGCGCCGAGCAGGCGATCGAGATAGACGTTGTGGCTCGGCATCGGCACCCGCGCCAGCGCCGCCGCCGCCGCGATGAGCGCGGCGTCCTTGAGGCCGACCGTGATCGGCGAGCCGACCTGGTCGTAGCTCTCGTCCACCATCTTCTGGCCGTACACCTTGTACGCGGGCGCCGAGAACAGCCCCTCCGTCATCACGTCCTGGAACACCTGCGGATCGACGTCGTGGCGGCGGACGAGCGAGAACCCCTCGGCCATGGCGATCATCGCGCAGCCCAGGACTGCGTTGTTCGCGAGCTTGATGGCGGTGGCCGATTCCGGCTTGGGCCCGGCTTCGAAGATGCGGCGGCCCATCGCGTCGAGCAGCGGACGCACGCGCGTGGCGGCCTCGAGCGGTCCGGCGACCACGATGCCGAGCTGTCCCGCCGCCGCCAGGTCGGGCCGGCCGAGCACCGGCGCGGCGACGAGGACCTGGCCCGCCTCGGCGTGCTTGGCTTCGAGCGTGCGGATGGTGGCGACCCCGTGCGTGCCCATCACCAGGTGGATGGCGCCCGGCGTGAGCGAGTCCACGAGACCCTCGGGGCCGGTGGCGACGCTCAGAATCGTGGCGTCCTCGACCAGCATCGAGACGACGACGTCGCGCTCCTGGCAGAGGTCGGAGATGCTCGTGGAAACCTTGGCACCCGCGGCGGCCAGCGCCCCCGTCTGCGTGGCGATCGCGTCGAAGACCGACAGGGCGTACCCGGCAGACTGGACCCGCCCCGCCATCCCCGCGCCCATTCGGCCCAGGCCGATGAAACCCACCTTCATGGAATGCTCCTGGTCAGGTGGGTCGGGTGGGTCAGATAGGTCTGGTAGGTGGTCAGGTAAGTGGAGAGGGTTCTCCCTACCTGACTCACCTGACCTACCTGACCTACCTGACTACACCAATTGGCTCTTCACCCACTCGAGCTCGCGCGTGACGTACTCGACGATGTCGCCGGTCTTCAGGTGATCCGGCAGGACGTCCCACGTGTAGGTCTCGATCTCGAGGTGCGTGGACAGCGGCGTCTTCTTGTGGACCGCCAGCGCCTGCTCCAGCCCGAAGCGCGTCGTGCCGAATCCGTGGCCCAGCTCGGTCAGGAACACCGGCACGTGGAAGTGCGTCCGCCACTCGCGCGGGCCCGGGTTCTTGTACCAGTCCTCGAAGGCGTCCTCGAGGTTCAGGAACCACTGCGTCTTGCCGTCCTTCCGCTGGCACGTCTGCGACAGGTAGATCGTCTTGGCAAAGGCCTGCAGCGCGTCCACCTTCTCCTGCGTGACGTCGGGGATGTGCATCGACGCGGCTTCCTGCAGCTTCACGATCGGCACGCCCGCGGCCACCAGCTTGTGCAGCGACGCCGGAATGTCCTCGTAGCCCACCGACTGGTGCCCGATGTCGAACACGATGCCCATGAACTTCTTCATGGCCGCCGCAGCGTCCGCGGCGTGGATGCCGGCCTTCTTTGCCAGCTGCTCGGCCGCCTGCGGCGCGAACAGGTAGTCCTGGAAGTAGGTGATGGTCTCGTCGGTCGTCTCGAGGTAGCAGCGCGGCTCCGGCTCGAGCCCCAGCGTCACGATCTTGCCGGTGTCCTTTTCGAGCTTCACCAGGTGCGCCACGACGTCCACGACGTTGTCCGTGTACGCCTTCGCGATGTCGGGCCCCGTGCCCTTCGGCTTGAACCCGAGCGGCGCGCTTTGAATCGACGGGTTCACGCCCTCGGGCGCGAGCTCGGCGAGAAGATTCGCGACCTGCTTCGTGTACTCGCGGCGCTCCGGTGTGATCCAGTCGGGTTCGTAGACGTCTTCCTTGATGACCTGCTTCTTGAACACGCCATACACGAAGGCGTTGGCCGTGTAGAGATAGAGGTCCTGGTCCTTGAAGAACTGCTTCAGGTCCGCGCGCTTGGTCGCGTCCTGCGACAGCATCTCGGCCGAGGGTGCCGAGGTGCGCAGGCACACGCCGAATTTCTGCGACGGTGCGAAGCGCGCCTTGACCGCCGGTAGATACGTGTTGACGCTCTTCCAGAGCTGGTTCCAGTCGTCCGTCTGATGGACCAGCGTGGAGTAGGTAAGGTGTCCGAGTCCGTTTCCGAGATCCATGTTCTACGCAACCTTTTCGACGACGCCCGACGCAGCGGACTTCACGACAGCCTCGGTGACGGAGGCGCCGTGCACCATTTCATCAGTGGGGATCAGGAAGGGCGCGCCGCCGGAGGCGGCGGTGCCGAACGCCTCGAGGCAGGCGCGCGTCACATCGTGCCTGGCCGCTTCCCAGACTTCAGCCGGCCCCTTGATCGGCTGGAACTTGATCGTCGAGAAGAGCCGCGTGCGGCGTTCTTCCGACGACGCGCCGGCCACGTGGGTCATGCCCTCCATCCGGACCCAGCCCTTGGACCCGAAGACCTGGAAGCTGAATCCCGGGCCGGTGGCGGTCATCGTTCCGAGGTAACCCGATGCACCGCTCTTCAGGCGGAAGAGCATCGACGTCGTGTCGTCGCTGTCGACCGCCACGACGCGCCGGAAACTCTGGCAGAAGACGCTGTCGATCGGTCCGCCCAGATCGATGATGCCGTCGATGGCGTGCACGCCCATCGGCGTCAGGCCGCCGCACGGCGTCTCCTCGCGGTCCGCGCGCCAGGCGTCGGCCTTGAGCGCCAGCGCGTTGGGAAACGTCATGGTCGCTTCGAAGTGCTCGACCACGCCGAGCTCTCCCGACTCGATCCTCTGGCGCAGCGCCGTCATCTCCGGATGAAAGCGGCGGTTGTAGCCGAGGCCGAGCGTCACGCCGGCTTTCTTGGTGGCCGCCACCGCCGCGTCGGCGTCCGGCTTGTGCAGCGCGAACGGTTTCTCGCAGAACACGTGCTTGCCGGCCTGCGCGGCGGCGATCACTTGCGGGGAGTGCATCGAGTGGGGCGTGGCCAGGACGATGGCGTCGATCGACGGGTCGTCAAGCAGCGCCTCGAAGCTGTCGGCCAGCTTCAGCTTCTGCGCCTCGGCAAACGCCGTCACCTCGGGAGACTTCGTGCGCGTCGCGCCGGCGACGAAGCGGATGATCTCGCTGTCGCTCTGGACGGATTCGACGATTGTGCGGCCCCACCACCCGAGGCCGACCATGGCTGCCTTGATCATTGTTTCCTCGGCCGGGTGGGTCAGGTGGGTCAGGTTGGCCAGGTGGGCCGTCAGGTGGGTAACCCACCTGACTCCCTACCCGGCCTACCCGACCCACCCGACCTACCTGACTACTGATTGAAGCGGATGAGCGAGAGCTTCGGGTCGGCGCCGAGCGACTCGG
>DASRPM010000298.1:0-11418 GCA_035646375.1 Vicinamibacterales bacterium
TGAAGTCACCGAGCGACGACGTTCCGTCCCGTACGCCCGTCGGCAGTTCGAGCAGGCGGCCCACCTCGTCGCGCGTCGTGCGCGTGGCGACGAGGCTGTAGATGTCCGGCACGGCCGCGGAATGAAGCGGCCTCGGCGCCGGCACCAGCTCGAACGCCAGGAGAGCCGCCAGGAGCGGGACCATCCAGGCGGCGCGCCAACGAGCCCGCTCGGGAAGGCGCGCGATCGCAAAGGCCGCCAGCAACGACAGGCCCATCGCGGCCACGATCGCAAATCGCGCCGGCGACCGCGCCATGCCGATCACGGGCACGTAGCGCAGCAGCGCCCACGGGCCGATGATGTTCGTGTCCACGCCGGCCACGTGCACGAACGGACCGAGCGACAGCCAGACGAAGACCGCGGTGAAGATCACCCAGACGCGGGGCAGAAGCCGATACCAGAGCCCGACGGCCACGAGCGCCAGCGCGACGAGTGAAAAGGCGCCGACGAACTCGGGGAAGGCGTCTGGATGCGGCGGCATGAACCAGGAACGCGTGTGGCCGCCGAACCAGGCGTGATTCGGGTTGGGTACGAGGTAGGCCAGCAGGTCGATCCCGCGCGGGCTGCTGCGCCAGAACACCTGCGTGTCCGGCAACCGGCCGGCCGTATAGCGAAGCGCGAGGCCAACGAGCTCCGGGAGCAACAGCAGGAGGCACGTCGCCATCGCGATCAGACCGAGCCGGAAACAGGCCGCCAGCCGCCCATCGTCATCGTCGAGCGCGACGCGCGGGCGCTGCCGCAGCCAGACGCGGAACGCGACGGCCACCGTGAGCAGCAGCAGCGGCGTATAGAGCGAACGCAGGCTGATGTTCACGAAGCCGAGGGCGATGCCCGTCGGCCCGGCTACCAGGCGCGCGGCGACGATCAGCAGGAGCGCCCCCACGACCACGGTGACCGCCCACGTGACCCGCCGCCAGGGCACTGGATGCTCGGGCCGGCATACCCGCAGGAAGCGCCACGCGACGACGACGGCTCCCATGAGAGCACAGTAGATCCCGTAGTACGCGTCCGAGTACGTCGCCAGCGCGGTGATCGCGCCAACGAGGACGGCGTCCCGCACACGCAGGCGGTCGAGCGTCCGCAGCAGCGCCCACAGGAACAGCGGCAGCGGAGCGGCGATCACGAGACTGAAGTGCGCGGTCTCCCGGGCCGTGAGCGCCGGCGCGGCCATGAACAGCGCCCCAGCCCACCACGACGCGCCGCGCCCGAGACCCAGCTGCCGGGCCAGCGCGAAGGTGCTGATTCCCGTCGCCGCCATCAGGACGAGCATGACGACGTTGAACGCCGCCACGACGCCGAGCGGGCCGACGAGCGGCGCCCCGAGCGCGCCCGCGATGGGGGTGAAATTGTGAAGGCTGAAGTCGGCTGCGCCGGTCATGCCGAACACGTGGTCGGTCGAAAACGGCAGGTGCGCGTGGCGAATCAGCTCATGCCGGAAGATCCAGACGTTCCAGATGTACACGCCCAGGTCGCCCGCGGGGTCTCCGAGGAGACGGGTACGGAGGTAGAGCGGTAGCGGCCACGTCAGAACGCAGGCGAGGGTGCCATATGAGGCGGCCACGAGGCACGAGACGGCCGCTTGTGCGAGGCGGGGGAACCGACGCACGGCGCGAGAGGCTACGTCCCACGCCTGAGCTTGTCAATACAGTTGTGCCGGTAGGGAATATTCCGGGGCGCTTCTTCCGCGATTACGCCGTGGTCGGTGATTCCTCAGCGACGCACACGCGATTGCGGCCGGCGCGCTTGGCCTTGTAGAGCGCCGCGTCCACGCGCGCAATGACCGCCAGCGGGTCGGCTTCGCCGGCATGCATCTCGGTGACGCCGAAACTGGCCGTGAGCGAGATCCGACCCTCGGCCCACGGAATCGGATCCTTCTCGATCGCCTTGCGCAGGTTCTCGCACACCAGCTTCGCGCCGGCCAGCGGCGTCTCGGGCAGGAGCACGATGAACTCGTCGCCGCCGTAGCGGCACTTGAGATCGCCGGCCCGCGTGGCGCCGCGCATCCGATCGCCGACGGCGGCCAGCACCGCGTCGCCGCACAGATGGCCGTGACGGTCGTTGGTCAACTTGAACGAGTCGAGATCGAACATCAGCACCGAGAGCGGCCGCTTGGTGCGGCGCGCGCGCTTGAGCTCGATGTCGAGCGAGTCGATGGCGTGCGTGCGGTTGAAACAGCCGGTGAGGCCGTCCTGCAATCCGTTCTCGTGCAGCTCCTGCAGCAATTCGGCGTTCTTGAGCGACGCGGCCAGCAGCGCCACGCCGGTCGTGAGCACGCTGCGCTGGTGCGCCGTAAGCGGCGGCTCCGACGCCACGCCCAGCACGCACACCGGCGTGTCGGCAATCACCACCGGGAAGCACTCGTCGTCGGTCGGGAGGCTCACCTGCAGGCCGCCTTCGCCCATGGCGCGGCGGGCCGCGCGCTCGCGATCGGCCGGCGGCGTGTCGCCCACCGTCATCAGCGGTTCCCACACGCCGGCGGTGCGGATCATCACCCAGGCGCGCCGGTTGGGCACGAGCAGCGGGATGTGCGTGGCCGAGGCGGCCGCCACCGATTTGAGTTCGGGAATGCGCGTGAGCGCGTGCGCGAAGTTCACGAGGCGCGACGTCTCCTCGGCGCGCTCCATGGCTTCCTTCGAGGCGATGGCGGCGCCGATGGCGACGCCACTGAGCTGGCGGCGCTGCCGCCACTGGTAGAGGCCGAAGATCGTGCCCGCGATGATGGCGGCCGGCATCAACCGGAGTTCGCGGATTTCCGGAATCGTCGCGACCCACTCGAACAAGGCCGCTGTCGGCCTGGACAGCAGCACGTAGCTCACGATCGCGACGCCAAGCGCCAGGAACGGATCGCTGCGGTTCGAGTAATAAACGCCGTTCTTCACGTCACGTTTATCGGCCCTGGAAAGTGGCTACATCACAGCCATTCGTCCCAGTCTGTCGCCCCACGCGGCAGATCGGTTACGATGGCGCCGATGCTGTCACGACTGCACGCAATTGCGCTCGCCGCCCTGCTGGCCGCCCTGCCGGTGGCCGCCGCGGCCGGGCAACACGAACACGGCGCCCCCGCGACGGCGGCGCGCGCCACGGCCGCCAAGGCCGCGCCGGTCCCGCTGAAGGGCGCGGTCGGGCCGCTCCCGCCGCTGCCGCGAGTCGGGTATGCGCCGGCACGCCCGATGGAAGTGGTTCAGCAGGTCTTCGAGTTCGCGGCGCGGCACCCCGAGGTGCTCTCGTATGTGCCGTGTTACTGCGGCTGCGAGAATCCCAGCCTCGGTCACAAGGGCAACCACGACTGCTTCGTGAAATCGCGCGCCGCGAGCGGCATGGTGACCCAGTGGGAATCCCACGGCATCGGCTGCCAGATCTGCATCGACGTCGGCCGCGAAGCCATGCTGCTTTTCAATTCCGGCGCGTCGGTCACCGCGATCCGCGCGGCAATCGACAAGAAGTACGGCGCGTATTTCGGTTCCTCGACGCCGACGCCGAAGCCGCCGCAGGCTCCCGCGAAGAAGGCTGCGCCATCGCGATAGACGCCCGCCGCGCTGAAGCCTTCGGGCGTCTGCTCGACGCCATGCACGAAGGCGTGTTCGTGGGCACTGTCCGTCCCCATAGCGGCGAAGACGGTGCCACCCTCATCGCCAACCCCGCGCTGAAACAGCTGTTCGGACACGCTCCCGACATTCCGGACGCGCGCGTCGTGCCATTCGCGATCGAGCGGTTCGCCGATGCGCAGGCGCGCGCGGATTTCCTCGATCGGCTGGCCAACGAAGGCTCGCTCACGGCGTACCCGGTGCGGATGCTGCGCCTCGACGCCACCGTCCTGCTGATCGAAATCACCGCGCGCGCCGAAATCGATCGCCAGCGCGGCGTCGTGATGGTCGAAGCGCTCTTCCGCGACACCACGGAGCAGCGGCGGCTGAAGGACCGCTCGCGCGATCTGTATCAGCAGCTGCTGCAGGCCGAGAAGCTGGCGGTGCTCGGGCAGACCATCTCGCAGGTGGCGCACGAGCTGAACAACCCGCTGGCAACCATCCTGAGCTGGGCGGAACGGCTGCAGGAGCAGCCGCTCGATCCCACGTCGAAACGCGGCGTCGATGCGATCATCTCCGCCACTGAGCGAGCCACGCGCATCGTGCGCGACCTGCTCACCTACGCCAAGCCGCGCCCCTCGACGCGATCGATGATCGACCTGAACCACGTCGTGCGCGAGACGCTCGAGCTGCGCGCCGAAGAGCAGGCCGCCAACGACATCGAAGTGGTGAAGGCGCTGGCCGCCGGGCTGCCGCCGGTATTTGCCGATGCCCACCGGATCCAGCAGGTGCTGCTCAACCTGATGAACAACGCCGAGCAGGCGATGGTGGCCAGCCACGGGCGCGGCTCGCTGGTGGTGCGCACCTGGCACGACGCGGCGCTCAACACGGTGTCCTTCGAGGTGAGCGACGACGGGCCCGGCCTGGCCCCGGAGATCCGCGCCAAGATCTTCGACGCGTTCTTCACCACCAAACCGGTCGGCGAAGGCACCGGGCTCGGGCTCGCCGTGGCGTACAACATCGTGAAGGACCACGGCGGCCGCATCCGCGTGGACTCCGAGCCGGGCCGCGGGACGTCGTTCGTGGTCGATCTGCCGGTTTCGGCCACGTCGGAGGCGCCGCCCGCGCCCGCGCCGGCGCCACCGCCGAAGGAGGCGCTGCGCGGCGCGTCGGTGCTCGTCGTCGAGGACGAGCATGCGCTCGCGAGCGCCATGGCCGAAGCGCTGCAGGATGCCGGATTGAAAGTGGAGATTGCGGGCGACGGCGAGGACGCCCTCGCCCGCATACGAAAGAACGGCTACGACGCGGTCATCTGCGACTTGAAGATGCCGCGCGTCAGCGGAATGGTGATCTACCGCGCGATTGCCGCGGCGACGCCGTCGCTCGCGCGGCGCGTGATCTTCGTCACCGGCGACGTGTCGGCCACCGACGCCGAGCGCTTTCTCGCCGAGAGCGGCTGCCGCTGGCTGGTCAAGCCGTTCCGCATCGGCGACTTGCTGCGCGCCGTGCGCGACACGCTGGCGTAATCCACCACCACGGCGGCGGCCGGACGAGCGGCGCTGCTCGCCAGCGTCGCCTTGGCCATCTTCGGCTTGTGGAACTCGAGGATCGCGCTGCGGAGGATCTTCAACGTTTCCGCGCCGGGCGCCATGTGCGACAGCGCGTCGCGCAGGCGGCCGATGGCGCGCGCGTGGAGCTGCGACACGCGCGACTCGTTCACGCCGATCTCCGCGCCGATCTGCTTCATCGTGGCCTCCTGGTAGTAGTAGAGGCCGATCACCTTCTGCTCGCGGGGCGGCAGCGACGCAATCGCGTCCTGCACGCGGCGCTCGGTCTCTCCGCGCTCGAACGCCACATCCGGGCGCTCGGGTTCGGAGGGAATCAGCGCCGCCGGCAGCGTGGATTCGTCGAGATGTTCGTTGTTGGCCAGCGGGGAGGTCGACTCGATGGCGTTGATGCGGACGATGGTGCGGCCCAGACGCTTTTCGTCGGACCCGACCTTGGCGGCCAGGTCGGCCAGCGACGGCTCGCAGCCGAGTTCGCGGCGCAGTTCCTCGCGTGCCGCTTCGAGCTCACGCCGCTGACGGCGGACGCCACGCGGCCAGGCATCCTTGCGCAGCGCGTCGATCATCGCGCCCCGGACACGCCGCTCGGCGAAGGTTTCGAACTTGATACCGCGGCCCTCGTCGAAGCGGTTCGCGGCATCGATGAGGCCGATGACGCCGTCCTGGACGAGGTCGCCGATATCGATTGAGTGGGGCATCGTGGCCGCCACGCGCCGAGCGAGCTGCTCGACGAAGGGAATGCTGTTGACGACGCGAGTGTTGTCGGTGGCGGTGGCGGGCTGGGGGCGCATCACGTTTGGTTGTCCTCCGCGCCCTACTATCGCAACCGAAGTACCAAACCGCGCAGCCTCGGTCATTCCGACGTAATCGTGGTCAGAAGCCGTGTTCTAAGTTCAATAAATGGAACACGTTGCGGTCGAGCTTTTGTGCAGTTTCCGCATTCGTGGGATGCGCTGAAACGGAACAAATCGTCAAGCGGTTGACGAATCGCGCCGGTTCCAAGCCAAAGAACTGACGGTTCAGATTACGAAACTGAGGGTGATTGTGCCGGGCTGGAACAGCGAGGGGGCGATCAGAGGCGTCCTGTCCCGGGAGGGTACAGGGTTAGAGCAGGTCGGTCTTGTGGCGGATCTCTTTGGCGGTGCCCATGGCGTCGAGCACCTTCGCGACGACCTCAGACGCACGAGTGCGGCTGACGTCGTCCACGGCCTTGATCTCCAGGAGCTCGGCGCACGCCAGGATGATCCCCAGCTGGTTGTTCAAGCGGTGAAAGAGGACCCCGAGGTCCCCACCGGCCTGAAGCGCCGAGTCCGCGGTAATCGCGGACTCCCGGAGCTGGTTCACGCGTGGGAACCGGTCGGCCGGACGGTCGCGGTCACCTGACGCGAGGGCGAACCCGCATCACGCCACAGCGAATCGGCGAAGATGCGAATCGCGCCGCCAGCGGTGCGGATGTATTCGACCTTCCCGGCGGAAATCCAGTTGTAAATCGTGCGGCGGCTCACTCCCACCACCTCGCACGCCTTCATGATCGACAGCGTCTGACGGTCCATATGATCTCTTTTCGGCCCCTGTGGGCCTGGCTTCAGCGTCACGAACGCGGCCGGGGACAGTCCCGGCGAGCCCTCAAGAACGCGTATCGGCCGCTGGGGGAGATTCGTTAGGCTGCGCGGTGTTGCCTGTGCCGCGCTGGCTGGACACATGTGTCAAAATGTTGGCGCCCGTGGCCGACCCCAGCCGACCGCACCTCTTGTTCGTGGATGACGAGGAGAGCCTTCGCCGGCCGACGGCTGAGCGTCTGGCCGAACGCGGGTTCGAGGTCGTAGAGGCCGGCAGCGGCGAACAGGCGCTCGAGCTGCTCGACCGGTTCGCCTTCGACATCCTCGTCACCGACCTGCGCCTGCCGGGCATGGACGGCACACAGGTGATCGACGCCGCCCGGCAGCGCTACCCCGCCATCGTCGCGATCGTGATCACCGGTTACGGCACCGTGCGCGACGCCGTCGAGGCAATCCGCAAGGGCGCGTCCGACTTCATCACCAAGCCGTTCCACTTCGACGAGCTGATGCACGTCCTCCAGACCTCGCTGGAGCGCGGCCGGCTGCGATCGGAAAACGCGTACCTGCGCTCGCAGCTCGAGGAGCGCTATCAGTTCGAAGGCATCATCGGCCGCAGCCGCGCGATGCAGCCGCTCTTCTCGATGCTCGAGACGGTGGCGCGCACCGCGAGCACGGTACTCGTCACCGGCGAGACGGGCACGGGCAAAGAGGTGATCGCCAAGGCGATTCACCACAACAGCCCGCGGAAGACGCACCGCTTCGTCGCGATCAACTGTGCCGCGCTGCCGGAGACGCTGCTCGAGAGCGAGCTCTTCGGGCACGTGAAGGGCGCGTTCACCGGCGCGGTCAGCACGCGGCAGGGGCGCTTCGAGCTGGCGAACAAGGGCACGCTGTTCCTCGACGAGATCGGGACGATGAGCCTCGGGCTGCAGACCAAGCTGCTGCGCGCGCTGCAGGAGCGTGCCTTCGAGCGCGTCGGCGGCAACGAGACGATCAAGGTGGACGTGCGTGTCATCGCCGCCACCAACGCGTCGCTGATGAAGATGATTGCCGAGGGAACGTTCCGCGAAGACCTGTTCTACCGGTTGAATGTGTTCCAGGTGACGCTGCCGCCGCTGCGGGACCGGCGCGAGGACATTCCGCTCCTCATCAAGCACTTCGTGAACAAGTTCGCGCCCGAGGCGCCGCCCCAGATCTCGCAGGGCGCCATGCGCTGCATGATGGCGTTCAACTGGCCGGGCAACGTGCGGCAGCTCGAGAACGCGGTCGAGCGTGCGGTGACGATGCGCGGCTCGCGGCCCGAGATCGACGTCGGGGATCTGCTGCCCGAAATGCAGGAGGCGCCGCCGGCCACGGCAACGCCGTACGTCGATCTGCCGGAGGACGGCCTCGATCTCAACAGCTATCTGGCCGGGATCGAGCGCGACCTGCTCCGGCGCGCGCTCGAACGCACCCGCGGCAACCGCAACAAGGCATCCGAGATCCTGCGCATCAAGCGCACCACGCTCGTCGAGAAGATGAAGCGTCTCGGGTTGGAGTAGCCCGTGCCACCACGCTTCGCGTACTGGACGATTCTCGTGGACGGACTGCCGACGGCGTTCCGCGCCGCCGAACGCGAGGAGCTGCTGCCCACGTTCAAGCGGCTGCAGGAAAAGCACCCCGACGCCGCCATGCGCTGGTTTTCGCGAGGCCAGCTCTGGGATTCTCCGGAGGCCGCGCGCGCGGCCCTCCTCGACGCGCGCCGTCCCCCAGGTCCGCCGCGCGGGCGCGACTGGCGTCCCGGCGGCGAGCATCGCGACCCGCGCCAGAAGTTCATCGACGCGAAGAAGGCGCGCAACCAGGAGGGGCGCAAGAAGCGCTTCGAGCGCCGGCAGGAGGGCGAGGGCGCCGCCGGGCCGCGCGAGCCGTGGAAGGAACGCCCGCGGGGGCCGAACCCGGAAGCCCGGCGCGATTGGAAGGAACGGCCAAGCGGTCCAGCGGGTGCGCGGCCTCAGGGACCGCGCGGATCGAGTGACCGCCCGCAGGGGCCGAAGCCCGAAGCCCGCCGCGACTGGAAGGAACGGCCAAGCGGTCCAGCGGGTGCACGGCCCGAGAGACCGCGCGGATCGAGTGACCGCCCGCAGGGGCCGAAACCTGAAGGCCGGCGCGAGTGGACCGATCGGCCGCGTGGCCCGCGGCCGCCGGGCAAGCCGTCGGGCGGATTCGGCTCGGGCCGGCCCGCCGGACCGCGGCCGCCGCGCGGCCCCGGCGGACCTCCTCGTGGGCCCCGCGGTCCCCGCGGCCCGAAGCGCTGATGGTCGCGCACGTCGTCCTGTTCACGCCCAAGCCGGATCTCGATTCGGCCGCGCGGCTGCGGCTGGTCGAGGCATTCCAGCAGGCGCTGCGCGAGATCCCGTCGATCCGCCGGGCGCACATCGGACGGCGCGTGAAGCATGGCCGGCCGTACGAGCAGCTGATGTCGGTGGATTACGAGTACGCGGCCATCCTCGAATTCGACACCTTGGCCGACCTCACCGCGTACCTTGCGCACGGCGCGCACGACGCGCTGGGCGCGCGCTTCTTCGAAGCGTTCGACGTGGCGCTGATGTACGACTACGAAATGGGCGAAGCACTCGACGTGCTGTAGAGGCGGGGCTTTAGCCCCGCCTGGCGAGGGCGTCTCGGGAAGCAGGGCGGTCTGAAGACCGCCCTCAACAAACTACGCTGACCGCGCTGCTACGCTGACGCGCGGGAGTACGAATCCGGGCGCGGGTTCCCGCGGATCGTCGCCTTCGCGCTGCGGTACGGCCCCACCGGCAGATTGCAGTTCTGCTGGTAGAGGAACGCGTGGAAACGCTTGTAGTCCGACGTCGGCAGGCCGAACGTCGCGAGCAGCGCACGATAGCTGCCGCGGGTGTGCTGCAGGCCGCGGTCGATGAGCGCCGCGAGATCGTCGCGCGTGAGCTCGTGCGCCTTGAACGGCTGGTGCACGACGGTCCAGAAGTCCTCGCCGTTGATCAAGCGGTTCCACAGCCGCTCGGCGGCTTCAGACCCCTTCACGATGTGACGTGCGTTGGGCGCCTGCGCGCGAGAACCATCCTCCGCGGCAGCGGGCGCCATCACGGCCACGCTCGGCTCCTGCTCGCCGCGCGCCTCGCGCGGGAGGTCCTCCGGACGGATCGGCGTCTCGCTCGCGCGCACGACCAGCCGCTCGGTCATGTTCTTCAGCTCGCGGATGTTGCCGGGCCACTGGTATCGCAGCAGCAGTTCCTCGGTTTCAGGCGTGAGCTCGGGCAGCGGCAGCCGGTGCGCCTCGCTGGCGCGCTGGAGGTAGTAGCGAAGCAGCAGCAGGACGTCGTCGCCACGCTGGCGCAGCGGCGGCACCGCGATCTGAATGACGTTCAGGCGGTAATACAGATCTTCGCGGAACGCCCCCGCCTCGATCTGCCGGCGCAAATCCCGGTTGGTCGCGGTAATCAGGCGGACGTCGGTGCGACCGGTCACGGCATCGGAGCCGATCGGTTGAATCTCGCCCGTTTCCGCGAAGCGAAGGAGGACGGCCTGCATCCGCAGGCTCATCTCACCGAGCTCGTCGAGGAACAGCGTGCCGTGATCGGCCTGCCGCACGAGGCCCGGCTTGTCGCGATACGCGCCCGTGAAGCTTCCGCGGACATGGCCGAAGAGCTCCGACTCGAGGAGCGTTTCCGGGATGCCGCTGCAGTTGACCGCCACGAAGGAGCGGCCGACGCGGGTGCTCTGGGCGTGAATCAGCTGCGCGACCACTTCCTTGCCGACCCCGGTCTCGCCCAGGATGAGGACCTTGGCCTCGGTTCGAGCGGCCGCCTGAATATCCCGACGAAGCTCGACGAGAGCCGGGCTCTCACCCAGTAATAGGGGCAACGCCCGGGCGCGGGCAGGGGAAGTAGTGGACACGGTGCGGATCCTCCTCGCTGTTAAAACGACGTCCAGCGGGTAGGCGAACAATAAGTCTGCCGTATTCAGAAGAATAAAATCAACGGGAAATTCGAAGAAAAGTCTCTCTTCTGGTTACGATTCTGACATTCTGATTACAGCTGTGGTTCGCACAAAGCCTGCCGGACGGAGGCTAACACGCTGATGTGAAATAGGTTCGACGGACAGCCACGCAAATCCGCGACGATGGCACGACTCTAGGAGTTCGTGCTGCGGTCGAAGCAAAGTGCACGCTGCCGCAGACTTCTCCCCGACTGGCCTGGGTCCGCTGGCTGCCGCTCTCGAAGGGCGTCAGGTGGAGGGGCGGTTACGTCACTGGGTTGCACGGGTGCACGGCGTGCACCTGGACGAGCGGGCCTGGTGGATTCAGATTTCTCGCGAAGGGGATGAGTCGGCCTCCGTGGTGCTCCGCTGCTCGCACCGCGCCACGGTCGAACAGGCAGCCGCCGTTCTGGGCCACTGGCGGCCAACCCGCACGCTTTCCCTGCTCGTACTGAACGTGATGTCGGTGGTGTGAGTCGAGGGCCCGCCTAGGCAGGCGTCCCCGGACTCATACTGACCCGGTTCTTCCCAGCCCGCTTTGCCGCGTAGAGCGCCGCGTCCGCGCGCTCGATGACCTCGCGCACGCTGCCGAGCGGCCCCGACTCGGCGACGCCGATGCTGACCGTCACGCGCAGACCCGAGAGCGCGCGATCCGTGGCGTGATAGCTCTGAATGCGCTGCCGGATGCGCTCGGCGATCGCCGTTGCGCTGTCCAGGCTGCTGCCCGGCATCACGACC
>DASRPM010000299.1:0-2589 GCA_035646375.1 Vicinamibacterales bacterium
GCGGCGTTCACCGCACTCGCCAGCTTCAAGCAGGAGTCGAAGTTCTCCACCTGGCTGTACCGCATCGCCGTCAACAAGTGCCACGACCGCCTGCGGGCGCGGCGGGTCTTCGACGTCTCGATCGACGAAGAGCACGACGACGGCTGGGAGCCGCCCGACGACGAGACGCCGCACTGGGAGCTCGAGCAGAGCGAGATGGCCGAGGCGATCGAACGCGGCATCCGCGACCTGCCGCCGCTCTACCGTGAGTCGTTCGTGCTGCGGCACGTCGAAGGGCTGGACTACGACGAGATGAGCGCCATCCTGGACGCGCCGCGCGACACGGTGAAGATGCGCGTCTACAAGGCCCGCGGCCTGCTGTGCCGCGCGCTGGCCCATTTGAGCGGGGCATACCGATGACACACCTTTCAATGCATCGTGACGACACTCACCTGCTCGCTCAGCGCTGCGTCGATCAGGACCTCACGGCTGCCGAGCGCGAGTCGTTTGCAGACCGCATGGGACGCGATGGCGGACTGCGCCACCGCGTGATCGCGCTGCAAGGCGTGGCGGCGGCCGGCAGCCGTCTGGCCAGGCCCACCGTGTCGGCGGCGTTCGTCGCGGGCGTGCTCGAGCGGACGGCGGCCGTGACGAAGCGGCCCGCCCGCGTGTCGCGCATCGCCCCGCCGGAGGCGGGGCAAGCAGACACTGCCAAGGCGAGGCGGAGCCTGGATGATCAGAGGCGCAGCCTCGCCTTCCTGTGGACGCCGCACACCATGCAGTGGAACCTGGCGCAGGCGGCCGCGGTGCTGCTGCTGGCGGTGGCCGCAGGCTTTGGCGTGGCGCGTACGATTGGCCCCGGCGCACCCGCAGCCACAAGTGCGGCAGCCACGCCGATGCCGGTCATGGTGCGCCTCGTCGTACTGCAGCCCGACGCGCGCTCGGTCAACGCCGTGGGCGACTTCAACGGCTGGGACCCCGG
The DNA here is from genome assembly GCA_035646375.1 of Vicinamibacterales bacterium. GTDB lineage: Bacteria > Acidobacteriota > Vicinamibacteria > Vicinamibacterales > UBA2999 > DASYRM01. The sequence goes on from DASRPM010000299.1 coordinate 962, forward strand.
CCGCACGTCGCTGCAGCAGGTGTCGAGCGGCGTCTGGAGCGTGACGCTGCCGCTGGAGCCCGGGCGCTACGAGTACATGTTCGTGGTCGATGGCCAACGCTGGGTCGGCGATCCGGCCGCCATCGAGCAGGCCGACGACGGCTTCGGATCGCGGAACGCGGTGCTCGAGGTGCTGCCGCATGGAGCGCCGCTATGACGAAAGATGCCTTCCCTTCTCCGCCCACTCCGCCTACTCTGCCCACGCTGCCTTATGGGGTGCCGGCTCTCGCTGCTCCTGCTCGCGCTCGCCGTGTCGGTGGCGTGCGCGGCGCGCGGCAGCCTGATGCCGCTCGTCACGCCGGAAGGCGTGCGGTTCTCGGTGGAGCAGCCGGCCGCGCAGACGGTGACCGTCGCGGGTACGTTCAATGGCTGGTCGGCGAGCGCGCATCCGATGACGCGGGATGCGTCGCGGCGCTGGACGGCCGTCGTGCCGCTGCCGCCGGGCGAGCATCTCTTCATGTACGTCGTGGATGGCGCGTGGGTGACGCCGCCGCAGGCCGACGACTTCGCGGACGACGGCTTCGGCGCGCGGAACGGCGTGGTGGTCGTGCCACCGGAGCGGTAGCGGTATGAAAGACGTGATGACGAACCGTGTGGCCGCGCTCGCGCTTACTGCCGCGGTCATGACGGCCCCCGCGCTTGCGCAGGGCGTCGCAGCGGAGGATCGCGAGGCGATCCTTCGCCTGGCAGCCGACCGCGGCGTGACCGCCGAGGGTGCCAGCGCGCTCATCCGTCCCGTGGAGGAGGCCGGCGCGAAGGGGCTGCCCATGGCTCCGCTCGCCAATAAGGTGCGCGAAGGGCTGGCCAAGGGCGTGGACCCGAAGCGCATCGACACGGTCGTGCGCCAGATGGCCGGCCACCTCGGCACCGCCGATGCGCTGATTCGCGAGCTGAACCTCGCCGCGAGCCCGGTGCGCGACGAGCCGGTCACGCTGCTGGCCGACGCCCTCGCCGGCGGCGTCAGCACCGACGAAGTGCGCGAACTGCGGCGGCAGGCGCAGCCGGTGGCGTCCACCCCGCTTCCCTCCGACAGCCTGGCCGGAGCGGCGAAGGGCCTCTCGCTCATCAAGAGCGCGTCGCTGCCGGCGGCCGACGGCACGGCGGTGATGGTGGAAGCCGTGCGGCACGGCTACCGCTCGCACGAGATGCTCGAAGTGGGGCGGCAGGTGAAGCGCCGCGAACGGGACTATCGCGATGGCCACGCCAGCCTGCGCGCGTTGCGCGAGGCGATCGCGCGCGGCGAGCGGCCGGAGCAGATCTTCACGGGGATGCGGGCGACGGACGTCGAACGGCCCGCGGCCACGCGGCCGGAGCCGACGACGGAGCGGCCGGCGCGGCCGGTGCGGCCCGAGGCCGTCCGTCCCGAGCGTCCGCAGCGCCCGCAAACGCCGGAACACCCGGGCGGCCGGTGACAGATGTGGGGGCCGCCTTCAGGCGGCCCAGGGCCGGCTGAAGCCGGCCCCCACGTCTATGCGGGCTTGGGTTTGCCGCGGCCGACGCGGCCCTTCTCGCCGCCGGTCCATCCGAGCTGCACGGCAATGCCGACCAGCGCGAGCACGCCCCAGGCAATCGGCACCCATTGCTGCCCC
>DASRPM010000300.1:0-4424 GCA_035646375.1 Vicinamibacterales bacterium
GCGATATGTCTCCATTGAAGCGCGACGAAGGGTTGGGCTGGCTAACGCCTGGCCGATCAGCCGCGAGCGGCGAATTCGATGCGCATGCAATCCCGGTCTGTCCGCCGCTCGTCGGCTGCAGCGGCTTGTTAGGCCGTCTGCTACTTGCGTCCAACCCAGTAGCCGGGACGACGCCGAAGATTCATGACAGCCAGTATGCGGACCTCGCTTCCGGTAGCGGTATAGAGCAGCCCGTATGGAAAACGCTGGCATAACCGCCGCCGGATGCGGCCGACAACCACCGAGCCAGCCTCCGGATGCTCTGTGATGCCAGAAGTGCACCGACGCACCTCGGCCAGAAAGGCTGCCCCCAGCCCGGACTGCTCGTGCTCGAAGTACTGAATAGCGTCGTTGAGTTCGCGCTCGGCCAACTCATTGAAGGTGACGCGCACCGCCTAGATCCGAGACTGCGCCTCGCGAAACACCTCGTCGGCGGAGCGACTGGCTAGAGTTCCAGAGTCCAACGCCTCGGCTCGACGCTGGGCCTCTTCGGCCCAGATCTGAGCGTTCTCTTCGGGCGACAAGCTTTCGAGGCTCTCCAACAGCCGCTCCGCAAGACGCGCCCGCGCCTTCGGATCGAGTTTCAGCGCTTCGGCCTCAAGCTCGTCGATGCTCATGGCCTGATTCTACGCCTGGTTCCCAATCTCGCTCAGAACGGCCTAACGTGTTGCCGCTCAGCCGCGAGCGGCGCGGGCTCGGCCCACCGGTTTAGCACGCCCTTGAGCGCGGCACGCCGGCTGCAGCGGCATGTTAGGCAGCGCCTCTACTTTCGCCACCACTCGTCCGAACGGAACTCCGCCGGGATATCTTGAAGGCCGGATCATCGAATATTGAGCCGCAAGGCCATCGACCAGCGCCGCCGCGTAGTCCTCCGGCCTCTCACCTACAGGACGCTCGCGAAACCGCTTTCGGACGAACAGTATAGGGGGCGGTTCTGTCACGTGAGTACGCGCGAACTATACAGACCTGCATATCTGGATATCGAGCACAAGTCCGCGCGGCGGCAGACCAGGAAAGCATGCGCCGTCGATCGCGAGGCGCGTGCCACTGCAGGGCGGCCTGAAGGCCGCCCTCTACATAGGGCGGCCCGTCTACAAAGGCCGCCTCTAGATTCGGCTTTTGGCGGTCCGCCCTCGGCGCTCCCGCATGACGGCGAGCTCGGTGCGCCGGTGCGTGAGCTCCCGCTGCAGGGCGTCGCGCGACGCCGCATCGGGCGCGGCCACGAGCGTCTGCTCGAGGCGTGCGATCTCGTTCAGCAGTTCCACTTCGAGGGGGCGGCAGTTGGCGTTCTTCAGGATCGAGTACGCCATGCGCACGTCTTCCGGCGTGCTGAAGTACTCCTCGAGACTGAGGGGCTCGCCGGCGCCGGGCAGGTTGTCGAACTCCCCCTGCGCCATCGCCTCGCGAATGCGATTCTCGGCGATACGGCTGAATGACATAGGCAAGGCGGGTCTAAAGACCCGCAACTACGTACGTCGGGCCGCCTGAAGGCGGCCCCCACGACTGCGGGCACATCTAAAAATGTGCCCCTACGAAGACGCGAGCCCTACACGAAGACGCGAGCCCTACGAAATCCCGCCGAGGCAGAGGTACTTGATCTCGAGGTACTCCTCGATGCCGTACTTCGACCCCTCGCGGCCGAGACCGCTTTCCTTCACGCCGCCGAACGGCGCCACCTCGGTGGAGATGAGGCCAGTGTTGATGCCCACCATGCCGCTCTCGAGCGCCTCGGCCACGCGGAACACGCGCGCGACGTCGCGCCCGTAGAAGTAGGCGGCGAGCCCGAACTCGGTGTTGTTGGCCTGCGCGATGGCCTCGTCTTCCGTGCTGAACCGGAAGAGCGGCGCCACCGGGCCGAACGTCTCTTCCTTGGCCACCATCATCGACGCGGTCACGTCCACCAGCACGGTGGGCTCGAAGAACCGGCCGCCCTTGGCGTGCCGCTTGCCGCCGGCGACGATCTTGGCCCCCTTGCTGGTGGCGTCGCTGATGTGCTCTTCCACCTTCAGGACGGCCTTGTCGTCGATCAGCGGGCCCTGGTTGGCGCCGGCCTCCAGCCCGTTGGCGGGATTCAGCTTGGCCACCGCCGCGGTGAGCTTCTGCGCGAATGCGTCGTACACGCTGTCCTGCACGTAGATGCGGTTCACGCACACGCACGTCTGGCCGGTGTTGCGGTACTTCGACGCCATCGCGCCTTCCACGGCGGCGTCGAGATCCGCGTCGTCGAACACGATGAACGGCGCGTTGCCCCCGAGCTCGAGCGAGACCTTCTTCACCGTGGCGGCGCACTGGGCCATCAGGAGCTTGCCCACCTCGGTGGAGCCGGTGAACGACAGCTTCTTCACGATCGGATTCGACGTCAGCTCGCTGCCGATGTCACCCGCCGATCCGGTGACGACGTTGAACACGCCCTTGGGAATGCCAGCGCGTTCGGCGAGCTCGGCGAGCGCCAGCGCCGAGAACGGCGTCTGCGACGCCGGCTTCAGCACCACGGTGCAGCCGGCGGCAATGGCCGGTCCGGCCTTGCGCGTGATCATCGCCAGCGGAAAGTTCCACGGCGTGATGCACGCCACCACGCCAATCGGCTGCTTGATCGCGAAGATGCGCTTGTCGGCGGCGTGCCCGGGGATGCTGTCGCCGTAAACGCGCTTGGCCTCTTCGCCGAACCATTCGAGGAACGCCGCGGCGTACGCCACCTCGCCTTTCGACTCGGTGAGCGGCTTGCCCTGCTCCACGGTCATCAGCTTCGCCAGGTCGTCCTGGTGCTGCAGCATCAGGTCGAACCACTTGCGTAACACCGCCGCGCGCTCCTTGGCGGTCTTCTTGCGCCACGCCGGCAGCGCGCGCTCGGCGGCTTCGATCGCCTCGCGCGTCTCGGCCGCGCCCAGCTTCGGCACGGTGCCCACCACTTCGCCGGTGGCCGGGTTGTCCACGTTGATCGTGGCGCTCGACCGCGCGCTCACCCACGCCCCGTCGATGTAGCAGGCCTGGCGGAACAGTTTCGGATCGGTGAGGGTGACGCCGGTGACAGTCGAAGTGGCCATGGGTGTTCTCCCGCGCGCCGTCAGGCGCGCACGTTGATCGTATAGCCGCCGTCCACGGGAATGCGAGCCCCGTTGACGTAGCTGGCGCGGTCCGACGCCAGATAGACGACCAGGTCGGTCACCTCTTCCATGGTCGCCCAACGGCCCGACACGATGCCCCACTCGCGGCAGACGTCGTCGAGGAACTGCTGCTTGCTCACGCCGCGCTGCTTGGCCTGCGCCTCGGCCCAGCTCTCGCGCCACTCGGTGGCGATCAGTCCCGGAATCACCGAGTTGACGGTGATGCGGCTGGGGCCCAGGTCTTTGGCGAGATAGGTGGTCACCTGGTTCATGGCCGAGTTGTTGAGGCCATGGGTGAGCGCCGACGACAGCACGCTCGACCCGGCGATGCCGCTGATGTTGACGATGCGGCCGGTGCCGTCGGTGGGCATCAGCGGCAGCAGCGCCTGGATCATGCGCAGCATGCCGATGGTCTTGATGTTGACGTCGTCGAGCCAGTCGGTATCGGGCCAGGTGATCTGGCGTTCCTGGCGCTTGATGGGACCGCCGGCGTTGTTCACCAGGATGTGGACGGTGCCGAAGCGCGCCTCGGCCGCGGCGGCGGCCGCCTTCACCTGGTCCATGTCGCGCATGTCGGCGGGCACGGCCAGCACGCGCACGCCGGTGGCGGCGTGGATCTCCTCGGCGGCGCGCTCGAGCGCTTCCTTGCCGCGTGCGAGCAGGATGACGTCCACGCCCTCGTCGGCCAGCCCGCGCGCGATGTTCTTGCCGATGCCCTTGCTGGCGCCGGTGACGAGTGCGACGCGGCCTTTGAGTCCGAGATCCATAAAGGTTGGGCCGCCTGAAGGCGGCCCCCACGAGAGACAGGGCGTTCTAAAGACCGCCCTCTACAACCATTTGTCGGGGTCGGTCAGGCCGGCCACGACGTCGTTCAGGAACTCGGCGGCACGCGCCCCGTCGATCACGCGGTGATCGGAGGTGAGCGTCAGGTTCATCATCGGCTTGATCCCGATGAACCCGCCGCTGGCCACCACCTGGTCCTTGATGGCGCCCACTGCCAGGATCCCGGCCTGCGGCGGCACGATGATCGCCGTGAACGCGTCCACTTCCATCATCCCGAGGTTGCTGATGGTGAAGGTGGCCCCCTGGATATCGGCCGGCGTCAGGCGGTTCGCCCGCGCGCGTTCGGTCAACTCCTTGCGGGCCTTCGCGATGTCGCCGAGCGCGAGCTTGTCGGCATTCTTGATCACCGCGGTGACGACCGCGTTTTCCACCGCCATCGCCAGCGCGACGTTGACCTCCGCGTGCATGGCGATCGAGCCGTTGTTCCAGCTGCCATTC
>DASRPM010000301.1:0-2813 GCA_035646375.1 Vicinamibacterales bacterium
TGCTGGCGACGCTGTTCGGCGCGCTCGTGGGCCTCAACCGCGAGGTCGTGGGCAAGCCGGCGGGGTTGCGGACCCACGCGCTTGTGGCGCTCGGCGGCGCGCTGCTGGCCATCGTGGCGCTGCTCTTCGGTCAGGCCGACAGCAGCGCCCCCGGCCGGGTGCTGCAGGGCGTATTGGCGGGCGTGGGCTTCCTGGGCGCCGGGGTGATTCTCCATCGCGACGATTCGCAAGGCGTGCACGGGCTCACGACGGCGGCGGCCATCTGGGTCGTGGCCGCGGTTGGCGTCGCCACGGGCGCCGGGCTGTGGCGCACGGCAGCCACCGGGCTCGCCCTCACGTTGCTGATTCTGATCGCGGGCGAAGCGACCGATCGGTGGGTGCACCGCGACAAACCTTCCGATCTGATCGAGAAGCCCCCGGGCTGATCGGCGCCCGGGTGGCTTGGCAGCCCCATGGTAGGCTCGCGCCACATCCAGGAGGCGCATGCCGAGCACTGAGATCTTCCACTTCGTGCGCGACAACGCTGGAAACGCCTTCGAGCTGATTCAGTACAAGGTGCGCTAAGACCCGAGCCTGAATCCCTGCGCGAGGAGCGCCATCTTCCACGTCTCGGCCACAACCGCCGCAGCCTCGGACGAGACGATGCACTGGCTCCGGATGATCGATTCGGGGCCGTAGCCGCATCGGATGATCGCGGGGCCGTGGCTCGGCACAATCAGCTCGCAGTTGATGACCTGAGCGCCACGCGCGGCGGTCCAGAGCGGCTGGCACTGGGCGGCGGTCTCGGCGGTGCTACGTCGTGCGTGGGACATCACCAGTGTCTCCTCCGTGGGAACAGCACAGGTTGTGCCAACCGATGTCGCGAAGACGGTCAGGAACGCGTTGTAGTCCTGGGCGGAAACCCGCAGAAATTCGTGCCGCCATCGCAATGAAAGCTCCGCCGTGGCGTCGGCGCGTGTCATGCTCCGCTGTAGGTTCTGCACGGCTTGCAGACCGCGCCCGCGGGAAGATTTCCGCGCGGCTGCGTTTTTGCACTCTGCGTCTCCGACTCTACAACCGAATCGTTTCTGAATGCGGCACAAACTGATCATGCCCCGGGTAACTGGCGGCGCTGTCGAACTGCTCAGCGTCGAGCTGCTTGAAGAGCACGCGCGACGGCTGGCGGCGCTCCTGTCGATCGCGCCACGACGCGGTGGCAACGGCCGCGTCCACCTCCGCCGGCTCAACGAGCACATGCGCGCGTTGCGCGGGATCTACACCGAGCTCGCCGAAGACGCCCGGCTCGAGGCGGTGTCGCCGGCGGCGGAGTGGCTGCTCGACAACTTCCACGTGATCTCGGCGGCGGCGCGTGACATCCACCACGACCTGCCGCCCTCCTTCTTCAGCCGGCTGCCGCGGGTGGCCGCCGACGAGTTTGCCGGGTTGCCGCGCATCTACGCCCTGGCGATCGAACTGATCGGCTCGAGTGCCGGACGGATCGATGGCCAGCGCCTGCAGCGCTTCATCAGCGCCTTTCAGTCGATCACGCCGCTGACCATCGGCGAGTTGTGGGCGTGGCCGAGCGTGCTGAAGCTGGCGCTCATCGACTATCTCAGCGACCGCGCCGACCGCCTCGCCGAGGCGCGGGGCCATCGCGTCGCCGCCGATCGGTTGGCGTCGGCCATCGAGGCGGCGCCGGGCGGCGCCGGCGAGTGGCCGGCCGAGGCGCATCCCGCCTTCGTCACGCGTCTCCTCCGGCGCTCGCGCGCCCTCGGGACCATCGCCTCGACCCTTCATCACCAGCTCGACGCGATGCTCTCCGTGCGCGGCGAGACGATCGAGGATGCCATCCGCAGCGACGGCCAGCTCCAGGCCGCGGATCAAGCCGGCGTCGCCAACCTGATTACCAGCCTTCGGTTCATCGGGACGTTCGACTGGAGCGAGTTCTTCGAGAGCGTCAGCCTCGTCGAGCAGGTGCTGCAGCGGGATCCGGCCGGCGTGCACAGCCGGATGGACTTCCGCAGCCGCGACCGCTACCGGCACGCCGTCGAGGAGCTGGCCCGCCCGACGGGAGAGGCGCAGCTGCTCCTGGCGCTCAAGACCGTCGAACGCGCGCGGCAGGCGCACGTGCGGTCGCCGGACGATCGCGCGGCGCACGTCGGCTATCACTTGATTGGCGCGGGCCGCCGGGCGTTCGAAACGAGTGTGGCCTGGCAGCCGGATCTCGGCCAGCGCATGCGGCGGCTGTTCTTTGCCTGGGCCACTCCCGGGTATCTGGGCACGATCGCCTTCGGCACCGCGCTCCTCGTGGCGATGGCGATGACGTATGCCAGCTGGTACGGCTGGCGCGGCGCCGGTCTCGTCTTCGTGGCGCTGCTGACGGTGGTGCCCGCGAGCGAGCTGGTGATCCAGCTCTTCCAGCGCGTGATCAGCTCGCTGATCCCGCCGCGGCGGCTGCCGCGCCTCGAGCTCGATCGCGTGCCGGCGTCGGCGCGCACGATGGTCATCGTGCCGACGTTGCTCGACAGCGTCGAGCGCGTCGAGGAGCTGATTGCGCACCTCGAGGTCCAGGCGCTCGGCAACGTCGACGCGCGGATTCATTTCGCCCTGCTCAGCGACTTTCCGGATGCCGCCGCCGAGACGCAGCCGCAGGATGCCGACATCCTCGAGGCCGCGCGTGCCGGCATCGCCGAGCTCAATCGAAAGCACGCCGGTGACGACGGCGGCCGCTTCTTCCTGTTTCACCGCCTCCGCCAGTGGAACCCTCGCGAGGGGCTGTGGATGGGGTGGGAACGCAAGCGCGGCAAGATCGAGGAGTTCAACCGGCTCCTGCG
>DASRPM010000302.1:0-2991 GCA_035646375.1 Vicinamibacterales bacterium
GGGGCGGGCATGGACGCAGAACCTCCTGGCCGGCCACGGTGATTCCCACAAAAGTGTAGAACGGGCGAATTCCGTTTACGTTCTTGTGACCGGCCAGAAGATTCTACAGGATGTAGCGCGAAAGATCCTCGTTCTTGACGATTCCGGCCAGCATGCGGTCCACGTAGGCCTCGTCGATGGTCACCGTCTTCTCGACGAGGTCGGGCGCCTCGAACGACACGTCGTCGAGCAGGCGCTCCATGACGGTGTGCAGCCGGCGCGCGCCGATGTTCTCGGTGATCTCGTTGACGCGGGCGGCGAACTCGGCGATCCGTTCGACGGCGCCCGGCGTGAACGTCAGGGTGACGTCCTCGGCGCCCATCAGGGCGGTGTACTGCATGACCAGCGCGCCGCGCGGCTCGGTGAGGATCCGGACGAAGTCTCCTCGCGTGAGCGCCTCGAGCTCGACCCGGATCGGAAAGCGGCCCTGCAGCTCGGGAATCAGGTCCGACGGCTTCGACACGTGGAACGCGCCGGCGGCGATGAACAGGATGTGATCGGTCTTCACCATCCCGTACTTGGTGCTGACGGTGGTGCCCTCGACGATCGGCAGGATGTCGCGCTGCACGCCCTCGCGGCTCACGTCGGGACCGTGCCCCGCCCCGTCGCGGCTCGCGATCTTGTCGATCTCATCCACGAAGATGATGCCGTTCTGCTCCACCCGCTCCACCGCCAGGCGGCTCACCGACTCCATGTCCACGAGCTTCGCCTGTTCCTCTGCCACGAGATGCTCGAGGGCGTCGGGCACCTTCATCCGCCGCGTGCGGCTGCGCCCCTGGAAGAACGACCCCATCATGTCCTTGAGGTTGGAGCCGATCTCCTCCATCGAGGAGCCGGCCACGACCTCGAACGACGGCATGGGCGCCTGCGCGGCCTCGAGCTCCACCGTTCGCTCGTCCAGACGACCGGCGAGGAGCTGCTCGCGGAGCCGCTCGCGCGAGCGGCTGGCCGGGTCGAGCGGCGTGCCGGCCGCGTCCGCCGCGGCGGCGGCCACCCCGCGGGTCGGCGGGAGCAGCAGGTCCAGCAGCCGCTCCTCGGCCGCCTGGCGCGCCTTCTCCTTCACTTCCTCGGCCTTCTCCGACCGCACCATGTCGACGGCGAGCTGCACGAGGTCGCGCACCATCGACTCCACGTCGCGGCCGACGTAGCCGACCTCGGTGAACTTCGACGCCTCCACCTTGATGAACGGCGACTGCGCCAGCCGCGCGAGCCGCCGCGCGATCTCCGTCTTGCCGACGCCGGTCGGGCCGATCATCAGGATGTTCTTCGGCGTCACCTCTTCGGCGATGTCGGGCGTCAGCCGCTGCCGGCGCATGCGGTTGCGCAGGGCGATGGCCACCGCACGCTTCGCCTTGGCCTGGCCGATCACGAACTTGTCGAGCTCGGCGACGATCTGCCGTGGCGTGAGCGAGCCCACGGCCGATGCGCTGCGCTCGGGAAGAAAAATGGGCACGGGTTACAACTCCTCGACCGTCAGGACCCGGTTGGTATAGATGCAGATTTCTCCGGCGATCGTCATCGCCTGCTCGGCGATCTCGCGGGCGGTGAGACCGCTGTGGCGCGCCAGCGCGCGCGCCGCGGCCAGCGCGTAGGGACCGCCGGAGCCCACGGCCACGATGCCGTCGTCGGGCTCGATCAGGTCGCCGGTGCCGGAGAGCAGAAAAGTGGACGACTTGTCGGCGACGATGAGCATCGCCTCGAGCCGCCGCAGAATGCGGTCGCTGCGCCAGTCCTTCGCGAGCTCGACGGCCGACCGTTCGAGGTTGCCGCGGTACTGTTCGAGCTTCGACTCGAAGCGCGTGAACAGCGCGAAGGCGTCGGCCGCCGACCCGGCGAAGCCCGCCAGGATGGAGTCGTTGTGCAGCCGGCGGATCTTGCGCGCGCCCTGCTTCATGATGGTGTTGCCGAAGGTCACCTGGCCGTCGCCGGCGAGCACGGTCTGGCCGCCGTGGCGCACTGCCAGGATGGTGGTCGCATGAATCACCCGGCCAGTATCGCCGATGTCCTGAGCGGGCATCATCCCGGGGGCCCGATCGGAGGACACTTCGCAGACAGCGGCCGGATCCTCGTAGGATTTCGGGGTAAATCCCTCCGGTTGAGATGGCAGGGATCCTGCTGAAGAGCAGGCATGCGTAAACCCACATTCGTCGCCACGGCGCTGGTGACGATCCTCGTCGCGGCGGCACCGCTGGCATCGGCGCAGAATCGTCAGCGCCGGCCCCCCCAGGGCGACAACGGCAACCGAGGCGGCGGCGGTGAGCAGCAACGCGCGAACGGTGGCGAGCAGCGCGGCGGCGGCCAGCGCGCCGAGCGCCAGGCCCAGCCGCGGGATGGTGCCCGCGCCCAGGCGCCGCGCGAACAGCAGGATAGCGGCCGTCGCGAGGCCGCGGCGGCTCCACAGGCACGGCGCGAGGTCGTGCCGCAGGAGCGCCGCGAGCCGCAGCAGGGGCTTGCCCAGCGCAACGACGGCAACCGCCGGGCCGACGGGCGCCGGGACGGGGTGAACGATGGGCGCTCGTCCGGACGCTACGCCGTGCCCCGCACCTATCCGGCGCCGCGCTATCGCGACGGCGATCGCCGCGTCTACGTGCAGCCGCGCCACAACTACTACGTCTACCGGTATCCGTCGTACCGCTACGTCACGCCGCGGTACTACAGTTATCGCTACTACGACCCGTACTTCAGCGGGGACTTCTACTGGAGCAATTACGCGTGGCAGCCCCGGAGCTACTACTACGGCAGCAACTGGGACTATGACCTGGGCAAGCTGCGGCTCGACGTCGAGCAGCGCGACGCCGAGGTCTACATCGACGGCTACTACGCGGGCCTCGTGGACGAGTTCGACGGGCGCCTGCAGGGCCTGAGGCTGGAACCGGGCAACTACCGGGTGGAGATCGCGCTCCCCGGCTTCGCGCCGCTGCAGTTCGACGTCGCCATCACGCCGGGCCGCAC
>DASRPM010000303.1:0-7742 GCA_035646375.1 Vicinamibacterales bacterium
GTAGAACTGGGCCGCCCCACCCACGGCGTTCAGATAAACCGCCCCGGATTCCTTGAGCCCCGCCAGCGTCTTGCTGCCCATGCCCCCCTTGCCGATGACGGCCCGGACCCCGTAGCGCTTGATGATGTCGGCCTGGTACGGCTCCTCGCGGATGCTGGTGGTGGGACCCGCCGCGGTCACCTTCCAGCCGTCGCCCTGCTTCGCCACCACGGGGCCGCAGTGGTAGATGACGCCGCCGCGCAGATCCACCGGCGGCTCGTGGCTCATGAGGTGATGGTGCACGGCGTCGCGGCCGGTGTAGGCGCGACCCGACAGCAGCACGACGTCGCCGACCTTGAGCGAGCGCACCTGCTCTTCGGTGAGCGGCGTGCGCAGCGCGATCTCGCGGCCGGTGCGCACCACGCCCGCCTGATCGGCCATGGCCGCGACCGGCGTCGACGGATCCCGATACAGCCAGCGCTTGATAGCCCCGGTCTGCGCATCGAGCACCACGCCAAGGCGCCGATAGGCCCAGCAGTCGTAGGCGACCGACACGAAGAAGCTCGCCGGCAGCCGGTTGAGCGCGCCGATCTTGCAGCCGATGAGCGACACGTGACCGCCGAAGCCCATCGTGCCGATCCCGAGCTTGTTGACCTCGCCCATGATCGACGCCTCGAGCTGCGCCAGCCGCGAATCCCGATTCACGTCGTCGAGCGTGCGGAACAGCTGCTCCTTGGCGTGCACGTAGCCCGATGTGCGGTCGCCGCCGATGCACACGCCGATCGCGCCCGGCGCGCACCCCTTGCCCTGCGCGTGCCACACCGCGTGCAGGATGCACTTGCGCACGCCCTCGATCGATCGGTCCGCGCGGCCGAGATGGGGCAACTCCGCCGGCAGCGAGTACTGCGAGTTCATGTTCTCGCAGCCGCCGCCCTTGAGCACGAGCTTCACCTCGATCTCGTCGTCGTGCTCCCACTGCTCGAAGTGCATGATGGGCGTGCCCGGACCGAGGTTGTTGCCGGAGTTCTCGCCGGTGAGCGAGTCCACCGAGTTGGGCCGCAGCTTGCCGCGCTTCGTCGCTTCCGCGATCGCCTCGCGGATCTGCTTCTTCATCACAATCTGGTTGGCGCCGACCGGCGTCCTGATCTCGAAGGTCGGCATGCCGGTGTCCTGGCAGATGGCCCCTTCGCCCTCGGCGGCCTGGTCGATGTTCTGCGCGATGATGGTCAACGCCTGAGCCGACTGCGTGCCGGCGTCCTCGCGCGACATGGCCACTTTCATGGCCGCCCGCACGTCCGGCGGCAGGTCGGTGGCCGTCTTGACGACGAGCTGCACGACGCTGTCGAAAAACTGAGGAAGCATCAGAACATTATAGGATCGCGGTAGAGGCGCCCCGCCCTCGCTGAAGCTACGGCGGGCAAGCTATGGACACACGCACCGAGCGCGATCCCCTCGGCGAGTTCCAGGTCCCGGCGGATGCGTACTACGGCATCCAGACGGCTCGCGCGGTCGCCAACTTCCCCATCAGCGGGCTGCGGGCCCACGCCGATCTCGTCACGGCAACGGTGCTCATCAAGAAAGCTGCCGCGAAAGCAAACGTCACGCTCGAACGCCTCGACCCGGAGATCGGGCAGGCGATTGTCGCCGCCGCGGACGAGGTGTTGGCCGGCAAGCTGCGCGATCAGTTCGTGGTGGACGTCTACCAGGCCGGCGCGGGTACCTCGCACAACATGAACGCCAACGAAGTGCTGGCCAATCGCGCCGCCGAGCGCCTGGGCGAGGCGAAGGGCACCTACACGCGCGTGCACCCGAACGACCACGTCAACATGGGCCAGTCCACCAACGACGTGTTTCCGACGGCGACGCGGCTCGCGCTCCTGGCCAGCAGCGCGCCGCTGGTGGACGCGGCACGGGGGCTCGGCGCCGCGCTCGCGCGCAAGGCCGACGCGTTCGACGCCATTCTCAAGGTCGGCCGGACGCATCTCCAGGACGCGGTGCCGATCCGGCTCGGGCAGGAGTTCAGCGGCTATGCGGCGTGTATCGCGCGTGGCGCGGACGACGTCGAGCACGCGTCCGAGCAGCTGCGCGAGCTCAATCTGGGCGCCACCGCCGTGGGCACCGGGCTGAACGCGGGCGACGACTTCACGGCGGGCGCCGTGCGGCATCTCGCCGCCTTCATGGGGCAGCGGGTGGTCCCCGCCGCCAATCGCTTCCGCGTGACGCAGAGCATGGGCGACGTCCTCGCCTACTCGGGGGCGATGCGCCGCCTGGCGGTGGAGCTGGGGAAAGTCGCGAGCGACCTGCGCCTCCTCAGCATGGGACCGCGCGCCGGCATCGCGGAGATCCTCTTGCCCGCGGCGCAGCCCGGATCGTCGATCATGCCAGGCAAGGTGAACCCGTCGGTGCCGGAGATGGTGAATCAGGTGTGCTTCCAGGTGATCGGCTGCGACACCACGGTGTGCGTGGCGGCCGAAGCCGGCCAGCTCGAGCTCAACGTGATGATGCCGGTGATCGCGTGGAACGCCCTCCACGCGTCTATCATCCTGCGCACCGCGATGCAGACGCTGACGACGCACTGCGTGGACGGGATCGAAGCCGACCCCGATCGCTGCCGCGAACTGCTCGATCGCAGCACCGCGGTGGCCACGGCGCTCAGCCCGTATCTCGGCTACGCCACCACCGCGGACGTGGCGAAGGAGGCCGTGCGCACGGGCAAGACCATTCGCGAGATCGTGCTGGCGCGCGGCTTGATGGATGCGGCCACCGCGGACCGCGTGCTGGCGGCGAGCGCCATGACCGAGCCGGGCATCGCGGGGAAACCGTCATGAGCGGACGATCGTCGCGTCATGTCGCCGGGTGGCTGTTGACGCTGCTGGCGCTCGCGACCGCGAGTCCGGACGCACAGGCGCCCACGCAGCCCGCGGGCACCCCGCGTCACCGCGAGCTCTTTCCGCCGGAGGATCTCGGGCTGCTCGAAGCGCCCGATCGTGCCGCCTGGCAGAAGCCGGATCAGATCATGGACGCGCTCGGCATTGCCGACGGCGCCCACGTGGCCGATATCGGCGCCGGCGCCGGCTGGTTCACGACGCGGCTGGCGCGACGCGTCGGTCCGAACGGCGTGGTGTACGCGCAGGACGTGCAGCGGCAGATGCTCGACGCCATCCGGCGGCGCGTCCAGCGCGACGGGCTGCTGAACGTGCGGACGGTGCTCGGCAAGGGCAGTTCGCCGAACCTGCCGCCCGGCGTCCTCGACGCGGTCCTGGTGGTGGACGCCTACCCAGAAGTCCTGGTGCCCGATCGGGTGACGTTTTTGAAGAATCTCGCGCTCGGCCTGAAGCCCAACGGCCGTATCGGCATCGTGAACTACAAACTTGGCGGCGGCGGCCCCGGCCCCGATGCAAGTTTGCGGGTGCCGCGAGCGTCGGTGGAAAGCGACGCGGTGGCCGCGGGCCTCAGGGTGAAGGCCTCGGGAAACCTGCCCTACCAGTACCTCCTCGTGCTCGGCCGCTAACGGATAGTAGAATTTCACTCATGATTGCGACTCGATCGGCCACGCTCGTGGAGGCGCTCGCGACGCGCAGCGACGCGGGGACGTCGCTCGTGACGCGCGCCGTGGCAGTGCTCTTCTTCGCGGCGCTCACCGCCGCCGCGGCGCAGATCAGCGTGCCGCTGCCCTTCACGCAGGTGCCGTTCACCTTCCAGCCGACGGTCGTGCTCCTGAGCGGCCTCGTGCTCGGGCCGCGCCTCGGCGCCGCGAGCCAGGCGCTCTATCTGGCGGCGGGTATCGCGGGGCTGCCGGTGTTCGCGGCGTCGGTCACGCTGCCTCCTGGCGCGTGGCGCCTCCTCGGACCGACCGGTGGCTATCTTCTGTCCTATCCGCTGGCGGCGTTCGTGGCTGGCGCGCTCGCGCGGCGTGGCTTCGACCGCCGGTACCTGACGTCGATTCTCGCGATGGCGATCGGGCTCGTGGTCATCTACACGTGCGGCACGCTGTGGCTCGCTTACGCGTCGTTCGGCCGCACGGCCGTGGGGCTGGCGAGCGCGTTCGCCACCGGGGTCGCGCCGTTCGTCCTTGCCGACGTCGTGAAGCTCGCGGCCGCGGCCGGCATCGTCCCCGGCTTGTGGCGGCTCGTCGGCACCCCTCGTACGTAGCTGCGGGTCTTTAGACCCGCCTGCCCCGTGGCCGTGCCCACTCTCGTCGCCCTCACCATCGCCGGCAGCGACTCCGGCGGGGGCGCCGGCATCCAGGCCGATCTCAAGACCTTCGCCGCGCACGGTGTGTACGGCGTGAGCGCGATCACCGCCGTGACCGCGCAGAACACGCGCGCGGTGTCCGCCGTCGAAGCGCTGTCGCCCGGCATCGTCGCGGCGCAGATTGCCGCGGTCGTGGACGACTTCCAGGTGGCGGCGCTCAAGACGGGCATGCTGGCCAACGCCGCCATCATCGGCGCCGTATCGCGCGTGCTGCGCGTGTCCCGCGTCGGGCCGCTGGTGGTGGATCCCGTGATGGTGGCCAAGAGCGGCGATCGGCTGCTGGACGCCGACGCGCTCGACGCGCTGACGCGGGACCTGCTGCCGCTCGCGGCCGTCGTCACGCCCAACCTGCCGGAAGCGGAAGTGCTGGCGGGGATCCCGGTGCGGACGCTCGACGATCAGCGCGAGGCCGCGCGGCGCATCGTCGCGCTCGGGGCGCGCGCGGTGGTGGTCAAAGGCGGGCACGCCCAGTCATCCGAGATCGTGGACGTCCTGTTCGACGGGCAGGCGTTCACCGAGTTTCGGGGAGAGCGCGTGCCCGGCACCAGCACGCACGGCACGGGCTGCACCTTCTCAGCGGCGATCGCCGCGCAACTCGCGCTCGGCCGCGGCATCCAAGAGGCGATCCCCCTGGCTCAGGCCTACGTCGCCAAGGCGATCCGGAACGCCCCTGGTCTCGGCGGCGGCCACGGGCCGATGGGACACCTGTGAACCTGGAGGCGGAGTAGGCAGAGTGGGCTGGGTGGGCGGAGTGGGGAGAACGCTTCCCGCTTGAGACGCTTTCCACACCCTGCCTACCCTGCTCACCCCGCCTACCCTGCCTCTATACTGGTCTTTGAATGCCTGCGCCCCTCGTGGCCGTCACCACGGACCTGCTCAGCCTGGACGGGCTGTCGGCGGCCGTCGCCGACCTCTCAGGGCCGGATGGCGCCGTGACCTCGTTCGTGGGGCTGGTGCGGCAGGACAACCTGGGCCGGCGGGTGGCGTTCCTCGAATACGAGGCCTATGAGCCACTTGCGGTCAAAGGGCTGCAGCGGATCGTGGACGAGGTGAAGGCCAACTGGCCCACGGTGAAGCTGGGCGTGCACCACCGCATCGGCAGGCTGGCGCTTGGCGAGGCCAGCATCATCATCGTGGCCGCGTCGCCTCACCGTGCGGAGGCGTTCTCGGCGTGCCGATACACGATCGAGCGCGTCAAGCAGATCGTGCCGATCTGGAAGCACGAGCACTTCGACGGCGGCGACGTATGGCTCGAGGGCGCCACGGCGGATCCGGACGACGAAACGGCCCGCCAGACGGCGTATCGCATCGCATGCGCGTGACAGTGCGGCTGTTCGCACGGCTGCGGGACCTGGCTGGGGCGGGCGAGCTGGTGCGGGAAGTACCGGCCCCGGCGACGATCGAACAGGTGTGGCGATCGCTCGTGAAGGACATGCCGGCGCTGAGCGACTACGAGCGCACGATGTCGGTGGCGCTGAACACGGATTACTCGCGGATGACGGCGGCGGTGAAGGACGGCGACGAGGTGGCGTTCCTGCCACCCGTGTCGGGCGGATGACGAGACATGTTTGACAAGCTGGAAACCGTCGAAACGCGCTACGACGAGCTGATGACGCGGCTCGGCACGGTGGAGGTGCAGTCCGACGCCGCCGAGTACAAGAAGGCCGCGAAGGCGCTCGCCGAGCTCGAGCCGCTCGTCCAGAAGTACCGCGAGTACAAGACCGTCGAAGAGGACCTGACGGGCACCACCGAGCTCGCCAAGGGCAGCGACCCCGACATGCGCGGGCTCGCCGAAGAAGAGCTGCCCGCGCTCACCGCCAAGCGCGACGTGCTGCTGCAGGAGCTCAAGATCCTGCTCGTCCCGAAGGATCCGAACGACGAGAAGAACGTCATCCTCGAAATCCGCGCCGGCACCGGCGGCGACGAAGCCGGCCTATTCGCCGCGGATCTCTTCCGGATGTACAGCCGCTACGCCGAGACGCAGCGGTGGAAGATCGACGTGCTGTCGACCAGCGAGGGCACGGGGGGCGGCA
Organism: Vicinamibacterales bacterium; assembly: GCA_035646375.1. Classification (GTDB taxonomy): domain Bacteria; phylum Acidobacteriota; class Vicinamibacteria; order Vicinamibacterales; family UBA2999; genus DASYRM01. The sequence continues at coordinate 6,267 of DASRPM010000303.1, forward strand.
TCAAGGAAGTGATCGCCTCCATCGAAGGCAAGGGCGTCTACAGCCGGCTGAAGTACGAGAGCGGCGTGCACCGCGTGCAGCGTGTGCCGGCCACCGAAGCGGCCGGGCGCATCCACACGTCCACGGCCACCGTCGCGGTGCTCCCCGAAGCCGAGGAAGTGGACATCCAGATTCAGGAAAAGGACCTCCGCATCGACACGTTCTGCTCGAGCGGCCCGGGCGGGCAGAGCGTCAACACGACGTACTCCGCCGTGCGTCTCACGCACATTCCATCCGGCGTCGTCGTGTCACAGCAGGACGAGAAGTCGCAGATCAAGAACCGTGCGAAGGCCATGAAGGTGCTGCGCGCGCGTCTCTACGAGATGGAGATGCAGAAGCAGCAGGACGCGATCGCGAAGGAGCGGCGCGGCCAGGTGGGCACCGGCGAGCGGTCCGAGAAGATCCGCACGTACAACTTCCCGCAGAGCCGCATCACGGACCATCGCATCAACTTCACCACCCATCAGCTGCACGCCGTGCTCGAAGGCGACGTCGCCGAACTGCTGGAGCAGGTGGCGTCGTTCTACAACGCGGAAAAACTGAAACAGGCCAGCCAGGTCGGGGCGTGACGCTGCGCCAGGCCCTCTCGGTCGCGCGCGACCGACTCGTGGCCGCCGGCATCGCGTCCGACGAGGCGGCAATCGACGCCGAGCTCTTCGCCCGGACGATCCTCGGCTGGGACCGCGCGCGCCTCCTCACCGAATCCAACCAGGTCGTGCCCGCGGGTCTCGAGCCGAAGTTCTCGGCCTGGGTCGATCGGCGCAGCACGCGCGAGCCGAGCGCGTACATCACCGGCGTGCGCGAGTTCTACGGCCTCGAGCTCGAGGTCACCCCTGCCGTCCTGATCCCGCGGCCGGAGACCGAGATGATCGTGGAGGCGGCGCTGCCGCTCATCGTTCGCGAGCTCGATGCGCGCGTGGCCGACATCGGAACCGGGTGCGGCAACGTCGCCGTGACGCTCGCCCACGAAGCGCGCAAGTGCACGGTGGTCGCCACCGACGTCTCGATGGACGCGCTGATGGTCGCCAAGCGCAACGCGGCGCGCCACGGGGTGTTCAACCGCATCGAGTTCGTGCACACGCCGTATCTCGAGGGCGTGCCGGGCGAGTTCGACCTGATTGCCGCCAACCCGCCCTACGTGCGCGAAACCGACCGGGCCGCCCTGTCGCCGACGGTGCTGCGCGAGCCGCACGTGGCGCTCTTCGGCGGCGTGGACGGCATGCGGGACATCGAAGGCGTGCTGGAGGCAACGGTCGGGAAGCTGCGCCTTGGCGGCTGGCTGATCATGGAGTTCGGATTCGGGCAGGAGGACGAGGTGCGCGACCGCGTAGCGCGGCACGACGACCTGCGCTTCGACCGCGTGGTAGCTGATCTGCAGGGGCTGCCGCGCACGGCGGTCATCACCCGCGATCGCCGCAAATCTCCGCGGCGGTAGGC
>DASRPM010000304.1:0-8323 GCA_035646375.1 Vicinamibacterales bacterium
TCCTGCCCGAAGGCGGTGAGCCCGCCGCGCGCCTTCACGATCACGCCGCGCCCTTTCGTCCACTTCGCCGCGGTCGTCATCCACCGCTCCATCCGCGGGCTGAGTGCTGCGGCGTCGTGGCCCGCGTCCATCATCTTCTGCTCGACGGCGACGCGGGCCGTGACGGCGCCGGTCTCCCGCGTGCCGAAGTCCACGTCGAGGATGTCGCCGGCCGCGATCGTGGCCGTCGTGTGCGTCCGCCACGCGCGCCGCTCGCGCACCGTCACACCGTCGCGCGACACGTGGACTTCCACGTGCCCGTGACGCGACCACAGGAAGCCATTCACGACGGTGACCGCCGGCAGCACGCCGAACATGAACCCCAACCCTGTAAGGAACAGCAGGCCGATCGGTTCCGGCGTGTTCGTCTGCTTGAAGAAGTTCCAGAGCGACGGTCCGACCAGGATTGGCAGCATGATCGGCGCCGCCACGAGCACCAGGCCGAGGCGGCTCGTGCGCGGATGTGGAATCACGATGCGGACGCCGGCGGTTTCGTGATGGACTTCGCTGCGCAAGGCGGCTGGCCGCGAGGCCGGTGGTCCGGGGTTGGCGACGCGGGCGGCGCGCTGCTGCAGCGGCGCGTCCGCATCGGCGGGATCGAGCGTGACCGCGTGATCGCCGGAGGCGTCCTCGAGCGCGAACCGCAGATGCCGCGCGGCCTCGGCCGCGCTCGTCCGGGCTTCCTCGTACGCCGTCGGGCTGCAGAGCACCAGATCCGGACCGCGGAGGGCCCTGAGCGCGACGGGAAACTTGTCCGCGGAGTCGGAATCGCCCGCCTCGAACCCGATCCGCACGCACCTGAACTCGTCGAGCCGGCGCGATCGCGCCGTGAGCGGCACGAGCAGCCCCCACGACGTGGTGGCCGCGCGCTCGGCCACGTCGAGCGTGGTCCACTGCCGGCCGAACACCAGCGCGCCGCCCACGCTCGTGAAGATCACGCCCATCATCCCGAGGAGGGGCCGGGCCCAGGCGCCGAGGTCGTCGGCGTTGCCCATGGGAATCGCGCCGCCGGCGGTCGCGAGGAGAAAGAGGCCGGCCAGGAAGAAGGGCACCCCGAAGAACGCGAGACAGCCGCCGCCTTCGCGGAACTGCAAGCGCTCGGGCGCGACGTAGTCGAACCGGCTCACAACCGGGTTATCGGATCTGGTCGGGCGGGTCTAAAGACCCGCCCCTACGAAAGCGCGTGTAGAGGGCGGCCTTCAGGCCGCCCTGCAGCGGTTACTTCGCCAGCGGATCCGGGCGCAGCTGGAAATGCGCGGCGAGCGGCTTGGTGCCCCGGCCGCCCTCGATGAGCCACGGTGTGCGGTCGCCGTTGGTGGTCCAGAGCCCGCGACCCTTCCAGCCCACCTTCGGATCGTCGATGCGCCCGTCGAAGCCTTTGGCGTAGTAGCCCATCGGATACGGCACGCGCAGCGTGACCATGCGGCCGTTGGCGTAGGCGATGAGACCGTCGTTCAGGTTGCCGGTGGACATCGGTACGTCGTTGCCGAGGCCGAACGTGTTGTGCTGGTCGACCCACGAGTAGTAGCTCGACTCGGCGCTGTTCTCGCCGATGCCGCGGAAGCCCGGGCCGGGATACTGGTGGAACGACCATCCCTCGGGGCAGTGACCGCCGGTGGCATTCGGCCCGTTGAGCGGCGCCTTGCACTTGCGGCGATCGAAGCTGCCGATGTGGCCGCTGCCGAGCGACACCCACACCACACCCTGGCGATCGATGTCGCCGCCGCGCACCGCGAAGCCCGGCATCGGCACGGTGAAGACCTCGGCGAGCGCGGTCTCGGGCGGGTTGGCGCCGGGCGAGAGCCGCACCACCGCGCCGGGGTTGCCGAGCGTCGCGCCCCAGATCGAGCCGTCGGCCGGGCTCGGCATCACGGCGTAGAACGGCGAGTTCACGCGCATGTCCTTGGCGGGATCCGTCGGCTGCCCCGGCTCGGTGTAGGCGTCGCGCTTGCCGTTGCCGTTGGTGTCGAGCACCAGCACGGTCCAACCCTGTGCCTTCGCGGCGTCGCCCGTGCGGTCGAACTCCTTCGTGTTCACCCAGCCGACGACGGGACCGCCGCCGCTCGTCCACAGCGTGTCGTTGGCGTCGTAGCCGAACTGCAGGTGGTGCGTGGAAAAGCAGGTCTCCACGAACGAGTACTTCTTCGTCTTCGGATCGAACACCGAGACATGGCGCACGGCGCGGTCCATCGGGAACGCCTTCGCCGACGGGTGATCCGAGCCCGCCTTGCAGAACGCGGGGTTCTCGCCTCCGCGGACCGAGGCCGCCAGCCACAGCCGTCCGTCACGCCCGAACATCGAGTTGTGGTTGTTGACGCGCGTCTCCCAGATCCGCTCGCTGCCCCAGTACGGCGACGGCTGCGTCACGTCGAGCGCCGCGGCGTGGCCGGGACCGAGGTTGAGCGGCATGTGCGGATCGCGCACCGGCGCCGGGAAGACGGTGGCCACGTTCTTCACCGGGTCGAGGATGGGAATGTTGTCGGAGCTGTACTCCGGCGATCCGTAGAGCGGACCGTACGCGTTGACGGTGGGGAAGCGCCGGTCGCTGGCGATCAGGTCGTGCAGGTACTGCTTGTCGTTCATCCAGTCGCGCAGCGTGACGACGATGTTGCGCTCCACGCCCTGCGGCCGCTGCGGCTTGGCAAACGGCAGCTCGCCCTTGGCGATGCGGTCGGTCCAGTCCGCGTAGTTCTCGAACGCCATCTCGCCCAGGTTGTTGAGCTGTCCGAACATCATCGCGCCTGACTGGCCCGACTGCACGCGCCGCTTCCATGCCTCGACGCCGTTGGCAAACGTGCCGAGCGCCGGCGGGATGGTGCGCGTGGACGCCTGTCCGAGCTGATGGCAGCCGATGCAGCCGGTGTTCTTCATGCTCGCAATCCACTGGGTCTGAGTCACGCGGGCCGGGATGCTGCTCTTGCCGCCGAACTGATCGGCGCTCGGAATCTTCAGCATCGAGTACCAGTAGATGGCGGGGTAATAGCGCGCCGCGAGCGCCTCGGTCGGGGCGAGGAGGGCGGTGATTGCCAGGCGCCGGCCGGGCCGGGCCGTCGTCTTGGCACTGTCCACCAGCCCGTAGCCGCGCGCCCACACCTGGTAGTTCGCCGCCGGCAGATCGGGCACGAGAAAGCGGCCGCGGTCGTCGGTGACCACGCTCTTGATGTAGCGCACCGGCAGGTCGGTGGTCTCGGCGATCACCCACACGCCCGCCTCGGGCCCGTCCGGCCCGGTGACCACGCCGCCGATATCGTCGGTGTCGATGGCGACGTCGGCCGCGGGCTGCTGCGCGTACGAAGGAACGAACACGAACGACGATGCCAGCGCGGCGACGGCGGCGAGCCCCAGCGTAACGGTCAGCACGCGACTCTTGGACATGGTGCGCTCCTGTGACGGGTCGGTTGGCGCCGATGCTACCACCTCCCTCCACCACTTTGACAACGCGTCAAACGCGACCATAATCCCGGCTACCTTGAGCTCCACGCCCGAGGCGGCCGTGCGGCCGCCGGACTCCCCGGAACTGCTGTCGATCATCGTGCCCGTTTACAACGAGGTCCGGACGGTGCGCGCCGTCCTCGACCGGCTGATCTCGATCGACCTGCCGCTGCCGCGCGAGATCCTGGTCGTGGACGACGGATCGACGGATGGCACCGGCGACCTGCTGAGCGCCGCGGAGCGCGACGGGCTGCCGGTGACGGTGATCCGTTCGGAGCACAACGGCGGCAAGGGCAGCGCCCTGCGAAAAGGGCTCGCCCGGGCGCGCGGCACCATCGTGGCCATCCAGGACGCGGACCTCGAGCTCGATCCGGTGCAGCTCGGGGCGCTGGTGCAGCCGATCGTCACCGGCACCACCCGGGTCGTCTACGGCTCGCGGTTCCTCAACGCCGGGCCGCGCGGCCCGTGGCTCTCCAGCGCGGCCAACCGGTTCCTCACCGGTGTCACCAACGTGCTCTACGGCGCGTCGCTCACCGATATGGAGACGTGCTACAAGATCATGCGGACCGACGTGGCGCGCTCGCTGCGCCTCGAGGCCAACCGCTTCGACATCGAGCCGCAGATCACCGCCCGCCTCCTGCGCGCGGGGCACCACGTGACCGAGCTGCCGGTGCGCTTCGAGGCGCGCAGCCGCCGTCAGGGCAAGAAGATCGGATGGCGCGACGGCGTCAAGGCGCTCAACGTGCTCGTGGCGGAGCGCTTCCGTTCGCCCTCGTAGGGGCACATCTTCAGATGTGCCCGACCAGTCCCGCATGCGCCGGCTGATTGGGTGGCTGACGCTGGCCGCCATCTGCGCCGCGGTCGTCGGCGTGGCCCTGCGGTATGGCAGCTACGTCGCCGGCGGATCGGATTCCTACTGCTACGTGCACCAGGCGGAACGCTGGGCGAGCGGGCGGCTGCTCGAGCCCGATCCGCTGGCGCTCGACGCGCCGTGGCCAGGCGCGCCGCTGTCGTTCGCGCCGGCCGGCCACGTGCCATCGGCCACGGTGCGCGGCGCGATCGTGCCGATCTGCCCGCCCGGGCTGTCGATGCTGATGGCGCCGGCGCTCGCGCTCGGGGGGCGCACCGCGATGTTCGCGGTGGTTCCCGTGTGCGGCCTGCTGCTGGTGATCGCGACCTGGCTCCTCGGCACGCGCCTCGACGACCGCGTGGCGCTTGCGGCCGCGGCCGTGACGGCCGCGAGCCCCGTCGTGCTGTATCAGGTGATTCAGCCGATGAGCGACGTGCCGGCGGCCGCGTTCTGGGTGCTGGCGCTGGCGCTGGCGACGCGCTCGCACCCCGCCGCCATCGCCGCCGGCGTGTGTGGCGGCGCGGCGATTCTGATTCGTCCCAACCTGGTGCCGCTCGGGTTGGTCGTGGGCGCCTACCTGCTGCTGCGTCCCGGCGCGCCGTGGGCCGAGCGCCTGCGCGACGGCGCGCGCTACGCCATCGGCTGCGCCGCCGGCTGCGTCGCCGTGGCCGCCGTGCAGCAGCACTTCTATGGGTCGCCGCTGACGTCGGGGTACGGCGCCGCGAGCGACCTCTTCTCGATCGATCGGGTCGGCCCCAACGCATCGCGGTATGCGTCGTGGCTCTTCGAGACCCACGGCCCGCTGCTGGCGTTCGCGGCGGTGGCACCCTTCGTCCTGGCGCGGCCGCTGGCGGCCGTCGGCCTCGCGTTCGTGCTCGTGAACCTCGGGCTGTATCTGCCGTACCTGACGTTCGACGACTGGTCGTACGTGCGCTTCCTGCTGCCGTCGATTCCCGTCCTCGCAGTCCTCGGCATGGGCAGCCTGAGCCGCATCGCCGCCCGAGCCGGTCGCCGCGCCGTGCCCATGGCCCTGACGGTGGCGGCGCTCGCGCTGATGGCGCTCGGCGCGCGCGAGGCCCGCGCGCGGAGCGCGTTCCGCCTTGCGGAGCTCGAGTCGGTGTTCCCGCGAACGGGCCGCGTGGCGGGGGCACGGCTCCCGCAGAACGCCCTGGTCGTGACCAGCCGTTTCAGCGGCAGCGTCCGGTTTTACGGCGCGAGGCCCACGCTCGTGTGGGACGCACTCGATCCGGCGTGGCTCGATCGCGCCATGGTGTTCGCGCGCGCCAAGGGGCTGGAGCCGTATCTGTTGCTCGACAGCGCGGAGGAGGCGGCGTTCCGGGCGCGGTTTGCCGCGAGTGAATGGAGCCGTCTCGACTGGCCGCCGCAGATCGAGATCGCGCCGCAGGTGCGCCTGTACCAGCCCGCCGCGCGCGCCCGCTACCTCGCGGGCGAGTCGATCGCCACCGAGTACGTGCGATGATCCGGCGCTGATGCGTCAGTGGTCGTTACGGCAGGCGCCGTCGTTCGCCCTCGCCTGCGCGCTCGCGCTCTGCGGCGCATGCGGATCGGAGAAGCCCGACACCGCGCCGCGTGTGTCGCTGGGCGTCAACCCGTCACAAGCGGTGGCCGAGGGCGGTTCGCCGATCGAGTTCGAGTACCGCGTCAGCATGATGCCCGGCGCGACGCCGCTGCAGGGCACCTACTGGGTGTTCGTCCACCTGCTCGACGAGAGCGGCATGCTGCTGTGGACCGACGATCACGCCCTGCCCTCGCCCCCGCCGCCGTGGGGCACCCCGCCGATGGCCTACCGTCGCACGATGTTCGTGCCGCGGATTCCGTACACCGGCCGCGTGCGCACAGAGGCTGGCCTCTTCTCGAAAGACGACGGCAGCCGCGTAGCCGTGGCGGGCACCGATCGCGGCAATCACGCGTACGAGTTTCCCTCGTTCGAGATGCGCCCCCCGTCGAACGCCGTGTTCGTGTCGTTCGGCGAGGGCTGGCACGGGGCCGAGCGCGACGCCGGCGAGGCAGCCCGGGAGTGGCGATGGTCCAGCGGCGCCGCCCGCCTGTCGTTCCGAACCCCGGGGCAAAGCGCGTTGCTCTGGATCGAACTGGATCAGCCCGTGAGCGCGGTCGGACCACAGACCGTGGAGCTGCGAGCCGGGTCCGACCTGCTCGCCTCGATTCGGGTCGTGCCGGGCGCCCGCCGTGTCGAACGCGTGCCGCTGCCTGCGGCCCGGTTGGGTTCGGCCGCCACGGTGGACGTCGATCTGCACGTGCAGCCGACGTTCGTGCCGGCGACTACGGCGAGCGTCGTCAGCCAGGACACGCGCGAGCTGGGCGTGCGTGTGTTCAACGTTCATGTCGGCTTCCCCTAGCCTGCCCGTCGTCGTCGTGCTCGACAACATCCGCAGCCTGTACAACACGGGCGCCTTCTTCCGTACCGCGGACGGCTGCGCGTTGGAGAAGCTGGTGCTCTGCGGCATCACGCCGCGGCCCGACCAGGGCGCGCGGCAGCGGCACGCGATTGCCAAGACCGCGCTCGGCGCGGAAACGGCGGTCGCCTGGGAGTACGAGGCGGAGACGGCCATCGCGATCGCCAAGGCAGCCGGCGCGGGGTATCACATCGTGGCGATCGAGAACTCAGAACACGCCATCGATCTGTACGACTGGGTGCCCACGTGGCCGGTGTGCCTCGTGTTCGGCCACGAGACCGACGGCGTGGCGCCGGAGGTCGTACGGGGCATCGAGACGCACGTCAGCATTCCAATGCTGGGGGAGAAGCGATCGTTGAACGTCGCGTCCGCCGCCGCGGTGGTGCTCTACGAGCTGCTTCGGCGACGACGCTCAATGTAGAGGTCGGCCTTCGGTAGCGGGGTTCACTCGCTGCTCAGGAGATTCGGATTCTGGCGATAGACGACGCGACGTCGCAGCCAGAAGGGTACGACGAAGTGCCTCACCTCACTGTCCGCGATCCATCGCCCGTCATCCCACGATTCCATCACCCACTTCACGGGAATCCGGCCTCGATAAGTGACTGCGAGGCGGCAACGCCCGCTGTACGCGAACGCCACACAGTTCAACGCCTCTTCGCCGGACTCGAAGTGTTCATGCCAACCCTCGAAGGCAACGATGAACTCTGACTTCGCCGCTTGAAGACGTACGGCGAATCCTTCGGAGGTTGGCGACTCGATCTCAACGACCGTCGCCGTCGCAGTGAAGCGCAGTCCCGGATGCCGTGCCAGCCGTTCAACGAGTTCGTCGATCGGGTTCATGCGAATGCCTGACGAATAGCAGCGACTGCGTCAGGGCGGTCTGAAGACCGCCCTCTACATAGCTAGGCGGCTTCGGTGGCCGACGCGCCCGCGCCGGCGTCCTCGGCGCGCAGCGCTCGCACGTGCTGGCGGGCGAGGTGGTACACGGCCACGCCGTAGGCCGCGCCGCTCGTAGACAGCGCCGCGCGCAGCAGCGACGCGCCGGGTCCCGACAACACACCCTGCACGCCTTCGAGCGCCAGCGCACAGGCCGCGGCCGCGGCGACGATGAGCGGCAGGTCCGCGGCGAGCGAGAGCTCCCGACGGCCGCGCCACTCGGCCACCGCGTAGCCGAGCAGCGTGAAGCCGCCGACCTGTTCGAGCAGGAGCAGCACGTCCACCACGCCGGCCCCGTTCATCCGGTTCTCGAACAGCACCGCCCCATGCCACCCGCTGGGAGACCGGAACGGCGGCCAGAGGGCGGTGACCACCAGGTAGAGCGCGAACACCGGCACGAAGCGCCGCAGCGTCGCGATTTCGAAACGCGGTTCGCTCGACGGCTCCCCATGCCGCACCAGCCACGCGGTCAGCGCGGCCACCGCCAGCCCGAGCGCGCCGAAGGCGACGGGCGACGCGGTCGCGGCGGGCAGCGCGCCGGTCATGAACCACAGGACGGCGAGCGGCGGCACCACGTGCGTCGCCACCCGCCATCCGCTCTGCCAGCGGTTGCGGTGCAGGGCCACGAGCA